>NZ_QKTN01000003.1:0-412603 GCF_003234515.1 Curtobacterium sp. MCBD17_034 | reverse complement strand
CTGCGGAGAGTGTGTGAACTAGACAGCTCCACTCCACTGCAGGAGGTCCTTCTCACATCCCAACGACTACAGCGAGTCGTCGCAACACAACCAACGTCCCTGGGCAGTACAGCTAGGCGCTCACCGCTGCCACCACCTTCATCGACGCGCTGCGCTGACAGCCCCGTGTCAGTGAGCGATCCCTCGCCGGGACGTTGGATTCACTCGTGTCGAAGCAGGTGATGCGTCTCTGTATCGTCGAACCGAACGAACCCGAGCCGTTCGTACAAGCGGCGCGCTGGTGCGTTCAGCTTGTGTACCTGCAGCAACGTTCCGCGCTGGGCTTTCGCGGCCTCGTCCAGAACCCATGAGAGGACGGCAGCGCCGATGCCCAGGGCGAGAAGTGTCGCCGCTTCAGCTGCTGCCAGGGCCTCCTACTTAATGACAGGCGTGGACCGGATCCGATCAGTCGCCAACGGGGCCGAGCAGCGTTGTCCCGCCGTTGAGGTCTCAGACACCCTGGGAGCGTGCGTACTCGGCCCGGGCGCGCTTGAGACTGAAGTCGTCGGGAAGCGATTGGCCCGCAGCGTTCAGCACGTTCCCTGTCGCGGGATCGCGCACTTCAGTATTCGGGAAGTCCATCGGCAGGGTGGTGTAGCCCTGCGCGAGCTCTCGCTTCTTCACCACCGCGTAGTAGACATTCGAGATGGCGAAGGCGACGATCAGCGGGAACATGATCACGTACCAGGCAGGATTGCGCAGGGCCGAGAAGTCGAAGATCGCGAACGCGAGCATGGTGAGCATGTCGACGAAGAAGATTCCGAACATCCACACCCGCGCGAACAGCAGCCATCTTGCAGTCGGGCCGGGAATCAGATTCGTCCTTGGATCGACCACGAGCGGCCCCTTTCACGTAGATAGACACTAGCCGACGGAGACGTCCCGCCTCCGCCACCCAGCTGAAGCTCGGACAGCGGGCCTGGACTCGATCACGGTCGACTCCGCCTTCCGCAGGGGTGCCGCGTTCCTCGCCATCCTTGTCTTGGTTGTGTGGGCGGTGGTGACGCAGGTCCCTGCGATCGCGACCAAACAAGGCGCACTCTCCAGCGCAAATTCGCGTCGAGACGCTGCCTGGTAGTCAATCGGCTGCTGAACGTCGACATCAGTCCTTAGCCTGGTACCGGACGGCGCCATCGGTGGACCGATATGGAATCGGGAAACTCGAGCAGATGACGCCGTTCTCGTAGTCATCCTTGACCGTGTCCATGAAGGCGTCTGCCTCGTCGGCTGTAGCGAACACGCCCACGACTGTGTTGTGCGGTGAATCGTCGTGCTGGACGATCCAGACTTCCTCGCCTGCATAGGGCTTCGGGCGTCGGAAGAAGGGTGGCTTCGGACTGCGTTTGCTCACGAGGGGGAGTGTAGGACTTCGCTGTCCCTTAGCCGGTCCTCCAGTGGCCGTCCTGATGTTTACAGGTGGCCCCGACTCCTGCCGCCCTAGTCCAAGGCGTGCCCCGTCTCACATAGGTGGTCCGCGACCTTTTGCAGTTGGCGCACGCCATTCGGACGCCTCGCGACGAATGAAGGCTTGGCCGACCCGCCATGGACGTGCGCCGCCCGCGCTGCCAAACAACGTGTCCGTCTTCGTATTTCAGACACGTTGAGTGGCAGTCGGACAAGTTAGCTGGCGGACGACAAGGGCGGCCCACGGCTTATCGACGAACCGCGAGAACATTCCGTGGGGTGCCACCGTGATCGTGTGCCGACCCCTCGAGAGCGTCCGAGTACCACGGAGCCGCGCAGCGCTGTACCGTCGCGACCACCGCGTGCGTTCTCCCCTCAGCCCGCAGGACGCTGCGCTCCTGGCTCGAGCTCGCCGGCTGCCTACGCCCAATCTCGGATGACGTCACCCAGAGTCGGTTGTGCCACGAGCGGCGATTTACAACGTTTGGTGCAAATACTCAATGATGGGTGCCATCCAACACTCGGGCTCGGAGCGGCGGAGCGCTGACGCCGCCGGATCAGCAAGCGCTCGGGATCAGAAGTCCCAGTCCTCGTCCTCGGTGTTCACGGCCTTGCCGATGACGTACGACGAACCCGACCCCGAGAAGAAGTCGTGGTTCTCGTCGGCGTTCGGCGACAGGGCCGAGAGGATGGCCGGGTTCACGTCGGTGATGTTCTTCGGGAACATCGGCTCGTAGCCCAGGTTCATGAGCGCCTTGTTGGCGTTGTAGTGCAGGAACTTCTTGACGTCCTCGGTCAGGCCGACGCCGTCGTAGAGATCCTGCGTGTACTGCGCCTCGTTGTCGTAGAGCTCGTAGAGCAACGAGAACGTGTAGTCCTTCAGGTCCTGCCGCTCGGCCTCGGTGACGAGCTCGAGCCCCTTCTGGAACTTGTAGCCGATGTAGTACCCGTGCACGGCCTCGTCGCGGATGATCAGGCGGACCAGGTCGGCCGTGTTCGTCAGCTTCGCGCGCGACGACCAGTGCATCGGCAGGTAGAAGCCCGAGTAGAACAGGAACGACTCGAGCAGGGTCGACGCGACCTTGCGCTTGAGCGGCTCGTCGCCCTTGTAGTAGTCCATCACGATGGACGCCTTCTTCTGCAGGTTCGGGTTCTCCACCGACCAGCGGAAGGCCTCGTCGATCTCGGGCGTCGACGCGAGGGTCGAGAAGATCGACGAGTAGCTCTTGGCGTGCACCGACTCCATGAACGCGATGTTCGTGTAGACGGCTTCCTCGTGCGGGGTGAGCGCATCGGGGATCAGCGAGACCGCGCCGACCGTGCCCTGGATGGTGTCGAGCAGCGTCAGGCCGGTGAACACGCGCATGGTCAGCGTCTGCTCCTCGGGCGTGAGCGTGTTCCACGACTGCACGTCGTTCGACAGCGGCACCTTCTCGGGCAGCCAGAAGTTGTTGACGAGGCGGTTCCAGACCTCGACGTCCTTGTCGTCCTGGATGCGGTTCCAGTTGATGGCCTGGACCGAATCGATGAGCTTCAGCTTCTCGACCAACGTGGGTTCCTCGTTCGGGGGTTGTGGGGATGCGCGGATGGGATGTGGTGGTGGGAGCCGGTCTGGAGGGACGGTGCGGGCTGGCACCGTCCCTCCAGACCGGGGGTGGTCGCGATCAGCGACCGGCGGCTACAGCATGCAGCTGACGCAGCCCTCGACCTCGGTGCCCTCGAGCGCGAGCTGACGGAGGCGGATGTAGTAGATCGTCTTGATCCCCTTGCGCCACGCGTAGATCTGCGCCTTGTTGATGTCGCGGGTGGTCGCGGTGTCCTTGAAGAACAGCGTGAGCGACAGGCCCTGGTCCACGTGCTGCGTCGCCGCCGCGTACGTGTCGATGATCTTCTCGGGGCCGATCTCGTACGCGTCCGTGTAGTACTCCAGGTTGTCGTTCGTCATGAACGGCGCCGGGTAGTAGACGCGGCCGAGCTTGCCTTCCTTGCGGATCTCGATCTTCGACGCGATCGGGTGGATCGACGACGTCGAGTGGTTGATGTACGAGATCGATCCCGTCGGCGGCACGGCCTGCAGGTTCTGGTTGTAGATGCCGTGCTCCTGGACCGAGGCCTTGAGCGCGGCCCAGTCGGCCTGGGTCGGGATGTGGATGCCGGCGTCGTCGAACAGCGCCTGCACCCGACCGGTCGCGGGGACCCACGCCTGCTCGGTGTACTTGTCGAAGAACTCGCCCGACGCGTACTTCGAGTCGGCGAAGCCCTCGAAGGCGGTGCCCTGCTCGATCGCGATCGTGTTCGACGCCCGCAGTGCGTGGTACAGCACCGTGTAGAAGTAGATGTTCGTGAAGTCGATGCCCTCGTCGCTGCCGTAGTGGACGCGCTCACGCGCGAGGTAGCCGTGCAGGTTCATCTGCCCGAGGCCGATCGCGTGGGACTTGTCGTTACCGTCCTCGATCGAGCGGACCGAGCGGATGTGCGACTGCTGCGACACGGCGGTGAGGCCACGGATCGCGGTCTCGATGGTCTTGCCGAAGTCGGGCGAGTCCATCGTCAGCGCGATGTTGAGCGACCCGAGGTTGCAGGAGATGTCCTTGCCGATCGTGTTGTACGACAGGTCCTCGTTGTAGGTCGTCGGGGTGTTGACCTGGAGGATCTCCGAGCACAGGTTCGACATGTTGATCCGGCCCTTGATCGGGTTGGCCTTGTTCACCGTGTCCTCGAACACGATGTACGGGTAGCCCGACTCGAACTGGATCTCGGCGATCGTCTGGAAGAAGTCGCGCGCCTTGATCTTGGTCTTCTTGATCCGCGGGTCGTCGACCATCTCGCGGTACTTCTCGGTCATCGGGACGTCGCCGAACGGGATGCCGTAGACGCGCTCGACGTCGTAGGGCGAGAACAGGTACATGTCCTCGTTGTTCTTGGCGAGCTCGAAGGTGATGTCCGGCACGACGACACCGAGCGACAGCGTCTTGATGCGGATCTTCTCGTCGGCGTTCTCGCGCTTGGTGTCGAGGAACCGCATGATGTCGGGGTGGTGCGCCGACAGGTACACCGCACCCGCACCCTGACGGGCACCGAGCTGGTTCGCGTACGAGAACGAGTCCTCGAGGAGCTTCATCACGGGGATGATCCCGGACGACTGGTTCTCGATCTGCTTGATCGGGGCGCCGGCCTCGCGGATGTTCGAGAGCAGCAGGGCGACACCGCCGCCGCGCTTGGACAGCTGGAGGGCCGAGTTGATGCCGCGCGAGATCGACTCCATGTTGTCCTCGATGCGGAGGAGGAAGCAGGAGACGAGTTCGCCGCGCTGGGCCTTGCCCGTGTTGAGGAACGTCGGGGTCGCCGGCTGGAACCGGCCGCCGATGATCTCCTCGACGAGGTTGACCGCGAGGTCCTCGTCACCGTGGGCGAGCCCGAGCGCGGTCATGACGACGCGGTCCTCGAAGCGCTCGAGGTACCGCTTGCCATCGAAGGTCTTGAGCGTGTAGCTCGTGTAGTACTTGAACGCCCCGAGGAAGGTCTGGAACCGGAACTTCTTGGAGTAGGCGAGGTCGTTGAGCCGCTGGATGAACTCGAGCGAGTACTGGTCGATCACGGCCTGCTCGTAGTAGTCGTTCTCGACCAGGTAGTCGAGACGCTCCTTGAGGTTGTGGAAGAAGACCGTGTTCTGGTTGACGTGCTGCAGGAAGTACTGCTTGGCGGCCTCGCGGTCCTTGTCGAACTGGATCTCGCCGCTCGGACCGTAGAGGTTGAGCATGGCGTTCAGGGCGTGGTAGTCCATCCCCGTCGCGGGCGACGTCAGATCGACGTCTGCAACTGCTGCGTCCAAAATGCATCCAATCCTGAGTTGACCGCCTGCACGTCGTCAGGGGTCCCGAAGAGTTCGAATCGATAGAGCACGGGCACGTGGCACTTGGCGGCCACGATGTCGCCGGCGAGTCCGTAGGCGTCGCCGAAGTTGGTGTTCCCGCCGACGATGACGCCGCGGATCAACGACCGGTTGTGTTCGTCGTTGAGGAAGGAGATGACCTGCTTGGGCACCGCGCCGCGCCCGTTGCCACCGCCGTACGTCGGTAGGACGAGCACGTACGGCTCGTCGACGCGGAGCGGGGGCTCCTTGGCGAACAGCGGGATGCGGACGGCCGGGCGTCCGAGCTTGTCGACGAACCGCGCCGTGTTGCCCGAGACGCTCGAGAAGTACACGAGCTGGCTCATGACGCGCCTCCGACGAGTGGACGGGCGAGGAGCGGGCGCGGTGCCCTGCAGGTGGGTGCGGTGGGTCAGCCGATCTCGGCGACGAGGCCGGCGATCTTGTCGGGACGGAAGCCGGACCAGTGGTCGTCGTCGGTCACGACGACCGGCGCCTGGAGGTAACCGAGGCTCTTGACGTGCTCGAGCGCGGCGGGGTCGGAGGAGACGTCGTGGACCTCGTACTCGATGCCCTTGTTGTCGAGCGCGCGGTACGTCGCCGTGCACTGGACGCAGGACGGCTTGGTGTAGACGGTGACGGCCATGATCTCCCCAGAGGTGGTGTCCCGGACGGGCTGTCCGGCGGTGGTTCTCGGTGTGCTGCTACTGGTGCGTGTGGGCCCGGATCCTGGTCCGGACGGCCGGTCCGTGATGGCCCCGGTGAGGGGCGTTCCGGCCCCGTGAGGGGCCGGTCTGTCCCGGCTGGTCGATACTACATCTTGTGTCCGACACCGGAGTCGACCACAAGAGGAAGTGTTACACCCGTGTAGTTCTCCACAACAGTCCCCACAGGTGGGGCATTCCGGTGGAGCCCCTCGGAGGCCCGGATTTCCGCCAGTCTCCGCCCGGCCACCGACATCTGTGCACAACGGTGGAGGGCGTGTTCCACAGGGTGTGGGATTCGCGGTTCGGCGTGTCGCGCGTCGGGTCCTGGGCAATGCCCCCTCCCCCGTTGTGGAGGTGGCGGACGGAGGCTCCGACGTGGCAACCGACGACCGTCCGAGGCCCCGCCGGTCGTCGCCCCCGGGAGGTGCGCGACCGGCCATCTGTGGACGGCGGGCCGCTCTCCACGGCGCGTGTCGACCCTCACGGCCGGCACCGTCGCGTCCGTACACTGAGGACGGTGAGCGCGTACGGGAACCTGCTGCGGACTCCGGGGGTCGGCCGCGTCATCGCGGCACAGCTGACCGCCCGGTTCCCCTTCGGGATGCTGTCGCTCGCGTACCTGCTCCACGTCGAGCGCGTGGCGCACTCCTACGGCGCCGCTGGGCTCGTCCTGGCCGCCTCGAGCATCGGACAGGCCATCGCCGGTCCGCTCACCAGCCGGTGGATGGGCCAGTGGGGCATGCGGCCGGTGCTCATCCTCACGACCTCGGTCTGTGCGGTGAGCATGGCCGCCGTCGCGTTCGTCATCATGCCCGTTCCGCTGTACATGCTCGTCGGGTTCGTCGGCGGTCTCGCCGTTCCGCCCGTGCAACCGGCGGTGCGGACGATCTACCCGAAGATGGTGACGTCGGCGCAGCTGACCCCGCTGTTCTCGCTCGACGCGTCGGCGCAGGAGCTCATCTGGGTGGCCGGCCCCGTCATCACGACGTTCGTCGCGACGCAGATCAGCACCGTGCTCGCGATCGTGATCGCCATCGCGTTCCTCGTCGTCGGCGGCATCTGGTTCATCGCGTCCCCCGAGGTCGGCCGCGTGCGTATCCCCCGCTCGAAACGCGCGTTCGGCACCGTGCTCCGTCGCCCGTCGGTGCTCGTCGCCACGTTCACCGGGTTCCTGCTCATCGGCGCGTGCGCGGCGGTGGAGGCCGGCGTGACGAGCGCGTTCGGTGACGGCAGCCCGAACGCGGGCATCGTGCTGGCCCTGTTCGCGATCGGGTCGCTCGGCGGTGGGCTGGCGTTCGGGCACCGTCCGATCGCGCCGAACGGACTGTGGATCCGGATGGTCATCGTCTTCGTGGGGCTCGTCCTCACGACGGTCCACCCGAGTTTCTGGTGGCTGTGCCTGACCCTGCTCATCGCCGGCGGCGGCATCGCCCCCGCACTCGCGGTCATGTTCGGCTCGGTGTCGTCGACCGTCAAGTTCAGCGACACGGCCGAGGCCTACGGCTGGATGGGGACCGGGCAGCTCATCGGCGCCGCGCTCGGGTCCGCGGTGGCCGGCTTCCTCATCGACGCGCACGGTGCCGTCGGCGGCTTGGCGGTCGGCGCGGTCACGGCCTTCGTCGGGGTGCTCGTGCCGCTGTTCGCCCGGCGGTGGTTGCCCGACCTCCGTGGGCGGGACGCATCGCCGATCCCGGACACCGAGCCGGTCGATCTGCCCACGACCTGAGCCCGCCCGCACGCGGCCTGCCCGGGCCACCCGCTGGCCCCACTCCCCGCTGGCCCGCCTGTCCTCGACACCGCGGGCGTCGTCGGACAGGGGGGATGTCGTCGTATCCACGAGCATCTGCGCGCCCGCATGAACCGACGTCGCGGGCGTCGTCCGACAGGGGGGATGCCGAAGACCAACGGGAGGCCAAGGACACCAGCGGCACCAGCGGCACCAGCGGGAGGCCAGGGGCACCAGGGGAACCAGCGCAAGCCGCCGCGGGGCAGCATGGACACCATGGTCGATCCCGCAACCGTCCCCACCGTCGCCCTGCTCGACGGCAACACCATCCCCGCCGTCGGTCTCGGCGTGTACAAGGTCTCCGACGACGAGGCCGAGCGTGCCGTGCGCGAGGCCCTGCACGTCGGCTACCGGCACGTCGACACGGCCGAGATGTACGGCAACGAAGCCGGGGTCGGCCGGGCCCTCCGGACCGCCGAGGTCGACCGCGACGAGGTGTTCGTCACGACGAAGGTGTGGAACACGAACCAGGGGTTCGACGCGACGATGCGGGCGTTCGACGCATCGCTCGACCGGTTGGAGCTCGATCGGGTGGACCTGTACCTCATCCACTGGCCGGCGGCGGCGAACGACCGCTACATCGACACCTGGCGGGCGCTCGAGCGGATCCGGACCGAGGGGCGCGCGACCTCGATCGGCGTCTCGAACTTCCAGGTCGAGCACCTGCAGCGGCTCCTCGACGAGACGGACGTGCTCCCGGCGGTGAACCAGGTCGAGCGGCACCCGTGGCTGCCGCAGACGGAGCTCATGACCTTCCACGCGCGGCACGGGATCGTCACGGAGGCCTGGTCGCCGCTCGGCCGCGGACGCCTGGTGGACGAACCGACCTTGGCGCGCATCGCGGCCAAGCACGACGTGTCCGTCGCGCAGGTGCTCGTGCGCTGGAACCTGCAGCAGGAGGTCGTGGTCCTGCCGAAGTCCGTCACGCCGGCGCGCATCGCGTCGAACATCGATGTCGGCCGGTTCGGACTCGACGACGACGACATGGCGGCGATCGCGGCACTCGAGAACGGGGAGCGCATCGGGTCGCACCCGGACCGCGTCGCCTGAGCGCTCACTCATCCCGCAGGCAGGCCGTCCCCTGGACCCGTAGCGTCGTCTTCGTGACCGATCCTCGCGATGATCCGAGTGCCCGCGACCAGGTGACGCGCGAGCTCGAACCCGGCGAGCGCCTGCTCTGGAGCGGTCGCGGCGACCCGTCGGTCCTGTTCACCGGGCGCGACGCGTTCCTCGTGCCCTTCAGCATCATGTGGTGCGCGTTCGTCGCGTTCTGGCTCGCAACGGCGGTGTCGTCCGGCGCCCCGTGGTTCTTCGTCCTCTTCGGCGGGGTCTTCGCCCTGGTGGGACTGCACATGCTGCTCGGACGGTTCGTCGTCAAGTGGCACCGCAAGCGGGTCACGGCATACGCGATCACGGACCGTCGAGCGCTGGTCACGGCTGCGGGCCGGACGCGTGAGACCCCGGTCCGTCGCTCGGAGCACACCACGTCGTGGTCCCGCGACCGGAGGCACTGCAGCGTCGAGTGGACGAGCGTCGTCGCCGGAGGCACGTTCGGCAACCGAGCGGTGAACGCCCAGGTCTACCGGAACACCGGGCTCGACGGCCTGTTCGGCCCGCAGGAGCTCGCGTTCTGGGACGTCGCGGACGGTGATGCGCTCGTGGCCGCGCTGCGGACCGCCGAGCGCGGCCCCGCCTGATCGTCATCCACAGGTCGGCCGGGAGGCCCGGGGCACACCGCCGAGGTCGGGTACCGTGGTCCGGCACTCGCTAGCACCTGGAGGTCCCGTGACGATCGTCGCCGCCGCTGACGGCTCCGCCCTCGGCAACCCCGGCCCCGCCGGCTGGGCCTGGTACGTGGACGATGACCGGTGGGCCGCGGGCGGATGGCCGAGCGCCACGAACAACCAGGGCGAACTGACCGCCGTGCTCCAGCTGCTGCGTGCCACCAAGGCCACGGGCGAGCCGCTGCACATCCTGTGCGACAGCCAGTACGCCATCAAGGCCTGCACCGAGTGGCTCGCCGGCTGGAAGCGCAAGGGCTGGCGCAAGGCCGACGGCAAGCCGGTGCTCAACGTCGAGATCATCAAGGAGCTCGACGCCGAACTGCAGGGCCGCAAGGTCACGTTCGAGTGGGTCCGGGGGCACGTGGGCCACGAGATGAACGAGGCCGCCGACACTCGCGCCCGAGCCGCGGCGACCGCCTACCAGCGCAGGTCCGAGGTCCCGCACGGGCCGGGGTGGCCCGGGGTCGAGGTCACCGACCCCGCCCCGTTACCCGAGGCCACGCCGCCCGCGACGCTCTTCTGAGGGGCGACCCGGGGCGGCCTCGCCACCGGGACGACGGACCGCGATCCGCCCCTCCACGTCAGGACCGCGATGCGCCCTCCGTTCGCCGGTTGTCCCGGTCGCGCGCGAGCCGTTAGGCTCCGGCTGACGGGGGGAGCCATGGGGACTCGTGCGATCGGCGGCGTTGCCGTCACGGCGCTGGCGGCGTTCGCGCTCGCCGGCTGCAGTGTGTTCGGTGCCGGTCACGGGGCAGCGCCAGGACCGCACCCGCACGATCCACATGCGCACGGTCCGCACGCGCACGGTCCGCACGCGTCGGCGAACCCGTCACAGCCAGCGGCAGGCACGACGACGGCTCCCGACACCACGGTGGACGAGCACGAGCCCGCGTCCCTCCCGCGCGGCACGGTGGTCGCCGAGACGGACGTCACGTCGCCCAGCGGCGACACATCCGCACACGTGCGCGTGGTCTCGGACGGTGACGGCACGTTCACCGCCGAGCTGTCGGGGTTCCGGACGACGGTGTCCCAGCCGATGTCGCTCGAGTTCCGCCCGAGCGTGGCGCACCAGGGGGACGGCTACGACCTCGCGTCGATCGGTCTGGTCCAGTGGGGCGCCGGTGGACAACCGCCGACCGTGGACGACCTGTCCGAGGCCGGGAACGACCCGAGCTTCCTCCGGAGCGTGGTGCTCATCCCCCTGAACACCGACGCCGAGGCGGCCGCGAACACGATCCCGTCGTGGGCGAACCACGTCCTCGCCGCCGCGCCCCTGACCTGGCACGTGCCGTCCCCGTACCCCGGGTTCCACATCGGCACGATCGCAGCGGCGGTCCCGTACGCCTACGGCACGATCGTCCGGGACGCCACGGGCAAGCCGGTGCAGTACTTCGTCGCGCACGGGGACCGCGCGGTGACCGTGGCGAAGCGCCTCGGGATCACGCTCGCGCAGCTGCGGTGGCTCAATCCGCAGAGCGGGTTCCACGAGCGGGACTGGCTCGACGAAGGCGACCTGCTCAACCTCGACCCGAACGGCCGGTCGGAGGCGGTCTCCCCCTCGCAGGGCTGACCGCCGGACGGACCTCAGTCGACGTCGACCTCGGTCCAGCCGTCGAACCGGCCGATCTCGGTGACGCGGACCACGGCCTCCCCGGCCTCGTCCGACGCGTCGAGGTCGACGGTCGCGACGATCCCGAAGTCGTTGTCGCCCTCGGGGTCGGCGAAGATCTGCCGCGCCCGCCAGGTCCGCCCGGGCCCCGCTTCGTCGAGCACGAGGTACCGCATGGAGCGTGCGTCGGCGTCGGTGCCGATGCTGTCGTGCTCCGCGTAGTACTCCTCGAGCACGGCGTCCCAGGCACGCCAGTCGTGGCCGGCGGCGGCGTCGAGCTCCCCCAGGGCCTCGGCGTCGTCGAGCGCGGCGAGCTGCACGCGCCGGAACAGTTCGTTCCGCACGAGCACCCGGAACGCCCGGGTGTTCGTCGTCAAGCGGTTCGGCGCGGGCGGGGCGATCTCCGCTTCGGGCGCGTCCCCGACGAGGTGCGGGGCGACCATGGCCTCCCATTCGTCGACGAGCGAGGAGTCCACCTGCCGCACGAGTTCGCCGAGCCACTCCACGATGTCGGTGAGCTCGTCCGTCCGCATCTCGGTCGGGATCGTCTGCCGCAGCGCGCGGTAGGCGTCGGAGAGGTACCGGAGGACGAGCCCCTCGGAGCGCGAGAGGCCGTAGAAGCGGACGTAGTCGCCGAAGGTCATGGCGCGTTCGAACATGTCGCGGACGACGGACTTCGGGGACAGGGCGAAGTCGAGCACCCACGGCTGTTCCCGGCCGTACGCCTCGTACGCGGCTTCGAGGAGCTCCGCGAGCGGCCGCGGGTGGGTGACGTCCTCGAGGAGTTCCATGCGCTCCTCGTACTCGATGCCCTCACGCTTCATGGCGGCGACGGCCTCGCCGCGTTCCTTGAACTGCTGGGCGCCGAGGATCGCACGTGGGTCGTCGAGCGTGGACTCGACGATGGACACCATGTCGAGGGCGTACGTCGGCGACTCGGGGTCGAGCAGCTCGAACGCGGCGAGCGCGAACGGCGACAGGGGCTGGTTCAGGGCGAAGTTCGGCTGCAGGTCGACGGTGAGCCGGACCGTCGGGGGCTCCCCGGGCCTCCCGGCCGGGACCCGCTCGATGACGCCGGCGGTGAGCAGCGTCCGCGCGATCGTGAGCGCGCGGCGCGCGAGCGCGAACTGACGGGCGGGAGGCTCGTGGTTCGCGAACACGAGGTCGCGCACGGCACCGAACACGTCGCCACCGCGACCGACCACCGCGAGCACCATCGCGTGGGTGATGCGCATCCGGGACGCGAGCGGTTCGGGCTCGGCGGCGATGAGCCGCTGGAACGACGCCTCGCCCCAGGAGACGAACCCGTCGGGGGCCTTCTTGCGCTTGACCTTGTTCTTCTTCTTCGGGTCGTCACCGGCCTTGGCGAGGGCACGTGCGTTCTCGATGTCGTGCTCGGGCGCCTCGGCGACGACCGTGCCCTCGGTGTCGTACCCGGCTCGTCCCGCGCGACCGGCGATCTGGTGGAACTCCCGCGCGCTGAGTTGTCGCATCTTCGTGCCGTCGAACTTCGTCAGGCCGGTGAACAGCACCGACCGGATGGGCACGTTGATGCCGACGCCCAGGGTGTCGGTACCGCAGATGACGGGCAGGAGGCCCCGCTGCGCGAGCTGTTCGACGAGCCGCCGGTACTTCGGGAGCATCCCCGCGTGGTGCACCCCGATGCCGGCGCGGATGAGGCGGGACAGGGTCTGACCGAACCCGGCGCTGAACCGGAAGCCGCCGATGGCGGCGGCGATCTCGTCACGGCGTTCGCGCGAGGCGACCGTGATGCTCGTCAGGGACTGGGCGCGTTCGAGCGCCGCGGCCTGGGCGAAGTGCACGATGTAGACGGGCGCCTTGCCGTCCGACAGGAGCGCCTCGACGGTCTCCTGCACGGGCGTCATGACGTACTCGTAGTCGAGCGGGACCGGGCGGGACACCCCGGTGACGCGCGCGGTGACGCGGCCGGTCCTCCGGGACAGGTCCTCGGCGATCGCCTCGATGTCGCCGAGCGTGGCGGACATGAGCAGGAACTGCGCACGGTGCAGGACGAGCAGCGGGACCTGCCACGCCCAGCCGCGGTCGGGCTCGCCGTAGAAGTGGAACTCGTCCATCACGACCACGTCGATGTCGGCGTCGGGGCCCTGCCGGAGCGCGGTGTTCGCGAGGATCTCGGCGGTGCAGCAGATGATCGGGGCGTCGGCGTTCACCGAGGAGTCGCCCGTGACCATGCCGACGTTCTCGGGGCCGAACAGGTCGACGAGCTGGAAGAACTTCTCGGACACGAGCGCCTTGATCGGGGCGGTGTAGTACGACCGCTTGCCCTCGGCGAGCGCGGCGAAGTGCGCGCCGGCGGCGACGAGCGACTTGCCGGTCCCGGTGGGGGTGCTCAGCACGACGTTCGCGCCGGAGACGAGTTCGATGAGCGCTTCGTCCTGCGCGGGGTAGAGCGGACGGCCGGTGGACTCGGCCCACTCGGCGAAGGCGGCGTAGACGGCGTCGGGGTCACCGGCCGGCGGGAGCGCGGTGAGCAGGGGTGCCGGGGCGGTGACGTCGGTCATGGTGGGTCGATCCTCCCGCATCCCGCCTGGGGCGGGCGGCCACCAGCGTCGCGAGCGTCGTCGACCGGGGTGTGGTCCGGCCGAACCGATCGCGCGCATTTCCATGCGAACGCAACGAACGGACGGGTTAGGCTCGGGTCCGTGCTGCGCGAACTCGGGTTCCTGTCCTTCGTCCCGAACCACGGCGGGCCCGCAGGGGCCGCCGCCGCGCTCGAGGACGGCCTGCAGCTGTTCGAGCACGCCGAGGGACTCGGATACGCCACGGGCTGGGTCCGCGGCCGGCACTTCGAGCCGTTCCTGACGAGCCCGATGACGTTCTTCGCGGCGGCGGCACAACGCACCCGTCGCATCGGTTTCGGCACCGCGGTGCTCGGCATGCGGTACGAGGACCCCATCCGGCTCGCCGAGGACGTCGCCACCGTGGACCTCCTGAGCGGTGGCCGCGTCGAGCTCGGCATCAGCACGGGGATCCCGCAGTCCGGGCCGGTGCTCGATCCGCTGTTCGGCACGGTCGACCGTCCGTTCCGCGAGGAAGCGGAGGCCCGCGCGGCGCGGCTCCTCGAGGCCCTCCGCGGCGACGCCCTCGGCACGAGCGGCGGCGGGTACGAGAGCATCCCGGCGGGCAAGGACCTGGTCGTCGAGCCGCGCAGCGCCGGTGTGCTCGATCGCGTGTGGTGGGGCGGCGGCAGCACGGGCACGGCGGTGCGCACCGCGGAGCGGGGGCTCGACCTCCATCTGTCGACGCTCAACACCGAGGACACCGGGGCGCCGTTCGCGGACGCCCAGGCCGCGCAGATCGTCGCGTACCGCGAACGCCTGGCGGAGGCGCACCCGGGTCGGACCGGCCGGGTCGCGATCGGTCGGATCGTCGTGCCGTTCGAGACCGACGCCGACGCCGCCACGCACCGCGAGTTCATCGAGAGCTACGCAGCGGGCATGGACGACGAGGGTCGACCGCGCTCCGGCACCCCGCCGTTCCGGTTCAGCAAGGTGCTGGCCGGCGAACCGGAGCGGATCGTGGAGGCGCTGCTCGGGGACCCCGCGGTCGCCGCGACCGACCAGCTCGTGATCACGCTGCCCGCCAACGGCGGCGCCGCGTCCCATCGTCGGATCCTGTCGCTCGTCGCCGACCGGATCGCGCCGCACCTGGGCTGGACGCCCGCCGCCTGAGCGACGCGGACGCCCGACCCGGCGACGGGGACCAGGACCGTCCGGCGATCAGGGAATGCCACTCGCCGGGGTTGACCTCGGCGGGAGAGGCGGCGTGGTGAGGACCCCTCCCCCGCCGAGGCGCCCATCCCGGCCCTGATCCGAACGGGATGGTGCGTCCATGATCGCATCGCGCTGTGCGTTTGTCACCCGTCAACAGTCCGATCGCGGAACAGTACGCATCCTGGCTGTTCTCCGTCGCTCCGCGGCCCGAACACGACGATGCGCCCTCGTGGAGACCACGAGGGCGCATCGACACACCGAAGCCGATGGGGCACCGACAGCCGGATCAGGAGGCTGCGGCGCGCTCCGAACGACCACGTACGGTGCGGGCGTCACGGTAACCAGCCGTGTCCACCGAAGTGCATGTTACTGATACGACCGCATCGAAAGCCAGATCACGCGGCCGATTCTCCGGGTGGAGCCGGAATGCGCAGGACCGGGCATGATTGGACGGGCGGCCTGGGGCCGCGACCGGGCTCCATGCCCGGTGGGACTCGACGACGAGGAGGCGCGATGACGCGCGTAGTGGTGACCGGTGGCAGCGGCAAGCTCGGGAGGGCCGTGGTGCGCGAGTTCGACGCGCACGGCTACGACGTGGTCCTGCTCGACCGGGTGCCGTCCCCGGACAAGCCCGAGGGCGTCGCGTTCGTCCGCACCGACCTGACCGACTACGGGCAGGTGCTCGGCGCGTTCATCGGGCTCGACGACCGGTACGACACTCCCGTCGACGCCGTCGTCCACCTCGCGGCGATCCCGGCGCCGGGCCTCGTGCCCGACGTCGCCCTCATCACGAACAACGTGACGGCGTCGATCAACGTGTTCCACGCGGCCAAGGCAGCGGGGATCAAGAACGTCGTGTGGGCGTCGAGCGAGACGCTGCTCGGGATCCCCATGGGCGAGCACCAGCCGCCGTACCTGCCGGTCGACGAGGAGTTCGCCGTGCGCCCGCAGTCCTCGTACTCGCTCGGCAAGGCCGTGGAGGAGGAGATGGCGCGGCACTTCACCCGCTGGGACCCGACTCTCAAGATGATCGGCCTGCGGTTCTCGAACGTCATGGACGAGACCGACTACCCCGCGTACCCGTGGGACGAGCAGCCCGAGGCGAAGATCTTCAACCTGTGGTCCTACATCGACTCGCGTGACGGCGCCCAGGCCGTTCGCAAGGCAGTCGAGAGCGACCTCACCGGGTTCGAGGCGTTCATCATCGCCTCGCCGGACACCGTCATGACGACGCCGACGATCGAACTCGTCGAGCGGTTCGTCCCCGACATCCCCCGGAAGAGCGCGATCGACGGCGTCAGCTCGCTCCTGTCGTCGGACAAGGCCCGCGAGCTCATCGGCTACGACCCGCAGTACAGCTGGCGCGACGGCCGCTGAGCCGGTTCCGCGAGATCGCACTCGTCGCCGTTCTGACCACCGTCGGAACGGCGACGACTGCGATCTCGGCGGTGGGGGGCGGGACGAGCGGGACCGAGCAGGTCAGGCGGGCGGGCGCAGGAGGCCGTCCTGCAGCAGGGCACGGACGCGCGGCAGCAGATCGGCGGCGAGGTCCTCGGCCCCGACGCCGGTGAGGTCCGCGATCGCCTCGATGATCGCCCGCACCGACAGGTCCCCGTCGCAGGCACCGACGAACGCGGCGAGCGCGGTGTCGGCGTCCACGCGCCGCGCGAACCCGCCGCCCTGCACGAGGGTGATCACGGTCGGGTCGTCGTTGCCCGGCCAGTAGTGGCGCTCCTCCGTCACGTCGCCGGCGACCACGAGGTGCGCGCGCCCGAGGGCCTCGTCGTCGTGCCCGCGCGACCACGCGACGGCGTCGAGCGTCCGTGCGACGGCGGCGCCGAGGCCGGTCGGGTTGCTGCCGAGCGCGTCCGCGATCCGTTCGAAGCGCCGTAGCCGGGAGGCCCGCCCGCCGCTCGGCGCGCCGCTCGCCTCCGCCACGGGGTCCGGTCGGCGGACGACGACGTAGCCGAACCCGACGGCGGTGACGTGTCGGGCGGCGAAGTCGTCGAGCCAGGCGTCGACGAGTCGGTCGTGGGCGGGGGTGCCGGGTCGCGTGCCGCCGTCGCGGATCCAGGTCTCGGCGTAGCGGGCGGGGTCCTGCTGCTCGCGCTCGACGACCCAGACGTCGACGTCGCGCGCCGACGCGGTGTCGTCGAACCAGCCGCGGACACGGTCGAGCCCGTCCCGACCCCATCGGTACTCCCAGTTCCCGAGGAGCTGCGCCGTACCTCCCGGCTCGAGGTGCTCGGCGAGTCCGCGCAGGACGGTCTCGACGAGGCCGTCGCCGACCATGCCGCCGTCGCGGTACTCGTACGAGGGGACGTCGTCGCGCCGGGGTGTGATGACGAACGGCGGATTCGACACGATGCGGTCGAACCGCTCTCCCGCGACGGGCTCGAACAGGGACCCGAGGCGGAACTCGATGCCGTCGAGCCCGTTGAGGTCGGCGTTGAACCGCGCGATCGCGAGGGCCCGCTCCGAGATGTCGGTCGCCACGACCTGGTCCGCGTGGCGACGCGCGTGCATCGCCTGGATCCCGCAGCCCGTGCCGAGGTCGAGCACGCGACGGACGGGGACGGGCACCATGAGGCCACTCAGGGTCATCGTGGCACCGCCGACGCCGAGCACGTGGTCCTCGCCGAGCGGTCCGCCGAGGACGGCCTCGCCGAGGTCGGACAGGATCCACCAGCTGCCCGCGCCGGCGTCGTCGACGAAGGCGTAGGGCCGGAGGTCGACCGCCGGGACGACGTGGTCGCCCACGAGGCGCAGGAGGCCCGCGGCGGCGAGCGCCTCGACGCCGGCGGTGGGCAGGGCCGCGTCGGCGTCGGTCCGGGGCACGGCGACGCCGAGCACGAAGCACGTGGCGAGCGTGGCGGTGGGCGTCGGCGCTGTGGCGGTCGGTGCTGTGGCGATCGGCGCGGTGGCGGTCGGCGCGGTGGCGGTCGGTGCCCGGTCGTCCGCGCTGTCGTTCGTGGCACCGGTCGTCATGCCGGCGCGTCGCTGTGCGTCCAGGGCCCGGAGCGCGGGGACGCGGTCGCCACGGTGCAGGGCGGCCGCGGCGTCCGTGCCCCAGAGCGCGTCCACGGCGTCGACGGTGTACCCCGCGGTGCGCAGGTCCTCGGCGAGCGCACGGGCGAGTTCGGCGTCGGGGACGATCCGGCGGGCGGGCGCCGGGGCGAGTTCGGGGGCGTGCTGCGTCGTCACGCGCGAGCCGAGGTGTGCGCGCCGGCGGTGCGCGGTGCGGGCAGCGGCGGCAGGTCCTCGAGGAGCACGGCGGGCGGGACCTGCCACGTGCGGACGAGGTCGAGCACGCCGGGGAACCGCGCGGCGATGACCTCGGTCCGGACGCGGCTGCGTCGTTCGAGGCCGTCCTGACGCTGCTCGAGCAGGCCGGCCTCGCGCAGGACCCGGAAGTGGTGCGTCAGCGTCGACTTCGGCCGGTCGATCCCCACCCATCCACAGGCCTGCTCGGATCCGTCGCCGTCGACGAGGTACCGGTGCAGGATGGTGAGGCGGATGGGGTCCGAGAGCGCCGCCATCACGCTCGGCAGCGCGATCGCGTCCGGGTCCGGCTGCGGCAGGAGCGGTGCCGGGGTGGGGGCGACGGCGACGGCTGCTGACATGCGCGGAAGGCTACCACCCAGTACTGGGCAGTACGACTCGGGTCGTACTGGGAGTACAGTACGAGTCTGCTCGTACTGCGACCGCGCGGCGCGAGCCCGAGGACCAGGAGGAACGGCATGGCACCGACGGAGCGCACGAGCGACCACGGACAGGCCGTGTCCACCCAGCCGCGACGCTCGGTCGTCGCCTTCTGGATCGTCGCGACGATGATGTTCATCTCCGTCGCGTCGTCGGCCATCCCCTCGCCGATCTACCCTGTGTACGCGGCCGAGTGGCACCTGAGCCCGCTCATGCTCACCGGGGTGTTCGCGATCTACGTGGCCGGGCTCCTCGTCAGCCTGTTGACCGCCGGCGCGCTGTCCGACCACGTCGGCCGGAAGCCCGTGCTCGCGGTCGGTGCGCTCGGTGTCGTCGCCGCGATGGTGCTGTTCGTGCTCGCGAACGGGGTCGCGATGCTCATCGTCGCCCGCATCGTGCAGGGCGTCTTCGTGGGCGTGCTCATCGGGGCCCTCGGTGCGGCGCTCCTCGATCACTCGCTCGAACGGCATCGCGCCCTCGCCGGTGTCCTCAACGGCGCCGTCCCGCCCATCGCCCTCGCGATCGGGGCGCTCTCGAGCGGCATGCTCGTCGAGTGGGCACCGCTGCCCGAGCAACTCGTCTACATCGTCTTCGGCGCACTGCTCGTGCTCGCGGCGGCCACCCTCGTCGTCGTGCCGGAACGCGTCCGCAAGCAGCCCGGCGCGCTCCGGTCTCTGCGCCCCACCCTCGGGATCCCGGCGTCGTCGAAGCGCCTGTTCCGCAGCGTCGTCGGCGCCCTCGTGTCGAGCTGGGCGCTCGGCGGGATGTTCCTGTCCATCGTGCCGTCCCTCCTGCCGGCGGTGTTCGGCGTGACGGACCACGTGGCCGCGGGCGGGTTCATCGCGGCGTTCGCGGGTACCGGTGCGCTGACGGGGGTCGTCATCCAGCGCATGGACGCCCGTCACGCGGTCGTGCTCGGCCTCGTGGCGCTCGTCGTCGGGCCGGTCGTCACGCTCGGGTTCGTCGTCGCGCACCTGCTCGTGGGCGTCGTCGTCGGCGCGGTGATCGCGGGCGTCGGCTTCGGGGCGGGGTTCCAGGCAGGGCTGCGGATGCTGCTCGCCACGGCGTCCCCCGCGCACCGGGCCGGACTCCTGTCGGCGATCTACGTCGCGAGCTACCTGGCGTTCGGTGCACCGAGCGTCGTTGCGGGGGTGTTCGAGCCGAGCGTCGGGATCGTGCCCGTGAGCGTCGCGTACGGCGGGTTCGTCGTGCTCGCGGCGGTCGTCGCCCTCGTGGCCCAGCTCCGGTCGCCCCGGACCGCTGCGCTCGAGCAGGCCGCCGCCGACGAGGTCGAGCGCATCGCGACGGGGACGATCCGCACCGTCTGACGCCACCCCCGACCTGGATCCCGCCCGGTTGAACCGCCTTCCGTCGTGTTGAACCGCGGAACAACCCGGTTCAACAGGGCGAAGCGCGGTTCAACGCGGGAGGAGCAGCAGCGGCGCGCGGGAGCAGCAGCGGCGCGCGGGAGCAGCAGCGGCGCGCGGGAGCGGCAGCGCGATCAGCGCGACGAGGCCCCCATCGACCGATGGGCGTCGTCGTGCGCCGCGTCCACCGACGCCTTGCCCCGGTCGGCCGCAGCCCGCATCCGCGAGGACGGCGCGTGCCGACGGACCCGATCCCAGAAGTCGTGCAGCTTCCGGCGCAGCCAGGTCGAGATGCGGTGGAAGAACGCGAACTCGCTCGACAGGATCGTCAGACCGATGAACACGACGAGCCAGCCCGGCCCGGGCAGGGGCACGAGCGCCAGCCCGATGATGATGACGAGGCCGCCGACGATCCCGACGAGGACGCGGTAGACAAAGTGCACGTGGGGCCGCGCGTGGATCCACGCTCGCACGTCGCTGAACCAGTGGAACCGATGTCGCTTCGGCAGTACCGGCGCCGCGACGAGCGCCTGTCCGGGGGCTCGCGCTGCTCCATCGTCGTCCGCGGCACGGGGGTCGGCCCCGTCGGTGTGCACGCGGTCGCCGTCCATGGCTCGAGGCTAGGAACCCCGGCTGGGAAACCCCGGGGGTGCGGCTGGTGATGTCCCCCCGCGACGACCGGGAGGCCCGGCACCGGACACCGGGAGCGGTCCCGCCACGAGCGACACCGGAGCGCCCCGGTCAGCCCGCGTGCGCGACTCAGCCCGCGTGTGCGACGCAGGTCCGCGCCCAGGGGACGGCGGCGAGTCGCGCCTGCGGGATGGGCTCGCCCCCGACGAGGCACCGTCCGTAGGACCCGTCATCGAGACGATGCAGCGCGGCGTCGACGAGCTCGAGCCGTCGGCGGGCGTCGTCGCGGACCGCGCCGAGGGACCCGCGCTCCCAGGCGAGCGTGGCGCCCTCGGGGTCGTGCTCGTCGTCGCTGTTCGCACCGTCCCGCGCAGATGCGACGTCGTCCATGCTCCGCTCGACGGCACCGAGCAGTCGGCGTGAGCGGACCCGCTCGGCGAGCAGGGCCTCCCGGGCGTCGTCGTCCGTCCATGCGTCATCGGCCACCTGCTCGACGCTAGTGGCGGGACGGGCTCGGAGCGTGCCTCCCGGCCGGAATGCTCGCCGGGGTCCGTGCGTTCGCATGCACATGACGAAGAAGATCGGGTTCCTGTCCTTCGGGCACTGGCAGAACGTGCCGGGGTCCCGGGTGCGGTCCGCCCGCGAGGCCCTCGTGCAGGCGATCGACCTGGCCGTCGCCGCCGAGGAGGTCGGCGTGGACGGCGCGTACTTCCGCGTCCACCACTTCGCGCCGCAGCAGGCCGCGCCGTTCCCGCTGCTGTCCGCCATCGCGGCGCGCACGAGCCGCATCGAGATCGGCACCGGCGTCATCGACATGCGGTACGAGAACCCCCTCTACATGGCCGAGGAGGCCGCGGCCGCGGACCTCATCAGCGGCGGCCGCCTGCAGCTGGGTGTGAGCCGGGGATCACCCGAGACGGCGCTCGCGGGCTACGAGTCCTTCGGGTACGCGCCCGCGGCGGGGCAGACCGACGCGGACATGGCCCGGCAGCACACCGCGATCTTCCGCCAGGCGATCGCCGGGCAGCCGATGGCGAACGCGAACCCGCAGATGACCGGCCGTGAGGGGTCCCTGCCCCTCTTCCCGCTGTCCGACACGCTCCCCGACCGCATCTGGTGGGGTGCCGGCACCCGCGCGACGGCGGAGTGGACCGCGGAGCAGGGCATGAACCTCATGTCGTCCACCCTCCTGACCGAGGACACCGGCGTGCCGTTCGACGAGCTGCAGGCCGAGCAGATCCAGCGGTTCCGCGACGCGTGGGCGGAGTCCGGCTGGGAGCGCACACCGCGCGTCTCCGTGTCGCGGAGCATCATCCCGATCATCGACGACGAGTCCCGCCACTACTTCGGCGTCCGGGCGCAGGTGGAGGGGCAGGACCAGGTCGGGCACCTCGACGGCGGCCTCGCGCGGTTCGGACGCTCGTACATCGGCGAGCCGGAGCAGCTCGTCGCCGAGCTCGCCCAGGACGCGGCCGTCGCGGCCGCCGACACCGTGCTCGTGACGGTGCCGAACCAGCTCGGCGTCGAGTTCAACGCGCGCCTGCTCGCCGGCGTCAAGGCCGTCGGGACCGAGCTCGGCTGGGACCGGGAGGCCGTGGGCGCGGCCTGAACCGTACCTCCCGTCCGGTTTGTCCCCCCTTCTGCCGACACTCGTGCTGGGGCTGGGGCGGGTGGGACGCGTTTCGTAGGCTCGATCGCGTCCCACCCCTCCCAGGATCAGGAGACGTCCCCGTGTCACTGCCGGCTGCTGGCTGGTTCCCCGACCCCGCCGATGCGACGCGTCTGCGGTGGTGGGACGGTCGCACGTGGGGCAGTGCCACGCAGGCGCCCGCGCTGGCCGACCGGACACTGGCCCCCACGACGCCCGAGTCCGTCGCCCCGCACTTCTCGGTGACGTCGCAGGACCTCGACGAGCACGGCTGGGCGTGCGGATCCCGCACGGGATCGATCGCGCTCACCCCGGGCGGCCGGTTCAGCGTGCACGCCGCGCGGCGCTTCTGCCTGTTCGGCTGGGGCTCGCTCGCGCTGGCGTTGCTCGCCCTGGTGGTCGACCCGTTCGGGATCGTCAGCCTGCTCGCGGTGCTCGCCGCGATCGTCGGCATCGCCCGCCCCCGAGCCACGGGGGTGTGGCGCGTCGCCGCGCGCAGCATGGCGTTCACGGCAGCCGTGCTCGGCATCATGACCCTGGCGCTCGCTGCGAGTCAGCTCACGGGCGCCGTTCCCGCCTGATCGGGCGGCACGGCAGGCCACGGGCGGCACGGCAGGCCAGGCGGCGCGTCAGGCCGCGGGCGGCGTCAGGCCGCGTCCGGCGCGGACCGCTCGACGAGCCGGGCGACGGCCGCGATCGGGATGCCGATCCAGTCCGGACGGTTGCGCGCCTCGTACACGGCCTCGTAGACGGCCTTGTCGATCTCGAACGCGTCGAGCAGGGTCCGCTGGGCACGGATGTCCGTGCCGGACGCCGCGATGTACCCGTCCACAAAGGCGCGGCGCGCATCGTGCGCCCACCCACTCGCATCGGTCGGGTGGTCGCCGTGCTGCAGGGCGCCGGCGACGTAGTCGAACGAGCGGAGCATGCCCGCGACGTCCCGCAGTGTGACGTCGGGTCGCGACCGCTCGGGCATCGGCCGGAGCGGCTCGCCCTCGAAGTCGAGGAGCACCCAGCCGCGGTCGGGCGACGAGACCGCCTGCCCCAGGTGGAGGTCGCCGTGGATGCGCTGGAGCCGGGGCCATTCGAGGCCCTCGGCGTCGTCGTAGATCCTGCGGATCGCGTCGGCGTGCTCGGCGACGGCGGGCACCTCGTCCGAGGCGACCTCGAGCCGCTGCCGCATCGACCCGACCGCCGAGGCGATCTCGTCGGTGCCGGCCGCGACCGTCGGGAGCTGCTCGGCGAGCACCGCGTGCACCTCGGCCGTCGCCTGCCCGAGACCGTGGGCCTGCTCGGTGAAGTCCACGCCGTCCTGCGCGGCCTGCAGCGCCACGCGCCAGGCGTCCTCGAGCCCCGGCAGGAACTCCTGCGCGAACGCGAGGTGCCCCGTCGCCGTGCCCTCGTCCCGCCCGACGTCCGGCCAGGTGCCCCGGAGCGCCCCGAACGACCTCGGCACGCGCGTCGAGCCACCTGCCGAGAGCGCGGCCTGGGAGGTCACGTCCGGGTTGTCGCCGTGGTGCAGGACCCGGAACACCTTGACGATGACCTGGCCGCCGCCACCGTCGACGTCGCAGATCACGGACGTGTTCGACTGTTCGCCGCGGAGCACCCGGACGGCGGTCACGGCACCGATGTCGGCGAGGTGCTGCCCCTCCACGCTGGCGCCGTCGGCCTGCACGGTCGCGCCGCCGTCGATCGTCCCGAGCAGCCACCGTGCGTACGCGGCGTCGTGCGGCCCGTCGTAGAGCCACCGTTCGCCGTCCGTGGCGATGAGGACGGCGTCGAGCGCGTCGACCGGCTCGGTCCGCACGGTGAGCGGCACCTGGTAGAGCACGGGCGTGCTCGGGGCGTCGTCGATGACGAGCTGCGTGCTGACCCGGACGCCGTCGACCTCCCCCTCGAGGGCGGCGATGAGCCGGAGCGCGGGGTCGAGGCCCTTCGCGGCGTACCAGCGCTGCCCCGCCATCCAGGCGGCCACGACCTCGTGGGTCAGGGCGTCGACCCGGCGGTCGTCGCGCGGCTCCGAGGTCGATGTCGGGTCCGTCGCGGCGGTGGTCGGGGCTGCGTCGCTCATGCGCCGGAGCGTACGCCGGACGGACCGGCGCGGTTCCCTGGTCCGCGCCGGGAGGCCGTGGTCGGCTCCGGCTGGCCCGGGACGCGGGCAGCGCGGCAGGTCGGAGCCCGCGTGGGACACTGGCACCGTGCCGCACTACCTCGAGGACCTCGCCGCCGGACAGACCTTCGTGACCCCGGGTCGCACGATCACCGAGGCGGACGTCGTGTCGTTCGCGTCGTGGACGAACGACAACAACCAGGTGCACACCGATGTCGAGTTCGCGAAGCAGACGCGGTACGGCCAGCGCATCGTCCACGGCATGCTCGGCGCGTCCCTGTGCCTGGGGCTGATCGCCCGCACCGGCGTGTTCGAGGGCTCCGCCGTCGCGCTCCTCGGCATCGACGGTTGGCGGTTCACCGCGCCCGTGTTCATCGGTGACACGCTCACCTGCACGGTCGAGATCCTGTCCACCCGTCGCACGAGCTCCGGCCGCACCGGCATCGTCGAGCGCACCGTGACCCTCCGGAACCAGCACGGCGAGGTCGTGCAGACCGGACGCATGGACGTCATGGTCCTCACCCGCGAGGCCGCCATCGAGTGACCTCCCGTCGGAGCGCGCGCGCCCGTCGCGCCTCTGCGATCATCGAGGTCGTGCCAGCTCTGCCGACGCCCGTCAGCACGGCCGTCCACGGCGTGGGCGGGGCCTCCCGGCCGCGGCGGCTCGCCCGCCTGCTCCGGATCAGGCGGCTCGCCCGCCTGATCCGGATCGCCCTGGAGGGACGGCACAGCGGGTGGACCGCCCCGCTCCTGCTGTGGGTCGGCTCCCGTGCGGTGAGCACCGTGCTGCTCGTCGGCGTGCTGCTCGTCGGGGCGGCCGCCGGACACGAGCCGGAGGGCCACGGCGGCGCCCACGGTCTGCTGGCGTTCTCCGGCTCCTGGGACGCGTGGTGGTACCAGACCGTCGCGGTGCACGGGTACCCGCGGTCCGTCCCCCTGGACCACCACGGGCACGTCGAGCCGAACGCGTGGGCGTTCCTCCCGGTGTTCCCCGCCGTCGTCCGTGTCGTCATGGCCGTCACCGGGCTGTCCTTCTGGGGTGCGGGCGTCGTCGTGTCCCTGCTCAGCGGCGCCGGCGGCACGGTCGTGCTCTACCGGCTCGTCCGCGCCGTCGCCGGGTCCCGACGTGCCCGGCGCGCCACGGCCCTGTTCGTGTTCGGGCCGCTCGGGTTCCTGCTGCAAGTGCCCTACGCCGAGGCGCTGTCCCTGCTGCTCGTCGCGGGCGCGTTGCTCGCACTCGTGCAACGCCGGTACCCGCTCGTGGCCGCCCTGGGCGTGGTCGCCGCGTTCACCCGCCCGGGCGCCCTCGCGCTGTCCGTCGCGGTCGCCGTGCACCTCGTCGCCATCGAGGTCCGGGCCGGTCGATCGCGCACCCGGGGCCTGCCCGCCCGACGGTGGATCCACCGCGTCCCCTGGACCACGCGCCTCGGCCTCGCCGTCACCGGGATCGTGGTCGCGGTGGCCGGTCTGGCCTGGCCGTTCATCGCGAGCGCGGTCACCGGGCGGCCGGACACCTACCTCGACAGCGAGCTCGCCTGGTGGACCGGGTACGTCGGCCACGTCCACTTCGTGCCGATGACCCCGTGGTTCATGCTCGCCGGACGGTGGCTCGGGAACGGCGGGTTCGTCCTGGTGATCGCCGTGATCGCCGCCGCGGTGTGGCTGCTCGTCGGGCGGAGCACGCGCGCGCTCGGGCCCGAGGTGGTCGGGTTCGTGGCCGCGTACGGGGTCTACCTCGTCGCGGTGTTCCTGCCACAGCAGAGCCTCGTGCGGCTGCTCATGCCCGCCGCACCCGTGCTCGGGACCGACCTGTTCGTGCGGACGCGGCGGCGCACCGTCGTGCTCGCCGTCGTCGGCGTGGTGCTGCAGGCGATCGCGATCGTGCTCATCTGGTACATCGGGTTCCCCTGATCGTGTTCTCCCGGCCCGGGCGGTGTGACCGGTCGGATCCCGTTCCCCTGGTCCGGGCGGCATGCGACCGCCGCCGCTGCACTACGCGTCGAAGGTGTGGAACCAGGCCGTGCCACCGGGGTGCTGCACGGTGAGCATCTCGTCGAGGTCACGGTAGGGTCCGTCCTCGTTGTGGCTCGCGGACTTGATGAGCACCGTGCCGTCGGGCTTCGGGAACACCTCGGACACGATCGTCGTGTGGTCCGGCGACCCGTTGCCGTTCCAGTCCCACATGACGATGTCACCGACCCCGACCTTCGCGCGCTCGTCCAGCGTGCGCCGCGTGAGCCCGAAGGCGGCGGCGTTCGTCTGCAACCACGGGTCGAGCGACGGGCAGTAGGTCCAGGTGGCGGAGTGCTCGGCCCCGGCGTCGTGGTTGTACCAGTCGTCGCGCTGCTGCCACCCGCGGGCGACGAGCGTCTGGCTGACGAAGTTCGCGCAGTCGCCGCCGATCGCGTTCATGTTGCCGTACTCCGCCAGGTTGTAGTTCGACCAGTGCGCCATCGCGTACTGGAGCTGACGGTCGACGGCGGTCAGCGCGGCGTACGTCAGCGTCGTCGTGGCGACGGGCGTTCCCGCGGTGGCTGCGGTGGGCGTCGGGGTCGCGGTCGCGCCGCTCGTGGCGGTGTCCCCGCTCACGCCGTCGTTGCTCGTGCTGCCGTTGCCGTCCGACGTCGTCACGTTCGCCGACGGCACCGGCTCCACCGCACGGGTGAACAGCGCCACCTCCGCGCGTCCCGGCGCGTAGGAGGCCTGGTGCGGAGCCGTGAAGGTCACCCGCTCACCCGTCGCGTGGACGTCCCGTGCCGCGAGCCCGCCGACCGTCACGCCCGCGACCCGCGCCAGCCCGGACCCCGTGACGGTCACGGTCACCCCGCCCGCCAAGGGCACCTGCGCCGGCGAGAGCGCCCGTGCGACCGGGTGCGCCGCACCCGTCGACGCGCTGCCCGTCGTGGGTCCGTGCGTCGCGGACCCCGAGGACCGATCGTCCGCCGTGCACGCCGCGAGCGCCAGGCCGACGCCGGCGACACCCGCCAGCGAGAACAGGGAACGTCGGGTGAGCGCGGCGGGAGCAGTCATCGTCCGGACAGGGTAAGCGATACGTCCGAGGATGCGCCGGTGGCCCACCGTTCCCGAGATCTGGAACCCCGAGACGACCGGCGCCGCTCAGGACCGCGGACCGGTGCCGTTCACCAGCCAGGTGACGCCGAAGCGGTCGCTCAGCATCCCGAACTCGTCGCCCCACGGGGCGGCGGTCAACGGCGCGATGATCGTCGCCCCGTCGGCCAGACCGTCCCAGTAGCCGTGGAGCTCCTGCCCGTCGTCGCCGCTCAGCGAGATGCTGATGCGGGACCCTGTCGGGGCCTCCATGCCGTTCGGCGTGTCCGAGGCCATGAGCAGGAGGCCGTGCGGGGTCACCAGGACGCTGTGCATCACCTTGTCCTGCTCGGTCGGGTCCTCACTCGCGTGCATCTCGCCGAACGTCGACAGCGTCAGGTCGCCGCCGAAGACGTCGCGGTAGAACTCCATCGCCTGGCGGGCCTCGTCACGGAAACCGATGTAGGGGTTGAGTGCGGTGGGCATCGTCGCTCCTCGCGTGCTGGCTGTGGGGCGGCGTGCGCCTCGTCGCGGTGCGCCCATGGTGCCAGAGGCCGCTGCGCACCACCACCATCGCCCGCAACGCAGAACGACCATGCCGAGACGACAGGTGCAGAACGACCACCCGCCGAGACGGCGAGAGGCCCGGATCCTGGTGGACCCGGGCCTCTCGCCGCGCGGTTCTCGGTGGAGCTAAGGGGATTCGAACCCCTGACCTTCTCATTGCGAACGAGACGCGCTACCAACTGCGCCATAGCCCCGAGTGCCCAGCAAGACTAGCACCGCAGCAGGCTCGATCCGAAATCGAGCCCGGCACGACATCGGTCCGGCTGGGCGACCGCGTTCAGACCGCGCGGCGGCGCCGGAGGACCGCGTCGAGGTCCGTGCGCTCCCACGAGTCCTCGTCGATGATCCCCATACCCGCGTACTTGCTCGGCGGTGCCGACGGTGCAGCGGGTTCCGGCCGCCGGTCGTCCGCGGTCCGGGTGGCGGTGGTCGGGCCTCCCGGCTGTGGTCCACCAGCGGCCCCGTCCGCGGCGGGAGCGCGCAGCCCCATCCGCTCGGCCAGGGTCGTCGGCGTCGCCTGGTCGTGCTCGGCGAGCGCGGCCGCAGCGGCCTCGACATCGGATCGGATCGGCGTGACCCGAGCGAGGTCGGGGTCGGTCGCGCCCGCTGCCACGGCAGCTGCCTCTGCTCGGCGTTGCGCTGCTTCCGCGTCCGCGGCCGCAGCGGCCTCGGCGACACGCTCGCGGAGGCGTGCGGCGAGCGCCGCCGACGACTCCTCGGCTGCCTGGCGGGCTTCCGCACGGGCGCGCTCCACGTCGGGTCGCGACACGTAGAGCGGCTTGGGGACCTCCACGGGCGTCCAGCTCCGGTCCTCGGCGGCCGGTGCGGTCTCCGCTGTGCCAACGGCGGTGTCGATCGGAGCGGCGTTCCGTGCCCGTGCGGACCGGGCGCGCGGTGCGGGTGCCCGGGTCGCCGCGGCGACACCGGCGGCACGGCGCATCCGGGCACGGCCGACGGCGGCGAGCTGCGCGAGGACCGCCACCGCCCCCACGACCACGAGCGCGGCGGCGAGCGCCATGAGCCACATCGCCGGTGCGGCGACGAGCGTCACCACGGTGACCACGAGCCCGACGAAGCCGATGAGCGTCGCCCCCAGTCGAGAACGACGCATGCGGCGGGCGGTGAGCGCCGGCGACGCGGCGACCCGCTCGAGCTCGGGCTCCTGCTCCGCCAGGCGTCGCGTGATCTCACGCTGGCGTGCGGCCTCGTGGGCTCGGACGATGGCGCGGCGGCGGGCTTCTTCGCTCGCGGCCACACGCTGGGCCTCTGCCAGGGATCGGGCGTTCATCTCGATGCGGACCTCGTCCGGGAGTTCGGCGGTCTGTGCGAGGATCCGGAGCGTCTGCTGCAGACGCACCGCGTTGCGCTCCGTGGCGAGGTACTGCCGACGCGCGTGCCACGAGGGCATGAGGTAGACGAGCCACAGCACCGCCGCGATGAGGAGGACGATGCCTCCGCTCCAGGACCCGATGCTCACGGGGAACACGGTATGGGCGGGCCGCGCGCCGATCGGTCATTGCGCGTCGCGTGTTGAGCGAGTCGCGCCGGATTCGGGTTGTGGAGGACGAGTTCAGCCGCGGCGCGAGGTCGCGATCGGCATCGCGGCCTCCTCACGGGCCTGGTCGGGCACGCTGCCCTGGCCTGCGGGCACGGCGCCGCGCACCCAGCGGTCGAGGACGCCCTCGCGGACCTCCTCGGCCACGAGCGCGAAGCAGAAGTGGTCGCGCCAGTCACCGTTGATGTGGATGTACCGGCGTCGCAGGCCCTCGTACCGGAACCCGAGCTTCTCGACGACCCGGAGCGAGGGCGCGTTCTCCGGACGGATGCAGATCTCCACCCGGTGGATCCCGACGGAACGGAAGCAGTGGTCGGTCGCGAGCGCGACGGCGGTCGGGGTCACGTTGTGCCCCGCGGCGCTCTCGACCACCCAGTAACCGATCGACGCACTGGCGAGCGAGCCGTAGCTGATGCCCGACACGTTGAGCTGTCCGACGAACCGGCCGTCGAGCTCCATGGCGAAGGGCAGGCCGAGCCCTGCACGCGCGTTCGCCTGCAGGGCCCGGATGCTCCCCCGGACGTCCGCCGACACGAGTCCCGACGGGTTCGTGGCCTCCCAGGTCCGCAACCAGCTCCGGTTCATCGACAGGGCCATGTCGAGGTCACGGGTGTCACGGAGGCGCAGCGGGCGGATGGTGATCCGACCGTGCGTCAGGGTGGGGATGGTCGTCATCGGGGGATCGCGTTCCTGGTTCGGGTGTCCCGGACGGGACGGCTACTCGCCCGCGTTGAACTCCTTGAGCCATTCCTTGAGCTCGGGGCCGAGGTCGTCGCGGTCGGAGGCGAGCTGGACGATCGCCTTGATGTAGTCGAGTTTGTCACCCGTGTCGTATCGGCGTCCACGGAACACGACGCCGTACACGCCACCCGTCCACTCCTCGGCGCCGGCCATCTTCATGAGCGCGTCCGTGAGCTGGATCTCGCCGCCCTTGCCCGGCTCCTGCTTCTCGAGGACGTCGAACACCTCGGGGCGGATCACGTAGCGACCGATGATCGCGAGGTTGGAGGGGGCCTCCCCCTGGGCGGGCTTCTCGACGAGACCGGTGATCTTGACGACGTCGTCCTCGTCGGTCTCCTCGACGGTCGCGATGCCGTACATGTGGGTCTGGGACGCCGGGACCTCGAGCAGGGCGACGACGGTCGCGTTCTTCTCGTCCTGCACCTCGATCATGCGCTTGAGCAGCGGATCACGAGCGTCGATGATGTCGTCGCCGAGGAGCACGGCGAACGGCTCGCGGCCGACGTGCATCTTGGCGCGGAGCACGGCGTGACCGAGGCCCAGCGGGTCGCCCTGGCGCACGTAGTGCATGTCGGCGAGGTCCGTCGACTGGTTCACCTTGGCGAGCTTGTCGTGGTCGCCCTTCTTGCGGAGGGTCTCCTCGAGCTCCGACACGTGGTCGAAGTGGTTCTCGAGCGCGTTCTTGTTGCGACCGGTGATCATGAGGACGTCATGGAGGCCCGCGTCGACGGCTTCCTCGACCACGTACTGGATCGCGGGCTTGTCGACGACCGGGAGCATCTCCTTCGGCATCGCCTTGGTCGCGGGGAGGAACCGCGTCCCCAGCCCTGCGGCCGGGATCACTGCTTTGGAAATCTGGAAACCCATGGCGACGAGCGTATCCGCTGCCCCCACGACGCGGGCGTTAACGGATGGGGGACCGTGTGGAGGACACATGGCCACGCGGGGACGAGCCGTTAAGCTCGTGGCCATGAGCGCCGAGAGCGACATCGGGAACGCCAAACGAGCCCTCCGTGCCGAGCTGCGGCAACGTCGCCGCATGCACACCGCGTCGGAGCGGAGCGCGTTCACCACGGACCTCACCGCCACGCTCCAGCGCTTCGTGGAGGAGCGGGCGATCTCCTCGCTGTCGGCCTACCTCCCGTCATCCGACGAGCCCAACGTCCGCCCGTTCCTCAACTGGGCGTTCGACGCGGGCATCCGCACGCTGTTCCCGATCGCCCGGGACGACGGCCTGCTGGACTGGGCCGTGGGTGACGGCGAGACCGAGCACCAGGGTCTGGCGGGCGTCCCCGAGGTCGTCGGCGAGGTGCTCTCGCCGATCGCGATCAACGACGTCGACGTCATCCTCGCGCCCGCGGCCGCCGTGGACCGAGCCGGCATGCGGATGGGCTGGGGGCGCGGCTACTACGACAAGACCCTCGGATCCATGGCCAAGCGTCCGCCCGTCTATGCTGTGGTGTTCGACGCGGAGTACGTGGACGAGGTCCCTCGCGAGCGCCACGACCAGCCCGTCGACGGCATCATCACCCCATCGCGCATCCTCACCTTCCGGAGCTGACGTGCCCACCTACTCCTACCGCTGCACCGAGTGCGGTACCGCCTTCGACGTCAAGCAGTCCTTCTCGGACGCGGCCCTGACCGAGTGCCCGACCTGCGGCGGCGTGCTCCGCAAGGTGTTCAGCCCCGTCGGAGTGACGTTCAACGGGTCCGGCTTCTACCGCACGGACTCCCGGTCGTCGTCCGGGGCATCGGGGACGAAGTCCGAGTCCGGTGGCGGATCGACGCCGAGCGAGTCGTCGTCGTCGAGTTCGACCTCGTCGAGTTCATCCGGTTCGTCCTCGTCGAGTTCATCCGGTTCGTCCTCCACAGGCTCGTCCTCGCCGTCGTCGTCCTCATCCGGGAGTTCCAGCGCGGCCTGAGTCGTGCTCCGTCGGTAGCGTGATCCGTGCCGGTCGACTGGACGCCCGGCCGGTCCCCGTGGCGCGGGCCGACACCTGGACACGAGGGGGTCCCGTGAAGGGCTTCAGGGAGTTCCTGCTCCGCGGCAACGTCATCGACCTCGCAGTCGCCGTCGTCATCGGCGCCGCGTTCACCGCGATCGTCAACACGATCGTCACGGCGGTGATCAACCCGGCGGTCGGGGCGCTGTTCAACGCGTCGAGCCTCGAGCACACCTGGGTCCTCACGATCCCCGGAGTCGGCGGGGCGCACGCCGAGCTCCACTTCGGTTCCGTGCTCGGCGCCGTGATCCAGTTCGTCATCGTGGCCGCGGTCGTCTACTTCGCGCTCGTGCTGCCGGTCAACCGCCTGAGGAAGCTCGCGTTCAAGCGCGTCGAGAACGACGTCGAGCAGCCGCCGGCGGACGTCCCGCCGACCGACGTCGAGGTCCTCCTCGAGATCCGCGACCTGCTCCGACAGCAGCAGGGGATCACCGGTCAGGCCGCGGGCGCGCACGTTGCCCCCACCGACGCGCCGACGGGACCGGGCATCAGCGGCACGACGAAGCTCTGAGACCCGGCCGATCGCTCGCCACCCAGGTGCCGGAGGCACCGCCGCTATCCTGAGTGGATGGGCGACCGCCGGGTTCGCCACGACGGCGAACGAGAGGCCCGACGCCATGGCGGACACCAGTGGGAGGCGAGCCCGTCCGGACTGGCAGACCTGGCCGAACCTGCTGACGCTCGTCCGGTTCGTCCTCATCCCCGTGTACGTCGGACTGGTCGTCGCGGGACACCCCGGGTGGGGTCTCGTGTCGCTGGTCGGACTCGGGGTCACCGACTGGGCGGACGGCTTCATCGCCCGCCGATTCCACCAGGAGTCCGCACTCGGCAAGGCGCTGGATCCCGTGGCGGACCGCTTGTCGATCGTCGCGATCGTGTTGTCGCTGGTCCTCGTCGGGCTCCTGCCGTGGGTCGTCGTCGCCGTGGTGGTGGTCGTGGACCTGGTGCTCGTCGCGATGTCGAGCGCGTTGTTCCGCGGGTCGCCAGACCTCGACGTGACCTGGACGGGCAAGATCCGCTCGGCGCTGCTGTTCGTCGGGCTGCCCGTGCTGCTGTTCTCGTCGACGTCGGTCGCCGAACACCTCACGTGGGTGCGCGTCGTCGCCCTCGTGTGCATCGTCCTCGGCACGGTCGGGCACGTGCTCGCCGGCGCCCAGTACGCCGCTGCCATGGTGCGGAAGCGCCGCGGCGACGCCGTCCCCGCTCGCTGAGCTCGGCACCGCGCGGACGGCAGTCTCCTCGCTGACCTCGCGCTGCCGAGGCTGCCACGCTTCCCCGATCGACGCGTCGCCCCTGGGTACGTGAGCGCACAGTTCCATCCGCCGACTTCCGCCGCCGACACGACCGTTGTCGGGCGACGCGTTGAACGTCGTCCCGGTCCGACGGGGGCCGTGCGAGGGCGGAACGGGGAGGCAGGAGGGCTCACGGGCGGCGGGAGGGCCGCCTCAGCCCCAGTGCGGCGGCCGGTCGCCCAGCAGCCGCGCGTCGTTCTCCCCCGCGCCGTGCCGCTCCGGCTCGGGCGCGGGGTTCGGGTCCGTTCCCGGCGCCGGAGCGGTCGTGACCCGGCGGCGGCGAGTCGGGCCTCCCGGCCGTCGGTCATGAGCGGCCGTGGCGCCGTCAGACGTGCGGTCCTGTGCGCCCGTCGTCCGCCCGGCGGACGGGTCGCCCGCGGGGCCAACGGCGGACGGGTCGCCCGCGGGACCAACGGCGGACGGGTCGCCCGCGGGGCCAGCTGCGACGGCCTCTGCCCCCGTGGCGGAACGGACGTCGGCGTGGGCCGCCCAGCTCCCGCGGAGCTGTTCCGTCCCTGGGGTGACCGGTCCGGCCGGTCGGGAGGCGCGCCTCCCGGTCATCGGGACCAGCCGGCGGTCGCTGGCCAGCCCGCGGTCACTGCCGGGCCGGGACCGGCGGGATCGCGATCTCCTGCGTCGCACCACGGTCGACGCCGAGCACCTGGGCGACCGTCGTGGCGACGCGGTCCGGGTCGGAGAAGAGCTGGAAGGCGTGGACGCGCACGTAGTGCCAGCCGAGCCGTCGGAGCACCTCGGGCCGGAGGCGCAGCGACTCGCGCAGGGAGCCCTTGGCGAGCGACGCGTCGGTCTCGATCGTCACGCAGACCCCGCCGTGCGCGGCGACGAGGCCGAGCTTGCCGCGGTGTCCGAGCGCCACGGGGATGCCGCGCATCTCGAGCCGGCGGGCGAGGTCGACGAGCAGCGGGTCGCTGTCGTCGGGCACGTACTCCATGCTCGTGCGGGCCCGGACCTCCGCGAGGATCTCGGCGAGCGCGACGGTGCCGTGACCCATGCGCTCGGCCTCGATGTCGGACGGCTGGAAGCACGTGACGATGATCATCGACCGGCGGGCGCGGGTCATCGCGACGGCGAGCAGGCGTTCGCCGCCGGGCTTGCCGAGCGGACCGAAGTCGCGGAGGACGCGGCCGTGGGGCGTGCGCCCGTAGCCGATCGAGAACACGACGCGGTCGCGGCTCTGGGCGACGGACTGCTCGAGCGTCACCACCATGAACGGCTCGGGGCGGTCGCCGATCACGAACTCGGTGAGGTCCTTGTGGCCCTGCACGGCGGCGAGGACGGCCTGCTCGACACGAACGGCGTGCTTGGCGGACGCCGTGATGACCATGAGCGACTCGGTCGGCCGGTTCTTGGCGTGGTCGAGGACGAGCCGCACGACACGGTCGACCTCGGCGTCGACGCTCTCGACGGCGCCGGACTCGGGGTCCGGCACGGCCTTGCCCTCGGCGACGTAGTCGATCGCGATCGAGCCGTGGCCGAGGAACGAACCCGCCCACGGCAGGGACTCGATGCGGCCCCCGTAGAAGCGCCGGTTCACGAGCTCCGCGAGGTCCTCGCCGCCGGCGCGGTACGAGCGCGTGAGCGACAGGGTCGGCAGGAGCGTCGAGAGCTTCGCCAGCGCGGAGTCGGCGTGCAGCGAGTCGAGCGTCTGCTCGTCGACGCGGAGCGCCCGGTGGTCCGGGTCGACCGCGATGCGGAACGGGGACGGCGTCTGGGTGACCGGGTCGCCGAAGACCACGGTCTGCTTGGCGCGGCGGATCGCCCCGACGGTCTCGGCGATCGTCACGGCACCGGCGTCGACGAGGATCACGGTGTCGAACGGCATCGTGTCCGCGATCTGCGGGACCTCGTACGGCGACGCGAGCCACACGGGTGCGATGGCGCGGGACAGGTGCGGTGCGGAGTCCTGCAGCAGTCGCGACGTGATCGCGGGCTGCCGGAGCTGCGCCTTGAGCTGCGCGGCCTCGTCCGGCCAGTCGACCAGGCCGACCTTCCAGTTCTCGGCGAGCTGCCACGCCAGGCCCTGGGACACCCCGGCAGCGTGGGCATCGTCGACGAGCCGGAAGTCCGCCTCGACGCGGTCGAGCATGTCGGTGTTCGCCCCGAGCAGGGCGCGGTCGCCCTCGAGCAGCATCTCGAGGCAGGACTGCCACCACGCGAGCTCGAGCTCGGCCGGCACCTGGGACTCGGGCACGTGGCGGTTCGCCAGGTCGGTGATGAGCGGTTCGAGCTGCAGGTCGCGCAGGGTCGTCATGAGCTCCGTGCGCTCCTGCAGGTTGTGCAGGACGTCGCTCTCGGCCGCGAGCTCGCCGATGTCCGCGACGAGCTGGTCGATCGGCAGGTTGGCGAGCTGCCGCTCACGGGACGTGTTGCCGAGCGGCTCGTCGAGACGCGCGAGGTCCTCGGCGACGTTCGAGTAGAGCACCTGGACGTCGGCGATGCCGGTGGGGATCTCCGGGGCGACGCCGGCCGCCACGTACCGCTGCCACAGGACCCGCTGCTGCTGGACCCGCGTCAGGGCCTCGTGCAGGTCGGACACGTGCACGCCCGGACGGACGTACTCGCGGGCGAGCTTCTTGAGGCGACGGCGGTTCGTCGCCGACATCGGGGCACCCTCACCACGCGGGGCCGTCGCCGCGACGAGCTCGGACACGGAGCGATCGAACACGACGGGCAGGAAGCGGTCGAGGGTGTCGCGGATCTCGGTGAGGAGCCGCAGGTACACGCCGAGTTCGCCGATCGTCGTGAACGGCCGCATGTGGGTCGAGCCGATGAGGTCGTTCGCGCGCTGCAGCAGCGTCGGCAGCTCGGTGGCGTGCAGGCCCTGCGCGGTCTGGTGTGCCTTGTGCGCGGCGGCGCTGGACGCGAACCGGGCGCCGTACCAGGGCGAGTCGTCCGGCCCGTACTTGAACTCGCCGAGGTTCGCGGCACTCACCATCGTCTCGGCGACGCGCGCGCGACCGTCGACCATGGCCTCCACGGACGACCGCGACAGGCGCGCGGTCGTGGCGGGCGGGACCGGGAGGAGCGACAGACGGGACAGCTCGACCAGACAGTCGAGCACGGAGACACCGAACGCCGGGTCGACGCGGCCGAGTGCGCCGCGGTAGTCGAGCAGGACCTTGCGGAGCCGGACGAGCGCGTCGTCGACCTCGCGGAGGTTCGGCTTCGTCGACTTCTCGTTGCGGCCGATCGCGCGGATGAGGTCGCGCCGGAGGGTCGCGGGGGTGACGGCGACGCCGGGCAGCTGGACCTCGACGAACCGGCTGGCGATGCCGCGCAGGGTCGCGCGTCGCGGGCTGACGACGAGCACGCGCTTGTTCGCGGCGACGAGGCCACCGAGGGCGTTCACGATGGTCTGGGTGCCACCCGTGCCGGGCAGGGTCTTGACCACGATGGAGTTGCCCGCCGTGATCTGCGCGATCACGTTCTCCTGCTCGTCGTCGGCGTCGAGCAGGAGCGTGTCGGTCTCGGGGCTGCGCTCGTCGGACGGCGTCTGCTCGACCGGCCGGTAGGACTGCTCGACCTGCCACTTGGCGCTCGGGTTGCCGGCGAGGGCGTCGAGCACCGGGTGCGAGAGGTCGCGGGTGTCCTCGACCATGCTCGACGCGACCTCGGCGAACGTCGACACGACGAGGCGCGGGTGGACGCTGAAGTGCGGCAGGTGCGCGGTGAGGCCGCGGAGGCGGTCGATGACCGGGTTCGGCGTGAACGAGCCGTCCTGCTGGGCGAGCGCGACGAAGGCCTCGGCGTCGAGCACGATCCCGAACTGGTCGCGCAGGGCGTCGGCGAGCGCGGGGTTGAGGACGGGCTGGCCGAGCAGTCGGACCTCGAAGTCACGCCCGTGGCGGCGGATGGCGAGCGGCCGGAGGAGGACCGGCCCGCGGTGGTCGACGTCGGCGTGCCGCCAGTCCACCATGCCGATGCCGAGCTCGACCGCGTCGATCCCGCGCACCGTGGCGAGCTCGGTGCCCTTCTCCTCGACGAACCCGGCGGCGATGCGGGCGGCGCGGAACGCGACCTCGTCGCGGATGAGGCTCGACAGCAGGGTCGTCTTGCCGGTGATGAACTGTGCCAGACCACCCGGGTGGGTCGTGCTGAGCTCGATGCGAGCCCGGGGGTGATCCGAGAAGTGGATGAGCGGGGACGTGCCACCGACACCGGAGAGCTGCTCGCGCCAGGCGTCCCACACGGGCTCGGCCGCGTTCCCCGCCGTGAGTCGCGGGTCCCCGAGGCTCAGCTGCTGTGGGCTCGTCACCTGCTCGGGCGCGCGCAGGTCATCGGCGCGGACGTCGTCATCCACGTCGTCCTCGCGCTCTGCAGTCCTGTCGACACGCCACACACCGATACTGTAGGCGGCCCGCCGAGCCCCGACCGTCAATGAACGCCGATTTCGACACATCCGAGCGTGATCACGCGACCCTCCACAGCAGCCCCCGCGGCCCCTGGCGCGCGGGGGTGGGTGTGGTACCAACGACGCATGGCCATCGACGACCGTCCGCGCACCTCCACCTCCGAACGCCGTGCCGTCCCGGCCGAGATCAGCCGGTCCTGGCTCCTGGTCGCCGCGACCGCCGAGCTTGGCTTCGACCGCGCCGCGCGGTCCCGGGCCGACCAGGTCGTGCTCGACATCGAGGACGCGGTCGACCCGAAGCGCAAGCCGGAGGCCCGCGCCACCGTCGCCGCGTGGCTCGCGGGCGGCGGATCGGCATGGGTGCGCATCAACGACGTCACGACGCCGTTCTGGGCGGACGACGTCGAGGCGCTCCGCGGCCTGCCCGGACTGCGGGGCGTGGTCCTCGCCAAGACGGAGGCCGCGGAACAGGTCACCGACACCTGGCACCGCCTCGGGGGCACCCACCCCGTGGTCGCGCTCGTCGAGTCGGCCCTCGGGATCGAGGAGTCCACGGCGATCGCCCGCGCGAAGGGCGCGTTCCGCCTGGCGTTCGGGAGCGGTGACTACCGCCGCGACACCGGTACCTCCGCCGACACCCTGGCCATGGCCTACCCGCGATCCCGGCTCGTGGTCGCGTCACGCGTCGGGGACCTGCCCGGCCCCATCGACGGCCCGACGGTCGGCACGAGTCACCCGATCCTCCGGGAGCAGGCGCAGGTCGCGGTGGCGCTCGGCCTCACCGGCAAGCTGTGCCTCGACACCGACCAGCTGCCCGTGATCAACGAGGTCATCTCGCCCACGCCGGCCGACGTCGCCTGGGCCCGCGACTTCCTCGACGACTTCGAGGCGCGCGACCGCGTGGTCCGGGACGGCAGCGACCTGCCCCGGCTCGGGCGCGCGCAGAAGATCGAACGCCTGGCGCAGGCCTTCGGGGTGGAACCCCGATGACCGGGGGGACGGACGGCGGCGCGCCGGACGGCAGCCGGGCCTCCCGGCCGCACATGGAGACGCAGGCCGAACGGGAGGCCCGGATCGCGTGGGAGCAGGGCGGCACCTCGCTCATCCCACCGGTCGGGCGCATCGCCGACCGGGTGGTGACGGTCCTGTTGCTGGCCGCGACCGGCGTCATGACCATCGTGACCGCCGTGATCGCGCTCGTCGCGGTCCTGGCATCGGCACCGCGATGCCACCCGGCGAGCGGGTGCTCGACCGGAGCGCTCGTCGGCGGCGGCGCGCTCGCGGCCGGCGGTGCGTTCGTCGTCGGGGTCGCGGCGCTCGTCCTGGCGGTGTGGGCCTGGATCCGTCGGCGGAGCTCGTGGTGGATCGCCGCGATCGGCTTCGTGGTGGCCGTCGGATGCGTCGTCGGCGGCGGGGTCCTGTCCGCGTCGGCACTCGGCGACCTCGGCGGCACGACCCCGGCCGGTGACTCTCCGTGGCCCGGCGGGAGCGGGACCTGACAACCCCCAGGACCGCGAGGGGCCGGATCGGTGCGACGATGAACGCGTGCCGACCGCGACCGACCTGTTGACCATCGGCGAGCTGTCGCGCCGGTCGGGGATCGCCCCGTCGGCCATCCGGTACTACGAGGAACGCGGTCTCGTGACGGCGGAACGGACGGCCGGCAACCAGCGACTGTTCCCGCGCCACACGCTCCGTCGGCTCGCGGTCCTCGCCGCCGGGCAGCGAGCCGGTCTGTCCCTCGCCGAGATCCGCGAGGCGTTCGACGCCCTGCCCGCGGACCGTGCCCCGAACCCGGCGGAGTGGACGGCGCTCTCACGACGATGGGCCGACGCGGTCGACACCCGCATCCGCGAGCTCGAGGCCCTCCGCGACGACCTCGACGGCTGCATCGGGTGCGGCTGTCTGTCGCTGACCCGCTGCGCCCTCGTCAACCCCGGGGACGGCGCCGCCCGCTCCGGCCCCGGTCCGCACCAGCTGCACGGAGTACGCACGGGGTCGCGGCTGCACGAGGCGCGCTCGGGCGGGGACACCGGCATCGTCGCCGAGACGAACGCGGCACGGTTCGAACCGACCGAGCGGCCCGCATGACCAGGAAGGACCTCGTGACCTACACGACCCCACCCACGACCATGACCCGCCCCGACCTGCAGGGCACGCACGGCATGAGCGCCTCGACGCACTGGCTGGCCACGGCCTCGGCACAGTCGGTACTCGAGCGCGGGGGCAACGCGTTCGACGCGGCCGTCGCCGGGGCGTTCGTGCTCCACGTCGTCGAGCCGCACCTCAACGGCCCGGGCGGCGACATGACCGCGGTGTTCGCCACCGCGGCGGACCCCACGCCCGTCGTGCTCATGGGGCAGGGCCCGGCTCCCGCCGGTGCGACCGTCGAGCACTACCGCGGCGAGGGTCTGGAACTCGTGCCGGGGTCGGGCGCCCTCGCGGCCGCCGTGCCCGCCGCCGTCGACGCGTGGCTGCTGCTCCTCCGGGACCACGGCACGTGGGACCTCGCCGACGTCCTGGCCTACGCCATCGGGTACGCGCGCGACGGCCACCCGGTCGCCGCTCGCGTCGCGGACACGATCGGCCGCGTCGCCGACCTGTTCACGGAGCACTGGCCGTCCTCCGCCGAGCGCTGGATGCCCGAGGGCCGGATCCCCGTCGCCGGCGAGGTCGTCCGGAACACCGCGTACGCAGACGTGCTCGCGCGGCTCGTCGCCGCCGGAGAGGGCTCGGCGGACCGGTCGGCACGGATCGACGCGGCCCGGGACGCCTGGGCGTCGGGGTTCGTCGCCGAGGCCGTCGAGCGGTTCGTCCGGACGCCGCACCGGCACTCGTCGGGCACCGACCACGCGGGCGTCATCACGGCTGCGGACATGGCCGGGTTCCGGGCCACGTACGAGCCCGCGGTGACGCTCGAGTTCCGCGGCCACACCATCGCGAAGACCGGCGCCTGGGGGCAGGGGCCCGCACTGCTGCAGACCCTCGCCATCCTCGAACCGCTCGACGACGCCCTGCTCGACCCGTCGACGTTGGAGGGCGCGCACACCATCGTCGAGGCGCAGAAGCTCGCCCTCGCCGACCGCGAGGCGTACTACGGCGACCACGACGTGCCGCTCGAGCGGCTCCTGTCCGCGGCCTACGCAGCCGAGCGACGCGCGCTCATCGGTGACCGGGCCTCCGCCGAGATCCGCCCGGGTGACGCCGGCGTGCCGGCCGGCGTCATGCCCCCGCTCCGCACCGAGTACCTGCCGCCGGCGCTCGACGAGCGCCCCGAGGGCGTCGGGGAACCCACCGTCGACTCGTTCGCCGGCGCGGAACCGCACGTCGGGCCCGACGGCCAGACGCGCGGCGACACGTGCCACATCGACGTCGTCGACCGCTGGGGCAACATCGTGTCGGCCACCCCGTCCGGCGGATGGCTCCAGTCCTCGCCGACGATCCCCGAGCTCGGCTTCTGCCTCGGCACGCGGTTGCAGATGACCTGGCTCGAGGAGGGCACCGCCTCGACGCTCCGCCCCGGGCTGCGTCCGCGCACGACGCTCACCCCGACGCTCGTGCTCCGCGACGGCGAGCCCGTCGTCGCCCTCGGCTCCCCCGGCGGTGACCAGCAGGACCAGTGGCAGCTGCTCTACCTGCTCCGGACGATCGTCGGCGGCTGGTCGCCGCAGCAGGCGATCGACGCCCCGGCGCTGCACACGACCTCGTTCCCGGGGTCGTTCTGGCCGCGCACGTGGGAGCCGGCGGGGATCGTCGTCGAGGACCGGATCGGGGACGACGTCATCGCCGGCCTGGAGGCCCGGGGGCACGTCGTCACGCGCGCCGGCGGTTGGACCCTCGGTCGCCTCTCGAGCGTCGGCCGCGACCCGCGGACCGGTGTCCTGTCGGCCGCCGCCAACCCGCGGGGCGAGCAGGCGTACGCCGCGGGGCGCTGAAGGTCTGCTCGTCGCCGGCCGCGTTCCCGCTGACCGCTGATCCCTCCACCGGGGCCGGAGAGCTGTCGACATCCACAGGGAGGCCTCGCGGGGAACCGGCTCGGTGCGTGCGGCGCATGCTGGAGCCATGAGACAACGGACCATCGGAGACACCGACGTCAGCGCCATCGGTCTGGGCGGCATGCCCATGTCCATCGAGGGGCGACCGGACGAACGCCGCGCGATCGCGACCATCCACGCCGCACTCGAGGCCGGGGTGACCCTCATCGACACGGCGGACGCGTACCACCTGGGCGGCCACGACGAGGTCGGGCACAACGAATCGCTCATCGCCAAGGCCATCGCGGAGTACGGCGGGGACACGGCGCACGTCGTCATCGCCACGAAGGGCGGACACCTGCGCCCCGGGCCGGACGAGCGGTGGACCCAGAACGGCGACCCGGCCTACCTCAAGGAGGCCGCCAAGGCATCGGCGAAGCGCCTCGGCGTCGAGGCCATCGACCTCTACCAGTTCCACCGGCCCGACCCGGCCGTGCCCTACGCCGACTCGATCGGTGCCCTGGTCGACCTGCTCGACGAGGGCGTCATCCGCATGGCGGGCATCTCGAACGCCGACGTCGACCAGATCCGACAGGCGAACGAGATCCTCGACGGGCGACTCGTGTCCGTGCAGAACCAGTACTCGCCGGCGTTCCGCACGAGCGAGGTCGAACTCGTCCTGTGCGACGAGCTCGGCATCACGTTCCTGCCGTGGGCTCCGCTCGGCGGCATCACGTCGGCGGGTGACCTCGGGGCCATCCACGAGGCCTTCTCGATCGTCGCGCGCGAGCACGAGGTCTCCCCGCAGGTGATCGCACTGGCGTGGGAGCTGCAGAAGAGCGACGTCGTCATCCCGATCCCGGGTGCGTCACGACCGCAGTCGATCCTCGATTCCGTGCGGGCGGCCGACGTCAAGCTGCGGCCCGAGCAGATCGAGCGCCTCGACGCCGCGCAGGCACCCGCGGCGTGATCGTGCTCCGCGGTCGGCACGCGGGAACCCGGCGGACGACATGAGCGCCTTCCTGCGTGACCGGCCGCAGGAGTGGACGTGGGCGCGACGGAACGGGCTGCTGCTCGTCAACCTGATCGCGTTCCTCGTCTTCTTCGCGGGAATGGTGTTCAGCGGCTGGCACGTCGCGAACGCCGACGCACTCGAGCACGGCCAGGCGGCGGAGTCCCTCGGCGCGTTCCTGCGGAGCGGGGACTTCGTCGAGGCGACGTTCGAGAACTGGGAGAGCGAGTTCCTCCAGATGGGGTCGTACGTCGTGCTGACGTCGTTCCTGTTCCAGTGGGGGTCGAGCGAGTCGAAGCCCCTGGACGAAGCGGCCGAGCAGGACGAGGACCCGCGGGAGCACCGGGACGACGCTCGTGTCCCCTGGCCGGTCCGGCGCGGGGGCCTGGCACTCGTGTTGTACGAGAACTCGCTGCTCATCCTCTTCGCGCTGTTGTTCGTCGGCAGCGTCGTGGGGCACGTCCTCGGCGGTGCTGCGGCCTACAACGAGGACCAACGCGAGCACGGCGGTGCCGTCGTCTCCGGGTGGGGCTACCTCGCCACGAGCCAGTTCTGGTTCGAGTCGATGCAGAACTGGCAATCGGAGTTCATGGTGATCTCGGTCATGATCGTGGCCACCGTGTGGCTCCGGCAGCGCGGCTCGACCCAGTCGAAACGGGTGGCCGCGCCCCGGGACGACACCGGCACGGAGGGCTGAGGAGCCCGGCGTAGCGTCGACCGCATGCACGCCATCACGTTCGACGCTCCGGGCGACGAGGCCGTCCTCGTCTGGTCCGACGTCCCCGACGCCGTCGCCGGTCCGGGTGAGGTCCTGATCGCCGTCGCCGCCGCCGGCATCAACAACGCGGATCTGCTCCAGCGGCGGGGACACTACCCGGTGCCGCAGGGTGCCTCGCCGATCCTTGGGCTCGAGTGCTCCGGCACGATCGCCGCGGTCGGCGAGGGCGTCAGCGACTGGCACGTGGGCGACCGGGTCTGCGCGCTGCTGAGCGGTGGTGGGTACGCCGAGCTCGTGGCCGTCCCCGCCGCGCAAGTGCTCCCGGTCCCCGACGACCTCGACCTCGTCGGGGCCGCGGGTCTGCCCGAAGCCGCGTGCACGGTGTACTCGAACGTCGGGATGATCGCGGGCCTGCGCCCGGGGCAGTCGCTCCTCGTGCACGGCGGCGGCAGCGGCATGGGGTCACACGCCATCCAGTGGGCGCACGCCCTCGGCGCCCGGGTGTTCGCGACCGCGGGCAGCACGCCGAAGCTCGAGGCAGCCCGGCGGTTCGGTGCCGACGTCGTCATCAACCACCGCGACGAGGACTTCGTCACCGTCGTGCGGGAGCAGACCGACGGCGCCGGGGTCGACGTCGTGCTCGACATCGTGGGGCCGACCTACCTGCAGCGGAACCTCGAAGCGCTCGCGGTGAACGGCCATCTCGTCGTCATCGGCAGCACGGGCTCGGCCCCGGACGCCCCGCTCGACCTCGGGCTCCTCATGCGGAAGCGCGCCAGTGTCACCGCCACGACGCTCCGTGCTCGTCCGGCCGAGGAGAAGGCCGAGATCGTCGCCTCGGTCCGTCGCGAGGTCTGGCCGTTCGTCGAGCGTGCTCGGGTCGCGCCCGTCGTCGACACCGTGCTGCCGATGGCGCAGGCCGCCGACGCGCACCGCCTGGTCGCGGAGGGCGCCACGATCGGCAAGGTCCTCCTGACCCCCTGACCCCTCCGGCCGCCCCCGCCATCCGGTGAGATCGCAGTCGTTGCCGCTCTGAGTCTGGTCAGAACGGCAACGACTGCGATCTCGCGGAGGAGAAAGGCCGGGCCGGGCCGGCCGGGCCGGGCCGGCTCAGTCCGTCTGGCTGCGCGCGGCGTCCACGATGGCGGCGCACTTGTCACCGAAGCTCGCCTGCATGAGCGCCGCGGCGTCGTCGTCCGTGTCGTACAGGCCGGGCATCTCGATCCCGAGCAGGACGCTGAACAGCATGCCGCTGCCGAGGAACTCGTGCACGCGCTCGGGCGTGAACCCCGCGTCGTGCACGAGGAACCGGTAGATCTCGAGGAACCCGGCTCGTGCCGCGGCGCCGATCGCGGGATCGGCTCCCGACACGAACGCCTGGAGCAGCAGCGTGTGGAACCCGCGCGTGGCAGCGAGATCGAGGTACGCGTTGCCCACCGCCCGTGCCGTGCCCTGCTCGTCCTCGCCGCGGGCGACCGCGCCGTCGAGGGCGGTCCGGAACGCCGCCATGAGGGTGTCGAGCGTGTCGGCGAGGACCTCGAGGAACAGCTTCTCCTTCGTACCGAACATCCGCACGACGTAGGGCTGGCTGATGCCCGCGGCGCTGGCGATCTGGTCGGTCGTCGTGCCGTGGTACCCGCGTCGCCCGAACACGGTGCGCGCGATGTCGAGGATGAGGACGCGACGCTCCGCCGCGGCCATCCGGGTCGCGGGGGATGCGGCGGATCCAGCGGACGCAGCAGCGGTCGGGGACGATGCGGGACTCACGCTTGACATGGTATCAACCGATTACTACGGTTTGTGATCATCCGATTACAACTGGTGTCGGGCCTCCCGGCCGGCACCCGATCCGCGGAGGCAACGATGACCGCTTCAGCTCCACCCACCCGTCGCATCCCGGTCTGGCTGGCGATCCTCGCCGCCTCGCTCCCGATGTTCATGGCCACGCTCGACAACCTCGTGGTGACGAGCGCGCTTCCCGTCATCCACGAGGACCTCGGCGCCTCGGTCGAGGACCTGCAGTGGATCACGAACGCCTACACCCTGGCGTTCGCCGCCCTCATGCTGCTCGCCGTCGGCATCGGGGACCGCTTCGGGCGTCGACACGTGTTCGTGGTCGGCATCGCGATCTTCACGGTCGCCTCCGCGCTGTGCGCCGTGAGCGGGGACGCCATTTCGCTCATCGCCGCCCGAGCGCTCGAGGGTGCCGGTGCTGCGGCGATCATGCCGCTCTCGCTCACCCTGCTCGTCGGCAGTGTGCCCGACCGCGCACGCTCCCTCGCGATCGGCGTGTGGGGCGGCGTGTCCGGCCTGGGCGTCGCGCTCGGCCCGCTCATCGGCGGCGCCGTCGTCGAGGGCTGGAACTGGCAGGCGATCTTCTGGCTCAACGTGCCGGTCGGCGTCATCGCCGTCCCGCTCGCGCTCGCCGCGCTCCCGAACGCACTCGGCGCGAGACTCCGCGCCGACGTCATCGGTGTGCTCCTCGCCGGGCTCGGCGTGCTCGGCATCGTGTTCGGGGTCGTCCGTGGCAACGACGCAGGCTGGGGCAGTGGGCAGGTCGTCGGCGCCCTGGTCGCCGGCGCCGCGCTCCTCGCCGCCTTCATCGTCCGGGAGGCCCGCACGAGCGCACCGCTCCTCCCCTTGCGACTGTTCCGGGACCGGGGGTTCACGCTCGCGAACGCCGTCGCGACCGCGTTCAGCTTCGGCACGTTCGGCGCGGTGTTCATCCTCATCCAGTTCCTGCAGATCGTGCAGGGGAACACCCCGCTGCAGGCCGGCGTCGCCACGATGCCCTGGACCCTCGCGCCGATGGTCATCGCACCGCTCACGGGGTTCATCGCCCCGCGCGTCGGGACCCGTGCGCTCATCGTCGGCGGGCTCGTGCTCCTGTCGGCGGGCCTGTTCGAGATCGCACTGACGATGTCGGCGGACGTCGGGTACGGCGTGCTGTTGCCGGGCTTCCTGCTGGCGGGCGTCGGCATGGGCCTGGTGTTCGCGCCGCTGTCCACCGCGGTCCTGGCGAGCATGCCCCCGGAGGACCACGCCAAGGCGTCCGGCACGAACTCGACGCTCCGCGAGATCGGGATCGCGCTCGGGATCGCCGTGCTCACCGCGGTGTTCACGGGCGCGGGCGGCCAGCTCACTCCGACGGGGTACGTGTCGGCCGCCCAGCCCGCCGTGGTCGTGGGCGCCGGCGTGGTGCTCCTGGCGGCGGTGCTGGCACTCTTCCTGCCGAGCGGGGTGCTCCGACGCGCGGCGCCCACACCCGGGGCGGAGTCGGCGGTCCCGACGCAGGCGGTCCTCCCGGACGCGGCCCCGGCCCCGGCCCCGGCCGCCTGACCGCCGCCCCCCCACTTCGGCGAGATCGCATTCGTTGCCGTTTCGAACCCTTGCAGAACGGCAACGACTGCGATCTCGCGGAGGGGTGTGTGAGGGGATCCGGCGGCTCGCGCACCGGGTCAGCGCTGCACGCGCGCCAGGAACGCCCGGAGCGCGGGGTGCTGCGGATCCCCGAGCACGGCGTCGGGCGACCCCTGCTCGGCGACGGCCCCCTCGTGCAGGAACACCACGCGGTCGGCGACCCGGCGGGCGAACGACATCTCGTGCGTCGTCATGAGGATCGTCGCGCCGCCCTGCTTCAGGTCGCGCACGAGGTCGAGCACCTCGCCGACGAGCTGCGGGTCGAGGGCGCTCGTGACCTCGTCGAGCAGGAGCAGCTCGGGGTCGGTGGCGATCGCGCGCACGATGGCGACGCGCTGCTGCTGTCCGCCCGAGAGCCGGTCCGGGTACGCCCCCGCGAACGCCCCGAGGCCGATGCGGTCGAGCAGCCGGCGCGCGGTCGTCTCGGCCTCGGCGCGCGGGATCCGGTGGACACGGCGGGCCGCGATCGTGACGTTGTCGAGCACGGTCATGTGCGGGAACAGGTTGAACTGCTGGAACACGACACCGATGCGTCCGCGGGTGGCGTCGACGTCGACACGGGGATCGGAGATGTCCTGCCCCTGCAGCAGGATCTGGCCGTCGTCGATCGGCTCGAGCAGGTTCACCGTCCGCAGCAGGGTCGACTTACCGGATCCCGAGGCGCCGATGACCACGACGACGTCGTGCCGGTCGACGGCCAGGTCGATGCCGCGCAGGACCGCCGTGTCCCCGAAGGTCTTGCGGAGACCGCGGAGCTCGAGGACCGGCGCGTCGGTGGCGGACGGGTGCCGAGCCTCCCGACCGGCCGGCGAACCGGACCGACCGGGCCGGGAGGAGCGGCTGGTGTCCGGCGCGCTCGTCGCGTCCGCGGTCACACCGCACCACCGCTCTGCTCCCGCCGCTGCTGGCGCAGCGCGAGCGCGTCGGTGAGCCGGATCAGCGGCAGACTGATGAGCACGAACAGGAGCCCCGCGACGAAGTACGGCGTGAAGTCGTACGACTCGGCCTGCGCGATGTTCGCGGCCCGCACGGCGTCCACCGCGCCGAGGATCGACACGAGCCCGACGTCCTTCTGCATCGACACGAAGTCGTTCATGAGTGCCGGCGTGACCTTCCGCAACCCCTGCGGCAGGACGACGAGCCGGAGCGTCTGCGCATGCGAGAGGCCGAGCGACCGCGCGGCCAGGCGCTGGGACGGGTGCACGGCCTCCATGCCGGCGCGGAGCACCTCGGCGACGTACGACGAGTAGGTCAGGATGATCGCGATGGTGCCCCAGACCTCGGCGGGGAACCGCGGGAAGACACCGAGCCCCGGCACGCCGTAGCCGACCAGGTACAGCACGATGATGAGCGGCAGGCCCCGGAAGAGGTCCGTGTACCCGGTGGCGAGCAGCCGGAGCGGGAAGGCCACGGGGCTCCGGAGCCCTCGGACGACGGCCAGGAGTGTCGCGAACACGGCGACGCCGATCGACGCGAAGAACAGGATCCGGACGTTGAGCCACAGCCCGAGCAGGATGTCGGGGAAGGCCGAGACCGCCGTCTCCGGGTCGAAGAACGACTGCTGCACGGCCGCCCATCCGGGGGTGTTGACGACGCCGACCCAGACGAGCGCGACCACCACGAGCGACGAGACGATGCTCACCGCCACCGAGCGGCGGCCCCGCTGGCGCCGGTACAGCCGCCGCTCGACCTCGATCTCGCTCGGCGCCGCGACGACGGTGGTCGGGGTGGTGGTCACGGACCGCGTCCCGATCAGTGCAGGACGGGCACGTCGACCGCGGTCGACAGCCACTTGGTCGTGATGCGCTGCAGCGTGCCGTCGGCCTTGAGCGCGCGGATCGCCCCGCTCACCTTCGGCGTCAGCGCCGAGCCCTTCGGCAGGACGATGCCGAACTGGTCACCCGTGCCCGACGAGGCGGGGAACTGACCGACGACCTCGCCCTTCTTCAGTTCCGCGGACGCGACGTAGAACGCGGTGGGCAGGTCCGTGACGACGGCGTCGATCTGTCCGCTCTTGAGCGCGAGGACGGCGTCGTCGTTCGAGTTGAACACCTGCGGCTGTCCGAGGGCGTCCTTCGCGACGTCGTAGCTCGTGGTGCCGGTGGCGACGCCGACCTTGAGGCCCTTGAGCGCGCTGATGCTCGTGGCGTCGGCCGCCTTCGACCCCGACGTCGTCACGACCGCCTGCGTGGTCGTGTAGTACGGCGCCGAGAAGTCGACCGCCTGCTTCCGCTTCGCCGTGATGCTGAACTGCTGGATGTTCATGTCCCAGTCCTTCGCACCGGGGGCGATCGCGCTGTCGAAGGTGCTCCGCTTCCACACCACGTCGTCCTTCGCGTAGCCCATCTCCTGCGCGACGGCGTACGCGACGGCCGCCTCGAACCCCTTGCCGGACTGCGGCTTGTTCCCCTCGACCCAGGGCGAGTACGCGGGCTGGCCGGTGGCGATCGTCAGCTTGCCGGCCGTGACGGTCCCGCTGCCGGAGCCGGAGCCGCCGGCGCTGCAGGCCGCGAGGGTGAGCGCGACGACCGCGGCGGCGACCGCCACGAGTGCGCGAGGAGTGCGGGGTCGGCGTCGAGGGGACACGGGCTGCCTCCGGGGCGGTCGCGAGCGGGGTGTGCTGCGGATCGTACGGGGCCGGGAGGCCCGGCGCGAGTTGATGACGCGCCGTTCCGTCCCGCGGTCGTCAGCCGGCGCTCGGCGGATCGGACTCGGCGTCGTCGTCCGTGACGAACACCACCGTCATGACCTTCCGCCGCCGGTCCGTGATGACCCACGTGAAGTCCCAGGCGACGTCGTCGAACCACCCACTCCAGGCCTGGAACGAGTCGTCGATGCGGAAGTCCTCGTACCGATCCCCCACGAGGGCGTCGCTGAAGGCCCGGCCGATGCGCTTCGCCTCGGCGGCGCGACCCTTGAACGAGGCCGACGACCCGCCCCAGATGAGGGCGCTCGCGATCATGCCGTCGAGTTCCACGGCCGCACGTTCCTCGAACGTGTCGGCGTCGAACCGGACGTCCTGGTCGATGCCGGGGAGCGCGGCCGCCATCGCGGGCGACGTCAGGAGCGCCTCCACGAGGCCGTACTCGTCCACGCGGTTGCGGCAGAGGTACCAGGCGGTCGTCTCGTCGTCACCCGTCACGTCGAACGCGGCCCCGAACACGGAGCCGCGCACGATCACCGATCGGAACGCGGCGAGGACGGCCTCGATCGCGGGGTCGGTCGGTTCCCGGAGCCGGAAGGTGAGCCCGGCGCGGGACCGTTCCAGGGTGGCGGCGTCGGGGCGGGCATCCTGCTGGTCGATCTCCAGCCACGAGGTCGTGCTCATGCCACCACTCCACCACGTCGCGGGGCCGGCTGCACCCTCCCCGCCGCCGAGATCGCACTCGTTGCCGCTCAGGAGGGTCTCGAAGCGGCAACGAGTGCGATCTCGGCGGATGAAAGGCGGCCGGCAGGCCGACGGCCTGCCGCGGTCAGGTTGCCAGGGTGAAGTCCTCGAACGCGAATCCCGGCGACACCAGGCAGCTGACGAGCACCTCGCCCTCGCCGGGCAGGGTCCGCTGCCACACGCCCCCGCGGACGAACGCCTGCGCGTCGTTCACACGGTCGCGCCCGGCGTCCGGTCCGAGGGTGATCCGCGCGCCGGGCACCGGGGCGTCACCGCTGCCGCCGAGTTCGAGGACGACGGCGTCCGGCCCGTGCCACATCCAGATCTCGTCCGAGGTCACCCGGTGCCACGCCGACGCCTCCCCCGGTGGCAGGAGGAAGTGGATGAGCGTCGCGGCCGGTCGCTCCCCCGCGGGCGTCGTCACCACGGCGGGCGACGTCCAGGTGCGGACGTACCAGCCGCCCTCGGGGTGCGGTTCCATGCCGAGGGCGCGGGCGCGGGGCGGGACGTCGAGCCACTCGACGAGGTCACCGGCGACGGTGCGGCGGGCGACCATGCCGGGGCGGGGCGGAGTGTCGTTCACGGGGTCCTCTCGGGGACCTGGGTGGCGGTGAGCACGGTCCCGTCGACGGCGCGGACCACACCGCGGATGACGGTGGCCCTCGCCCGGCCGGCGCCGTCCTCCGCGAGTTCCGCGAGGGCGTCCGCCACGGTCCGGGCGTCGACGTCGAACACCGCGAGGTCGGCCCGTGCGCCGACGGCGAGGTGGCCGACGCGGTCCGGCCCGACGTCGAGGCCCATCGCGTGCGCGCCGCCGAGGGTCGCCGCCGCGAGCAACCGCTCGTGCAGGTCGCGGGCGCCGTACCCCTGGTTCCGCGCGATGCGGTGCAGGGCCGCGACGTCCGCCATGAGGTCGAGGGAGGGCGACGACGACAGCGAGTCCGTGCCGACCGCGATCGCGCTGCCCTCGCGCAGGTAGTCGGCGACGGGCGGCGGGTCGAGTCCGATGACGGCGTTCGACCGCGGGCAGAGGGCGACGGCGGTCCCGCGCGCGCGGAGCAGCGCCCGGTCGGCGGCGGTCATGTACACGCCGTGGGCGATGTGACAGTCCGGCCCGAGCACCCCGAGCCGGTCGACGAACGTCGTGGCGCTCGCGCCGAAGCCGAGTGCGCGGAGCGCCCGGAACGACGGCACGTTCGCCTGGTGCCAGTCGGCGCCCCGGCCGAGTCCGACGACGCCGGCGAGGCCCGGCACGGGTTCGAGGGCGCGGCGTTCCGCCTCGAACGCCGACTCGCCCAGGTGCAGGTGCAACCGGAGTCCCCGCTGACGCACGATGTCGGGCAGGTCGAGCAACGGGCCCACGTCGAGCGAGTACGGCGCGTGCGGGGACAGACCGGCACCCGGGTGCTCCGGGATGTGCTCGAGTTCGCCGAGGACCTGGTCACGCCCCCGCTCCTGCCAGGCGGCGTTCTCCCAGTCCATGACCTCCCAGTACGCGATGCCCCCGAGCCCCGCGTCGGCGAGGACGGACACCGCCTCGAGGTCGGTGATGATGTCCGCGATGCTCGTGACGCCGGCCCGGATGGACTGCGCGGCCCCCTCGGCCGCGTCGGCACCCCAGTCGTGCTCGCGCCCGCCGTAGTCGGCGGTGAACGCCGCCGCCCAGTCCTCGAACCCCCGGTACCGGCCGGCGCCGACCGCGGCCATGCCGGTGTACTGGAGGTGCGAGTGCGCGTTGACGAGACCGGGCAGGAGTGCGCCGCGCCAGCGACGCTCCGTGTACGGCAGGCCACGGGCGGCGAGCTGGTCGACGACCCAGGCGCGTTCGCCGACGTGGAGGATGCGGTCGCCGCGGACGGCGACGGCACCGTCCAGGATCGGTGGCGCGGTCATCGGCACGACGACGTGCGCCGAGTGCACGGTGACCGACGCGCTCACGGTGGGGCTCCGAACCGCGTGGTGCGGACGTCGGAGGCCCGCCCCTGCGCGCCCCCGTCGGGGTCGGGTCCGCGAGGCGAGTCGACGGCGAGTCCGAGCTCGGCCAGTGCCGCCGCGGCGATGCGGGCGTCCGCGGCTGGGTCGATCGGGTGCACGCCGACGGGCAGCTCCGCCCCATGCTCGAGCAGCATCCGCACCGCGGCGAGCTGCACCGCGAAGGACAGGTCCATGATCTCGATCGGGTTGCCCTCGGCCGCCGTGATGTTGACGCACCCGCCCCCGTCGACGAGGACCACCGCGCGCTCGGTGCCCGGCACGGTCATCCGTTCGAGGCGAGGAGCGATGGTCGTGCGGACGCTGCCGGCGGCGTGAGCATCGTCGGTAGCGACCTCCTGGTCGATCCCGCCCGCCACCGCGACGACCGCGTCGGGTGCGCACGCCCGCAGCACGTCGAGCGACACCGTGTCCCGCACGCCCGTGGCCGACATCACGAGGTCGGCACCGGCCACGGCGGTCCTGACGGGCGCGACGTCGTACCCCGCGAACACGGCCTGCAGTGCCCGCACGGGATCGGTCTCGGCGACGACCACGCGCAGCCCGAGCGCCGTCAGGACCTGGGCGACCCCCTCGCCGACCGGACCGTACCCGATCACGGCTGCCGTGCCTCCCGCGGCCGGCAGCCGCGCCACGGCATCGCGCGCGGGGACGGCGTCGAGCAGGTCGAACACCGCGAAGACCGTGGACTGCCCGGTCCCGTACCGGTTGTCGAACAGCGTCTTGGCGCGCGCGTCGTTCACCGCGACGACCGGCAGCCGCAGCGCACCCTGTTCCGCCATGCTTCGGAGGGGGCGCAGGCCGCCCGTGGTCTCCTCGGCCGCGCCGACCATGCCGGGCAGGAGTTCGGGCCGGACCTCGTGGAGGAGGCGGATGACGTGGGCGCCGTCGTCGAGCAGGATCTGCGGCTCGCGGTCGAGCATCTCGAGGGCGAGCCGCCGCTGCCCCGCGAGGTCGACCGTGCTCGACGCGAACACGACGAGGCCGGCGTCGCGGAGCGCGGCCGCCACGGCGTCGTCGGTCTCGTCCGCGTGCGCGTAGACGACGACGTCGGCCCCCGCGTCCTGCAGGAGCAACGACAGGACCGCCGTCTTCGGCTCGAGCACCATCGCGACGCCGACGCGGACCCCGGCGAGCGCGCGGTCGGCGCGGAGCTGGGCGGCGAGCGCCCTGCTCACCGGCATGTACCGACCGGCCCACCGGATGCGCTCGGCGGCGAGCGCGTCACGCTCCGGCTCGCGTCCGGTGCTCACCAGGAACACGCCGTCGGCGTGGTGCGGGACCGCGAGCACGCCGGGGCGCGCGACGACGACCGGGCCGAAGGCGTCCTCGTCGACCGCGGGGACGTGACGACCCGCGTCGATCACGACGAGCGTGCGGCCTCGGGGCGGGGCGCCGTGCGCGTCGACGGCCGCGGTGCTCTCGGCGGGGTCGCCGGTGCACCAGAGCTGGTCGACCGGCCCCTCCGGCGCGTGTCGGGCGCCCATCGCGGTGAGCACGGCGCGGAGTGTCGACGCGTCGGGGCCGGGGCCCACGACGCGGAACCGGCGTCCGGCGACGAGCAGATTCGTGGCCGCCGCGTACCGGCGGACGGCAGCGCCGGCCCAGGCGAGCACGTCCGGGTCGGTGTCGTGCGCGGGCGGCATGCGGTCAGTGTAGGACCAGTGCCGCCGCTGGTCGGGCGCGTCAGCGGAGGACGTGCGGCGGCGGCGTGCTCCCCCACCCGTCGTCATCGCCACGCTGGTCGACGGCACCGCCGTGCTGGTGGCCGGCACCGAAGGCGGCCTCGGGACCGGACCCGGCAGCCGGTCGGTTCGGCCGCGGGTACCGCCGGCGGTAGTGCACCAGCACCGCCACGAGCACGATGACGCCGACGACCGACACGATCGCGATCCCGATCAGGTAGAGCACGTTCGTCAGCGCCGACACCGCACCGGCGGAACCGGGCGGGAGCGTGCCGTACATGAGTTCCATGCGCGCGTTGCCGGTGACGAGCAGCGCGATGAGCGCCGCGATCTCGCTCGTCGAGTCCCACAACCCGTGCAGCAGGGCCACGCCGACGTACGCCACGAGCACGAGCCACGACCAGCGGATGCACTGGCTGCCGTGGGCGAGGCCGAAGATGACCGCCCCGAGGATCGCGGTCCAGAGCACGTGGCCGACCGGCGAGAGCACGGCGCGGATGACCTCGGTCTGGAGCAGCGAGAACAGGTCGATGCCCTGCTGGGTGATCGCCGCGTTGAACGCGTACCCAGCGGACTCGAACGCGGCGAACCCGGCACCGACGGTGGCGCCGAGCAGCGCTCCCTGGCGCGCGGTCTTCGGCCGGACCCGCCATCCGACGAAGAGCAGGAGCACGCCCTTGACGAACTCCTCGACGAACCCGACGGCGATGTACAGGAACACGTTCTGGTGCAGGTTCGCCTCGAGCACGGATGCCCCGAGCACGCCGAGGATGCCGCCGACGAAGAACGCGACGATGAGCTGCATCGTGCTGACCGTCCCCGTGACCCGCTCGATGACGAACAGCACGACGGTGAACGGCACGAGGAAGCTGCCGAGCAGGATGATCGTCGGCACGAGGTTCGTGTTCCGCGTGAACACGGTCACGACGATCGTGACGAGCCACAGCGCCAGCCCGAGGAGCAGGGTCTTCCACCACCAGCCGTGGCGGTGGTGCGCGTGCGGTCGGGGGACGTCGTCGTAGTCCGGGTCGATCGGTGCGTCGAACGCAGTGCGCGCCGGGTCGGTGGTGGCCATGCCCACCATCGTGCTCCGCGGGGGCGGACAGCGCTCAGAACTCGTAGTGCACGCCGCTCCAGGCTTCGCGCACCGGACGGTCCGGGTCCCGCTCGACGTGGCTGACGCGGTCGATGCAGAGCGTCTCCCGGTCCTCGGCGGTGTACCGGGGCCAGGTCCAGCCTCGGTGGGACGGCACGCCGTCGCGCGCGAACGCGGTCCAGGAGCCGGCGAGGACCTCGTGGATCCGCCGTCGGGTCGCGGGCGTGTCGGTGCCGGCCACGATCCTCCCGAGCGGTGTGCGGAAGGTCCCGAACAGGTAGGGCAGTTCGGTGCCGTGCGCGGCGCCGAGCCCGACGAGCCGCATGAGCGGCGACGCGTGGTCGAACCGGTACATCCAGGTGGGGTTGCCTGCGGCGGCGTGCGCCTCGGCCATGTCGATCGACGGCACGTGGAACACGCCGTCCCCGCCGGCGGCCACCCAGTCGCGGCGAGGCCGGTCCGCGTCGTCGGCGTACAGCCGCCGGATGCGCTGCCAGGCCTCCGGGTCCGTGCCGGCCACGAGTCGTTCGACGCGCTCCCGCGTGTTCGGCAGGATCGGGGTCCGCGCGTGCTTGAACAGCGACGCCTCGTCGTGGTTCGTGCCGATCACGAGTGGCACCGGCGCCGTCCGCCCGGCCCGGGCGGCGGCGAGCGGGTGTTCCGGCAGGACGTCGCCGTCGATCGTCGGCGACATGACGGCGACGAGCGGGGACTCCCGGGTCACCGCGTCGTCGACTTCCTCGCCCACCGTCTGGAGGCGCGACACCGGCATCGCTCGCATCGCCCGCCCGGCGTGGGCCGGGTCGAGTCCGAGTCGTCGCGCGAGCATGCGCGCGTGCTCCGCCTTGTTCTCGGGCGAGTGCGCGGTCATCGGGTGTGCGCTCTGCGCGATCGCCCCGGCGAGCACCGGCCGGGCGGACGGCGCGGCCAACAGGGTCGTCACCGAGTTCCCGCCGGAGGACTCGCCGAACACGGTGATCCGGGCCGGGTCCCCACCGAAGCCGGCGACGTTCTCGGCGACCCACTCGAGGGCGGCGATCTGGTCGCGCAGGGTGCAGTTCGCGTCGAAGGTCACACCGTCGCCGCCGAGCACGCGGAGGTCCATGCTGCCGAACACGCCGAGCCGGTACGAGACGGTCACGAGGACGACGCCGAGCCGGGCGAGGGCGCCGCCGTCGTAGTCGGGTGTCCCGCCCGAGCCGGACCGGTAGGCGCCGCCGTGCACGAACACGAGCACGGGCAGGCCGTCCGCGTCGGTCGGACTGCTGACGGTGACGTACAGGCAGTCCTCGGACTGCGGGAACCGCCGAGCGATGCCGCCCGTGTACGGGTGCGGGCGCTGCGGACCGGCCGGGCCGGGCGCGACGGCGGGTCGGACACCCTCCCACGGCGTGACGGGGCGCGGCGCTCGCCACCGGAGCTCCCCGACCGGCGGCTCGGCGTACGGCACGCCGAGCCAACGGCGGATCCCGTCCCGCTCGACGCCGCGGACGGCGCCGCCCGTGGTCCGGACGGTCAGGGACTCCGTGGACGTCGGCGTGGTCATCGTCGGTCGACGCTACGCCGCGGTCCCGGTGCGCGACGCGCCCCGGTCAGGAGGCCTCGACGACGACCTCGCTCCGGGCACTGCCGGTACCCCCCGTCCGCGGGGTGTCGGGCCGACCGGGGGCGGCGGTAGCCTCACAGGACCCGAACGGCTGGGCCGTCGCGCTGTACCCGCCGCGCAGATCCCGACCCGCCATCTGACCTGGAGTCTCCGTGGACTCGAACGACAGGGCGCCCCGAACGCCCTGGGACCACGGCGTGCCCGAGCGCGCCGACCGGACCCGAACGCACGCGTACCACCGACGCACCCGCCGGCCGGCGCTCGCCGTCGGCGTCGCACTGTCCCTCGCGCTCGTGCTCGCGGCGTGCGCGCCCGCGCGGAGTGGCGCGCAGTCCCTGCCGACGTTCGACGCCCGCTCGTCCACCGCCGCCAGCACGGCCACCACGACGGCGACCGGGGAGCCCGCGCCGTCCCAGGACGAGGCCGTCCCCACGCCCGGGTCGTTCGACGAGTTCGACGGACCGGCGGGTGCCGCCCCGGACCCGGCCCACTGGAGCGCCCAGACCGGCGCGGGCGGGTGGGGCAACCACGAGCTGCAGACCTACACGGCGTCGAACGGGGTGCTCGACGGCCACGGCCACCTCGTCATCACGGCGGACATCGGCCCCGACGGCGGTCCCCCGTACACCTCCGCCCGCCTGACGACCCACGGCAAGTCGTCCTTCGGGTACGGCACGGTCTCCGCGCGGATCCAGGTCCCGCAGGGCGGGTCGCTCGTGCCGGCGTTCTGGATGCTCGGCTCCGACGTCGACACGGTCGGCTGGCCGGAGTGCGGCGAGATCGACGTCGTCGAGGCCCCGATCGACACGCACCGCACCTCGCACTTCCTGCACGGCCCGGGCGAGGACGACCCGGACCACAACGTGCAGGCCGGCGGGATCCTCATGCACACCCAGGCGATGAGCAAGGGGTTCCACACGTACTCGGTCACCCGGTCGCCGGGGCACGTCGTCATCAGCGTGGACGGTGTCGTCGGCACGGACATCACCGAGGCGACCGCCCCCAGCGCCCTGAAGTGGGTGTTCGACGGACAGTTCGACCTCATCCTCAGCCTCGCGATCGGCGGGTCGGTGCCGCACCCGACAGCGAGCACGCCGCGGACGGCCCAGATGGTCGTCGACTGGGTGCGGTACGCGCCGGCACGGTGACGACCGAGCCGGCGGACGAGCCGCGGCGGGGTCAGCCCGACAGCGCGATGCGGAACACCTGGACGCCCACGGCGCCGAGCGCCGACAGTCCGAGCCGGAGGCGGAACGACCGCCCCGACCGCGGCGCCGCGGGCGACACGGCCGCACGCACCTGGTAGAGGATCTCGGCCGACAGCTGCCGCTGCAGCCGCGCGGGCGCCGAACGGGCCGCGCTGCTCGTCGACACCGCGACGACGACGGCGTCGGGCGTCAGGTGCGCCTCGACCGCGCGGAGGACGTCGATGGCGCGGCGGAGCGACGAACGCCGCCCGCTGTTCCGCACGGCGAGGACGGCAACCGGGCAGCGCACGTCGTCCGGCAGCTCGTCACGGCGGTCCGGGCGGATGATCGGCAGCTCGATCCGGTGCGCGAACGCCTCGAGCGCTGCGACGACCTCTCCCGCGTCCCCGTCGAGCAGCACCGGCGAGAGGTCGTCGCGTGCGGCGGCCAACTCGGCTCGCGGTCCGCGGCGTCGGGGCATCGGCTCCTCCTCGGTCGGACGTCCAGGTGCCCCCATCCCACACCTCGGACGCCCATGGCGGAACCTGAGAGACCGTTCGTCCACCAATCCGTACGATGCGCTGGGTACCGGGCGGGAGTGCTCCGACCGGCGGACGAGGAGCGATCATGAGCACCACCACACGGACCCCCGAGCAGCGCCGGAAGGGATTCCTCGCGCGCATGACGTTCGCCTGCGCCTGGGGCGAGGGCCTGGACGGTTTCGACCTCGGCCTCATCAGCGTCGTCCTGCCGCTCATCTCGACGGCCCTCCACGTGAACGCCCTGGAGGCGGGCCTCATCGGTGCGTCGTCCCTCATCGGCATCTTCGTCGGGGCGCCACTGACGGGCCTCCTGACCGACCGGTTCGGACGGAAGACCGTGTTCACGGTCGACATCATCGCGTTCGTCGTCCTCGGCCTGCTGCAGGCCTTCGTGACCGACGCCTGGCAGCTCCTCGCCGTCCGCATCGCGCTCGGGATCGCGATCGGCGCCGAGTACTCGATCGGCGCAGCGATGCTGGCCGAGTTCGCCCCCGCGAAGAGCCGGGGACGGCGCCTGTCCGGGCTGCTCGTGTGTTGGTACGCCGGGTACCTCGCCGCGGTCGTGGTCGGGTACGCGCTCGTCGACCTCGGGCACCTCAACTGGCGGTGGGTGCTCGCGACGAGCATCCTCCCGGCGATCGTCACCGTCATCGTCCGCATCGGTTTCCCGGAGTCCCCGCGCTGGCTGCTGCACCGTGGCCGCGAGAAGGAGGCGCGCGCGGTGATCGACCAGCGCCTCGGCGGCGGCGCGTACTACGAGCAAGAGGACTACGGCTCCGAGGAGCAGAAGGCCGGCGGCTACCGCGCCCTGTTCGCGCCGGGGAACCGGAAGCGCGTGACCTTCATCGCCGTGTTCTGGGCCTGCAACGTCGCCCCCTACTTCGCGATCTTCACGTTCGCACCGACCGTGCTCAAGTCGCTCGCGCTGCACAACGAGACGGCCGGCACCATCACCGTCAACGGCATGGCCGCCGTCGGGGCGCTCGTCGGGATGCTCACCATCGAGCGGATCGGCCGTCGCCCGCAGCTCATCCCGCCGTTCTGGATCATGGCGGTCGCCCTGGCCGTGGTCGGCTTCTGGGGCAGCGCGCCGGGTGCGGTCGTCGTCGTGTGCTTCGCCGTGTTCTCGTTCATGAACGCGCTGCAGGGCAACCTCACCGCCGTCTACCCCATCGAGGTGTTCCCGACCGAGGTCCGCTCGACCGGTGTGGGCTTCACCGCCGCGTGCAGCCGCGTCGGCGCCGCCGCGGGGACCTTCCTGCTCCCGGTGGGCATCACGACGCTCGGCATCGGACCGTGCATGCTCATCGCCGCGGCGATCTGCGTGGTCGGCGCGATCGTCTCGCAGGTCATGGCACCGGAGACGACGGGGCGTGGCCTGCACGACACGAGCACGGGCGAGTTCAACGCCCGCGCCCTGCAGGGGCGGCTCCCGGAGCGCGTGGGCTGACGGCCTGGAGGGACGGCGCGGGCTGGTCACACTCATCCCGACCGCGCCCGCGGGCGCCCGTCGGCGCGCCCGCGATCAGTCGAGCGGCAGCGCGGGGACGCCCGGCGTCGCGAACCCCAGGATCTGCCCGTAGAACGCGAGCTCCTTCTCCGTCGCGTCGATGATGGTCGCGGCCTTCCGGAACCCGTGCCCCTCGCCCGCGTAGGTGACGTAGGCGTGCGGGATGCCCCGCTCCCGCATGGCGTCACGGAACAGCTCGGCCTGCGACGGCGGCACGACCCGGTCGTCGAGGCCCTGGAGCAGGAGCACGGGCGTGCGGAGCTGGTCGACGGCGTGCAGGGGGGCGCGCTCGCGGTACAGCGCCGCGGCCTCCGGCATGGGCCCGATGAGCTCGTCGAGGTAGCGCGACTCGAAGTCGTGGGTGTCCTGCGCGAACCGCTCGAGCTCCGCGACCCCGAAGTACGAGACCCCGGCGGCGAACACGTCGGACCGGGTGAGTGCGGACAGGACCGTCCAGCCGCCGGCCGAGCCGCCGCGGATCGCGAGGCGTGCCGGATCGGCGAGCCCGGCCTCCCCGAGACCCCGCACCGCGGCGATCGTGTCCTCGACGTCGACGACGCCCCACTGGCCCCGCAGGGTCTCGCGGTAAGCGCGGCCGTACCCGGTCGACCCGCCGTAGTCGATGTCGACCACCCCGATCCCGCGGCTCGTCCAGTACGCGATGCGCATGTCGAGCGCGGCCACCGCCTGCGAGGTCGGACCGCCGTGCACGACCGCGACGTACGGGGGGAGTTCGCCCTGCGGGGCGACGTGGTCGGGGTTCCGCGGCGGGTACACGATCGCGTGCACGGTCCGCTCGCCCGGGAACTCCCGGCGCTCGGCCACCGGCAGGTACCGGGCGTCGGGCAGGTCGTCCGCGTCGAGCCGGACGTCCTCGGCGGCTCCGGTCGCGAGGTCGACGACCCGGGCCCCGGCACCGACCGTCGACGCACCTGCGGTCACGAGGACGCGGCCGTCCCGGGCCCCGCCCACGGCGATGCTCGTCCACGGCGTCTCGATCGGCTCGGGGTCCCGCTGGCCGCTCGGGTCGAGCACGACGAGTGAGGTGGACCCGAAGGTGCGGGTGGCGAGCAGGCGGCCGTCCGGCAGCAGCGTGTACCAGCGGGTGCCGAGCCTCCAGAGCGGTCCCCCGTACTCGGCGGCGTCCGGGTGCAGCGGTGTCCGGACGCCGTCGAGCGTGATGCGCTCGAGGTTCCACCAGCCGGTCGGGTCCGCGATCGCGACGAGCGTGTCGTCGTCGAGCCACTCGGGCTGGAGGACCGACTCCGTGGGCGACCCGGCCAGCGTCCGCCACGTGCCGGCGACGCCGTCGTCGTCGACGGGGGCGACGCGGAGCTCGGTGCCGTCCCAGGGCATCCGGGGGTGGTCCCAGGCGATCCAGACCAGGTGTCGGCCGTCCGGCGACCACCGCGGGGCGGCGAGGAAGTCGGATCCGCCGACGACGCTGCGGACCGCCGCGGGGTCCGTGGCCGCCGAGCCGTCGAGCGGCACGGCGACGACGTCACGGACGATGTCGGTCGTGTTCTCGCCGGTCTTGGTGGCGCTCGGCGTGTGGGTCTCGCGCACCGCCACGACCTCGTCCCCGCGCAGGCTCACGTCCCCGTACCGGTGGTGCGTGCCGCCGGTGCCGAGCGGCGTGAGGGGGCGGGGCTCCCGGGCGCCCGGAGCCAGCACGTACAGGCGCTGGTCGGCGAACTCGACGAACACCAGGACGCCCCGGTCGTCCGCCGCCCACGCGCCGCCGCCGTACTCGTGCACGCGGCTCGCGGCGTTCCACGGAGCGGGCAGGACGTCGTCCACCGCGCCCGACGCGTCGCGGCGTCGGACCGCCGAGCGGCCGTCCTCCTGCGGGCGGAGCTCGAGCCACCAGACCTCGTCGCCCACCCAGCGCGGGCCGGACACGGGGTGGCCGTTCGTGGTGAGGTCCGCTGCGGAGATCGGGGAGGTCCAGGAGCCGTACGGCGTCGTTGCGGGCATGCGCCCATCGTGGCAGACGGGACGTCAGACCTTCAGGCGGAAGAGCGCGACGTACTCCTTCGGCAGCTGGGTCGTCACGTGGTCCCACACGCCCTTCGACACGGCCTCGTGCAGGACGGCGAACACGACGGTCGCACCCTCGAGCGCGGTGTCGGCGTCGACGCCCGCCCGTTCGGCCACGCGTCGGCAGAACTCGTCGGCCCCGAACCGCTCGGACGCCTCACCGTCGCGGAGGAGCGGCGTGCGGAGCTCCTCGGGCAGCTCCGCGGCGAGGTCGGCGGCCTCGCCCCCGCTGAGCCGCTCGGCCAACGTCAGGAGCGTCGCGTCCGTGATGGGCCGCGCCCGCGTCCGCGTGTGGGTGATGTCGGCTCGTTGTGCCACGAGGTCCACGAACTCTCCGGCGTCCATCGGTCCCTGCCGTTCTCGCTCCGACGACGCCGCCGGGGACGGCGACGTCCGGTCCACGGTGTCGTTGTGCCCTGCAGTGTCGTCGGGACGCCTGCGGTGTCGTTCAGGTCCGGGCGCCGTCCCGCGGGCCTCGCCCACGGCGTGCCGATGCCCCCGCCTCCCTACCGAGACGGGGGCACCAGCGGTCCGTGTCAGATGTCGCGCACCTGCCCCTGCTCGATGCGGAGCCGGCGCTCGGCGCGCCGGGCGACCCACGAGTCGTGGGTGACGATCACGACGGTGAGCCCGCGGTCCCGCCACTGCCGCTCGATGAGCGACATGATCTCGTCGCGCGTGGCCTCGTCGAGCGCCCCGGTGGGTTCGTCGGCGAGCAGCACGCTCGGGTCCTTCACCAGTGCCCGGGCGATCGCGACGCGCTGCTGCTGTCCGCCGGACAGCTCGGCCGGCAGGTGGGACAGCCGCTCACCCAGGCCGACCTCCTGCAGTGCCGCAGTTGCTCGTCGGTGCACTACGTCCCTCCCGACCCGCGCCAGCGAGCCGGCGAACGCCGTCTCGACGTTCTCGAGCGCGGTGAGCGTGGGGATCAGGTTGAACGACTGGAACACGAACCCGATCTCGGTGGCGCGGATGTCGGTGAGTGCGGCACCCCCTGCGGTCGAGAGGTCGTGGCCGCCGAGCCGGACCGCGCCCGAGGTCGGTCGGTCGAGCGCGCCGAGCATCTGCAGCAGCGTCGACTTGCCGCCGCCGGTCGGACCCTGGATCGCGACGAGCTGCCCCCTCGGGATCACGAGGTCCACGCCCGCGAGGGCCGTGACCTGCTTGCCCTTCTGCGCGTAGCGCTTCGTCACCCCGGTGAGCTGGTACATCGCCGCCGTGGGGTGGGCCGACGCGGTGCCGACCGTACGGGGTGCCGTGGTGGTCGGTGCCCCTGCCTCCGTGGTGTCGTCGGTCGTGGTGGTCATCGGGGCGCCTGCTTCCGTGGTGTCGTCGGTCGTGGTGCTGATGGGCAGGGCGCGGCTGTCGGTCATCAGGCCACGCTCCGCAGCGCCGCCGCCGGACGCAGCCGGGAGGCCCGCCACCCGCCGAACACCCCGGACAGCAGTCCGCCGGTGATCGCCAGCCCGATCGCGACCACGATGATCTCGACCGTCACGGGGGCGTGGAGGACCACCTCCGTCGCCGAGGACGCAGCCCGACCGGCTGCGCTCGCCGCACCGTTCGCGGCGCCGGAACCGGCCGCCGCCGTCGCCGCGCTGCCGGGTCCTGCCCCGCCGGGGTCACCCGCGCTGGTGCTGCTGGAGGCGCTGGCGGAGATGGTGGGGGCGATGACGTTGATGACGAGGATGCCGACCAGGCCCGCGACGGCTCCGACGACGCCGCCGATGATGCCCTGGACGAACGACTCCCCGGCGACCTGCCGGGTGATGCGGCCGTTGGACCAGCCGATGGCCTTCAGGGTGCCGAACTCGCGGGTGCGGCGGCTCACGCCGGAGATCGTGAACAGGATGGCGATGAGGAACGCGGCGGCGAGGACCACGATCGACAGCCAGGTGCCGAGGTTCGACACGAGGCTCGACGCGGTCGAGAGGGACCCGGACACGCTCGATGCGAGGTCGGCCTCGGTGGAGACGGTCGCCTTGGTGAGCTTCTTCTCGAGCGCGGTCTTGATGCTGCTGACGTCCGAGGACGAGGTCGCCGAGACGTAGACCGAGGTCACCTTGCCGGTCTCACCGGACAGCTCCTGTGCGGTGTCGAGCGGGATGTACATGTCCGATGCGGTGCTCGAGGACGAGCTCGTCGACGCGACGATGCCGACCACGGTGAACGTCGTGTCGCCGATGGTGATGGTGTCGCCGACGGTCTTCGACTCGGTCTTCGCGTACGTCGTGTCGAGCACGACGACGTCCTTCCCGGCGTCCGAGGCCCTGAGCGCCCGACCCTTCGTCACCTCGGCGCTCGTCAGCGGGCCGACCGTGGTGCTCGACGTCGCGATGCCCTCGACGGTGGTCTGGTCGACGCTGAAGCTGCCGCCGCCGAAGCCGCCCGCGGGACCGCCGTCGGTCGACTGGCCCGAGCCCGAGGTGCCGGACCCCGTGGTGCCCGAGGACGACGAGCCCGAGGACGACGAGCCCGAGGTGCCCGACGACGACCCGGACGAGACCGAGCCCGAGAACGAGTTCTCGGTCAGCTGCAGCACGCCCGTTGCGGCAGCGACGCCCGAGGTGTTCGCGACCTTCGTCACCGTGCTCGCGGCCATCGTCGAGGTACCCCGCTGTACGGAGAGGGTCGACTGTGACAGGTTCGTCTTCCCGCTCGAGCCCGACGACGAGCCGGACCCCGAGCCGAAGTCGAAGCTCGGTGGTTTGCTCGACGACGCGGTCGCCGTCTTCGTCACGGTGATGTCGGTGCCGACGCCGTAGACCGACTCGAGCACGCTGGACTGCGCTGCCTTCACGCCGCTCGAGATCGACGACACGATGATCACGAGCGCGATGGCCAACGCCATCCCGATCGCGATGATCACGGTCTGCTTCTTGCGGTTCGTGAGCTCGCGCCTCAGGTACGTCGTGAACATGGGGTCTCCTCGCCAGGGTCGGCTCCTGGTCTCCGGCTCGTGCGGTCGCACGGCGGGGCCGACTGCGATGACGCTACGAACGGGTCCTCGCCGCCACCTCTCGGCCTCCCGGGTGACCTCGATGAGCCTCCAGTGACGTCGGTGAGAAACGACGGGGTCGGCTGGCGGATCTGCGGCATGATGCGTCTGCGATGATCACCGCATGGACGTCGGTCATCCCTCCACCGGTCGGTCGCGCGGGGCGACCGGGGGCTCCGGCGCCACGGACGCCGAGGTCCGCGTCCCGGGCACGGTCGTCGTCGGGCTCGGAGGCATCGGCTCGGCCGCCGCGTACCACCTCGCCGCACGGGGTGCGACGGTGCTCGGACTCGACCCGCGCCTCCCGGGTCACCGCGACGGTTCATCGCACGGCCGGTCGCGCCTGGTGCGGCAGGCGTACGCCGAGGGCCCCGAGTACGTCGCGCTCACGACCGCCGCATGGAGGCTGTGGCACGAACTCGAGCAGGTGTCCGGCACCCGTCTGCTGACCGAGAGCGGCGTGCTCGCCGTCGCTCCGATCGGAGGAGCCCTTGTGGCGGACACCCTCGCCGCGGCCCGCGCGCACGGACTCCCCGTCGAGCACCTCACGGCGACCGCGATCCGTGATCGGTTCCCGGCATTCCGCGTCGCCGACGGCTGGGAGGGCGTCCTCGAGCGGGAAGCGGGATTCGTCGACCCCGAGGCGACGGTCCGCGCCCACCACCGACTCGCCCAGGAGCACGGCGCGGAGTTCCGCGCGGAACGCGTCGTCGACATCGCGTTCGGAGCGCACCCGCTCGTCCGCACCGACGTCGCCGCCTACCGCGCGGACCGGGTCGTGGTGGCGGCCGGACCATGGGCGCCCGAGCTGCTCGCCGCGACGGGCCTCCGGATCGTGGCCCGTCGCAAGGTGGTCGCGCACTTCGCGCCGACGAACCCCCGGGGTCTCGGGGCCGACGCCATGCCGGGCTTCTCCATCCAGCACGACGGGCACCTGTACTACGGGTTCCCGGACCACGACGGGCAGGGCGTCAAGATCGGCCGGCACGACGGTGGGGAGGACACGACCCCGGACACGATCGACCGCGTGGTCCGCCCCGACGAGGTCGCCGAACTCCGCGGTGTCCTCGAGCGGTTCCTGCCCGGGGCCGCGGGCGCGGACCTCGACGCGTACTCGTGCATGTACACGATGAGCAGCGACGAGGACTTCATCCTCGGCGCGCTCCCCGGGGCGCCGGCGTGCTTCGTCGCGACCGGCTGCTCCGGGCACGCGTTCAAGTTCGTGCCGGTGCTCGGCGAGGTGCTCGCGGACCTCGCGCTCGGCGTCCGGCCGCGGTACGACATCGGGTTCCTCTCGCCCGATCGCGCTGCGGCCCGGGCGAGCGCGGCCATCGACCGTTGACCGCGCCGCCCGACGTGGCCGCTCGCGGGCGGCGCGGTCGTCAGCCCCGGACCGCGCCGCCCGACACCGGCCTCAGCCCAGCGTGAACCGCAGCGTGCGGACCTCGAAGCCGCCGAGTGCGAGGTCGACCGTCGCGGGGTCGGTCGCCGCGACGGTGCTCGACGCGCCGGTGGTCGCCGCGTCGACGATCGGCTCCTCGAGCAGGGTGACCTCGGTGACGGCCGCGACGTCGGCCGCGACGGTCACGGTCCCGCGGGCACGACGACCCGCCGGCTCGTACACCCGGACGACGAGGTCGCCCGAGCGGTCGTCCGCGAGCTTGACGCTCGACAGCACGAGGTCGTCGGACACCGTCACGAGCGGGTCGAACCCGTGGTCGCCCGTCACGGTCCGGGCGTCGAGGTTGAGGAGCACGCCCTCCTCGGTCGCACCGGCCACCGACGTCCCGACGACGAGCCCGAAGCGGTGCGTCTGCACGCCCTGGTCCGTCTCGGGGTCGGGGAACCGCGGTGCACGGAGCAGCGACAGCCGGAGCGTCGTCGTGACGTCCCCGTCGACGGCGTCCCGGGTCATGTCGTACCCGTGGATCGAGTCGTTGACGAGCGCGACGCCGAAGCCCGGCTCCTCCGCGAGCACGTACCGGTGCATGGACGTCTCGAACTTCGCGGCCTCCCACGAGGTGTTGCTGTGGGTGACGCGCTTGTTCGCGCCGAACTGGGTCTCGGCGATCGTGTGCTCCGCGCGGACGTCGAGCGGGAACGCGACCTTGAGGAACTTCTCCGTCTCGTGCCAGTCGACGACCTGGGCGACCTCGAGCGTGCGTGACCCCGGCGCCAGGGACAGCGTCTGCTCGATCGACGACTCCGAGAACGACCGGCGGACGACGATCCGGGCGACGCCGTCGGCACCGGTCGACACGGTCAGCTCGTCGACCCCGCGGATGTCCTCGACCCGGTTGCGGTAGTAGCGGTCGACGTCCCACGCGTCCCACATGTTCGGGAAGTCCTGGTGGAGCTGCAGCAGGTTCCCCGCCTGGCCGGGCGCGATCGCGTCCCGCCCGGACCCGAGGTCGACCGCGGAGGTCACGAGCCCCTCGGCGGAGACCGTGATGCGGACGAGGTCGTTCTCGAGCACGTGGGCGTCGCCGTCCTCCGTGATGGTGACGGGAGCGACCTGCGGCACGGAGGCCGCGACGACCGCCCCGAGCGCGGGCGCCCCGCCCCGGGCGAACGGCGCGGGGTTCACCAGGACGGGGGTGTCCCCCTCACCGACGAGCGCGCGGACGGCCTGCGCGATGATCGCCACGAGGGCGTCGGCGACGCGCGCGTACTGCTCGACGGCCTCGCGGTGCACCCAGGCGATCGACGTGCCGGGCAGGATGTCGTGGAACTGCTGCAGGAGCACCTGCTGCCACAGGGCGTCGAGCTCGTCGTACGGGTAGGCGAACCCGGTGCGGGCCGCGGCGGTGGCGCACCACAGCTCGGCCTCGATGAGCAGGTGCTCCGCGCGGCGGTTCCCCTGCTTGGTCCCGTGCTGCGACGTCAGGGTCGCGCGGTGCAGCTCGAGGTAGAGCTCACCGACCCACACGGGCGGGTTCGCGAGCTCGCCGCGGGCACGCTCGAAGAACGCGTCCGGGTGCTCCCACGCGACCTGCGCGCTGCCCTCGAGGTCCGCCAGGCGCGCGGCCTTGCCGGTCATCTCGCGCGTGGTCCCGCCACCGCCATCGCCCCACCCGACGGGCGCGATCGACCCGGACGCCAGGCGGTTCTCGCGGAACTGCCGCGACGCCTTCGCGACCTCGGAGCCGGACAGCTGCGAGTTGTAGGTGTCCATGGACGGGAAGTGCGAGAACACGCGGGACCCGTCGATGCCCTCCCACAGGAACGTGTGGTGCGGGAACTTGTTCACCTGGTTCCACGAGATCTTCTGCGTGAAGAACCACTCGAACCCGGCGCGACGCATGAGCTGCGGTAGGGCAGGCGAGTACCCGAAGCTGTCCGGCAACCAGACGCCCTTCGGCCGGATCCCGAACTCGCGCTCGAAGAACCGCTGGCCCTGCGAGAACTGCCGGACGATCGACTCGCCGGTCGGCATCACGGTGTCCGACTCGACCCACATGCCACCGAGGGGCAGGAACCGACCCGCTGCCACGGCCTCCTTGACGCGTGCGTACACCTCGGGGCGGTGCTCCTTGATCCAGGCGTACTGCTGGGCGCTCGACATGCCGTAGACGAAGTCGTCGGTCTGGTCGATGAGCTCCGTCATCGACGAGGTGGTCCGCGCCACCTTGCGGATCGTCTCGCGCACGGGCCAGAGCCATGCGGAGTCGATGTGGGCGTGTCCGACGGCGGAGATCCGGTGGGCCGAGGCCTCGGCCGGGGACGCGAGCACGTCGGCGAGCGCCGCTCGGGCGTCGGGCGCGGTCTCGGGGATGTGCTGCAGGTCGAGGGCGTCGAGGGCGTCGTCGAGCGCCTGCAGGATCCGCATCCGTCGCGGCCCCTGGGGCAGTTCGGCCTGGAGCTCGAGCAGCACCTCGATGTCGAGGGCGAGCTCGTGCACCTCGGCCTCGAACACGGTCAGGTCCATGCGGCGCGACGTGTACAACCGCCGTGACGACGACGTCTGGATGTCCCCTTCCTGCGTCGGGAGGAAGGGGTGGTAGTCGAGCAGCACGGGGTTCGACGCGCCCTCGAGGTACAGGTCGACGAGCTCGCCGCCCTCGGCCTGCTCAGTGACGAGGACCCACTGGTTGCGCGGGTTGATCGACTTCACCGGGCTGCCGTCCGGTCGGTAGACGAGGCCCTCGCACTGGAACCCCGGCATGTTCACGTCGAACCCGAGGTCGATGCGCGCCTCGACCCGACGTCCGGCCCACTGCTCGGGCACGGTCCCGGTGACGTGGAACCAGGTGGTCCCCCACGCGGCGCCCCACGACGTCCCGACCTCGTACGGCCGGTAGGCGAGCGCGAGGCCCTCGGCGGGGGTGATCGGCTCGCCGGGGAGCTCGTTCCACTCGACCGTCAGCGGGACCGCCGTCGCGTGCACGGCCGGCAGGATCCGTTCGTCGAGGACCCGGCGCGCTCGGCCGATGGTGAGGGGGATGTCGTCGTGCATCAGTGCCTTCCGGATGAGGTGGTCAGGGCATCGTGGCGGGGTGCGCCACCGCGGTGTGGACGGCGCGGGTGTCCGCCGGGACGTCGTGCAGCGTGCGGATGCCGCGTTCGGCCAGGAGTCCGGAGTCTCCCGCGCGCGAGCGCAGGACGACCTGCGGTCCGCGGCCGAGCGACTCGGCCAGCGCGACCCAGGCGAGCGAGAACCGGCCCCCGGGGGCGGCCGTCGCGCGGACGTCCGGGGCGCGACGGCCGTCGGGCAGGACGTCGTCGAGGACGAGCGCGTCCGCCGGCGGCGCGAGCCGCTCGAGTGCCGCGCCGGCACCGTCGCCGAACGCACGGGCGAGCTCGGCGAATCGCTCGCCGGTCGGCTTGCGGCGTCCGTCGTTCGTGAAGAGTCCGAGGTTGTACTCGAGCTCGGGGAAGTCGGCGAGCGACCGTGCGACGTCGTGCGAGCACCACCAGGTGATGCCGAACAGCTGCTGCACCTCAACGGCGTGCCGGATCGTGCCCTCGAGGAACGCTGGGGCGTCGTCGACCGGGACCACGTTCGTCGGGGCGCCGACCTCCTGGAGCCAGTTCGGTCGCTCCGCGGTCCGGTTCCACGCCGCGGCGAGTTGGAGCAGATACTCGCCGTGCCGGACGGACCCGGTGCCGAGCGGACCGTGCACGCGGGCGGCCCCGTTGAACACCCACGAGTGCGTGACGGTCATGTCGCCGTGCTCGGCCGCGTGCTCCGGACCGAACGGCTGCGCGTCGTCGTACCAGGCGGCGTCGTACTGCGCGACCGTGACGGACGGGGCGGCCGTGCGCCGGGCCTCCCGGCCGACGCCGGACGGGAGACCCGGAGCCGGGACCGCGTCCGGCACCGGTGCGCCGAGCCCGCGGCGCGCCGCCGCGACCATCGTCGCGAGCCAGTCCCCGGCCTCCCGGTCGGTCACCGCATGCGGGGTCGGGTGCGGGGCGTGCGCGAACTGGTTCAGCTCGTTGCCGAGCGTGACGCCGAGCAGGTTCGGCCGGCCGGCGAGCGCCGCGGACAGCGCCTGCACGTAGTCGGCGGTCGACGCGACGACGTCCGGGTCGGTGAACACGTTCCGACGATGCCAGCTCTCGAGCCACGACGGCACGAAGTCGAAGCTCGACAGGTGCCCCTGCAGCGCGTCGACGTTGACGTCGAGCCCGAACGACGCGGCGATGTCGACGACCGTCGCGACGTCGTCGAGCGCCGACGCCCGGATGAGCGTCCGGTTCGGCTGCACGAGTGGCCAGAGCGGGAACACGCGGACGTGGTCGACGCCCAGGCCGGCGATCTGCTCGAGGTCACGCGCCACCGCGGACGGCGAGAAGTCGAGCCACGAGTGGAACCAACCCTCGGCGGGCGTGTAGTTGACGCCGAAGCGCATCAGCCCTTGACCCCGCCCTCTTCGACGCCCTTGAAGAAGAAGCGCTGAAGCACCGAGAAGATCACCGCGATCGGGATGAACGCGATCATCGTGCCCGCCGCGATGAGGCGCTGGTCGTTCGAGAACGTGCCCTGCAGGTACTGGAGTCCGACGGTCAGGGTCAGCTTGTCCGGCGTCTGCAGCACGATGAGCGGCCAGAGGAAGTCGTCCCACGCGCCGATGAACGAGAAGATCGCGATGACGGCGATCGTGCCCTGCACGGCGGGCAGCGCGACGAACCGGAGGCGCTGCCACGAGTTCGCGCCGTCCATCACGGCCGCCTGGTCGATCTCCTCCGGGATCTGCCGGAACGCGTTGTACATGAGCAGCACGTTGAGCGCGGCGATCATCCCCGGCAGGGCGACGCCGACGAGCGAGTCCGCGAGCCCGAGGTCCTTGATCGTGACGAACTGCGAGACGATCGTGACCTCGCCGGGGAGCACGAGCGTCGCGAGGAACAGCCCGAGCACCACCTTCTTGCCCCGGAACTGCAGGCGGGCCACGGCGAACCCGGCGAGCGTGGCGAACACGACGTTGCCGACCACGTCGAGCGCGGCGACGACGAGCGAGTTCCCGATGTAGGTGAACACGGGGATCGCGTCGGCGACCTTGACGTAGTTGAGGAACGTCGGCTGGCTCGGTACGAACTCCGGCGTCTGCGTGTAGATGTCCTCGCCCGCGCCCTTGAGCGAGGTCGACAGCTGCCACAGGAACGGCCCGATGGTGATGAACAGCACCACCACGAGCAGCACGTAGCGGAACACCTTCTCCTTCGTGCTCATGGTGCCGAAGGTGCGGCTCCGGCGGCGGCGCCCGTCCGGACCGACGCGCCGGGTCCGTCCCGTCCCTCCCGGTCGGGAGGCGCGGCTGCCGCCCGCAGCGTTCGCTGCGGTCCCGCGGTCTCCGGAGACGACCGGTTCGGACGTCGTCGTCGTGTTCGTCACTGCTCCGCCTTGTTGTTGATGCGTGCGAGGACCAGCATCGGCACGAGCGTGACGACGAAGAGCAGGATGCTCAGGGCCGACGCGTAGCCGAGGTTGCCGGTGAAGCCGCGGGCGTACTCCTGGATGAGGCTGACGAGTGACTCGTCCTGGCCGCCGGGGCCGCCCTTGCCGTTGGTGAGGACGTAGAGCTCCGAGAACACCCGCAGCGCCGAGACGCACACGAGGATCCCGACGAGCGTCATGGTGCCGCGGACGCCCGGCATGGTCACGCTCCAGAACCGGCGGACGGCGCCGGCCCCGTCGAGTGCCGCCGCCTCGTGCAGGTCCTTGCCGACGTTCCCGAGCGCCGCCAGGAAGATGATCATGTAGTAGCCGAGGCCCTTCCACACCGTCAGGCTGATCGCGCTGAAGAGCACGAGCCATCGGTCGGTGAGGAACGGGAGCGGCCCCTGGATGACGTGCAGGCTCTGGGCGACCTCGTTCACCACGCCGCGGTCGTCGAGGATCCAGGTCCAGATGAGCCCGACGACCACCGCCGACGCGATGACGGGCGTGTAGTACGCGGTCCGGAAGAACGCGATCCCGGGCAGGTTCTTCTCGACCAGGAGCGCGATGAGGAGCGGGAGGATCGTCAGCAGCGGCAGGCAGATCGCCATGTAGACGACGCTGTTGAGCAGCGCCTGCCACACCTGGGGGTCGGCGAGCAGGGTGCTGAAGTTCTTCAGGCCCACCCACGCGCTCACCCCGCCGAGCGGGCTGGCGTTCGTGAACGACAGCCGCACGGTGTTGATCGACGGCCAGAAGCTGAACACGAGCAGCCACACCAGGGCCGGCGCGATCAGGATCCACGGCGTGTACCAACGGTTCGCTCGCATGGCGATCCTCCCTCTCCTGGTGGTGGCGTCAGCCGTTCGCGAGCAGGGTGTTCATCTTGGTCTGCGCGGTCCGCAGCGCCTTCATGCTCGTGGTCTGGCCCTTCATGGCGAGCGCGATCTGCTGGTCGAGGAACGTCGTCATGGAGTCGTTCGCCTCGACCGGCGTCAGGTTCTTCGCCGTCTTCAGTGCCGTGTTCGCGAGGACGCGGGCCGTGCCGTTCTCGGTGCCGTCGTCCTTCGAGAAGAACGGGTCCGACTGCGAGGACTTCGTCGACGGGAAGATGTTGACGAGCTTGGCGAAGGCCTTCTGGTTCGCGGCGTTCGTCATGAACTGGGCGAACGCGTTCGCGGTGGCGAGGTGCTTCGACTTCTGCGACACGCTGAGGCCCTGCACGTACAGCGGCGGGGTGTCGAGCGCCGGCGAGACGACGACGTCGTTCTTGAGCGACGGGTTGTTCGTCTCGAAGTCGCTGAGCGAGGACGCGCCACCCGTGGTCCAGGCCACCTTGCCCTGCGTGAACAGGGTCGAGTTGCCGAGGTAGTCGGAGTTGAGGACCGACGACGGCATGTAGCCGTTCTGGTACGCGGTGGCGTACTGGTCGATGAGCGACGCCGCCTTTTTCGTGGCGAACGTGAACTTCGTGCCGTCGCTGTTGAGCACCTTGACGCCGGCGAGGGTGAAGTCGCTCAGCGTGGGCTTGCGGCTCATCAGGTAGTCGTTCGGGCAGTGCTCGTGCATGGTCTTGGCCTGCGCGAAGAGCTGCTGCGTGGTCACCGGCGGCTTCGACGAGTCGAGACCGCACTGGTCGAGCATCGACTTGTTCCAGAAGTCGACGTCCGTGTTGAGGTACCAGGGGTACCCGTACACGCCACCCTTCGTCTCCTTGTAGTCGTAGGCGTCGACCGAGCCCGCCGTGTAGGTGCTCCGCAGCGAGCTGTCGGCCTTGCTGACGTCCTCGAGGATCCCGCGCTTCGCCAGGGGCAGCGCGATGTCCGGGGGCAGGTTGACGACGTCCGGCAGGGTGTTCGACGACGCCTGGCTCAGGACCTTGTCGGAGTAGCCGTCGCCGGGCTGGTCGACGAGCTTGACGGTCGTGCCGGGGTGCTTCTTCTCGAACGCCGCGATCACGCCCTTGAGGTACCCCGTGAACTTGGGCGTCAGCGCCCAGGTCTGGAGCGTGATCGTGCCGGTGACGTCGCCGCCGGCGCTGCTGCCGCCGCTGTTGCTGCCCGCGGAGCAGCCGGTCAGGACGAGCGCGGCCGCCGCGGCGGTCGCCAGGCCTGCGGCGAACGTCGCTCGCCTCCGGCCGGAGGTGGGTGCTGTGGTGGTACGACGTGACATTGCGTGGACTCCCTTGTTCGCCGCAGCAACTGAAGCGGTTCAGATCCGCCATCAGTCGCGGCATCGCTACCGCTGTTGCAGGTGAGCATGAAGGACTAAAGCGCTATAGTCAAGCCGCGGCGTGTCCCCGGTCGTGCGCCGCGGCGACACCCGGTGGTCACTCGCCGGGCGCGGTGCCATTCGCCAACGGGCGCGGGTGCCGCCATGATGAGCGCGTGGACGACGAGGGGGCCGGTGCAGCGACGATGCCGCAACCGAAACGGGTGACGATCGCCGAGATCGCAGCACGGGCCGGCGTGTCCACGGGAGCGGTCTCGTTCGCACTGAACGACCGGCCGGGTGTCTCGGCGGCCACCCGGTCGCGCATCCTCGAGGTCGCCCGTGAGCTCAACTGGCGTCCCCACTCGGCCGCGCGGGCCCTCGGCGGCGCCCGCGCCGGCACCATCGGGTTCGTGCTCAACCGGCCCGCGCGCACGCTCGGGACGGAGTCGTTCTTCGGCGACCTCATCTCCGGGATCCAGCTCGGCCTCGCCGGGACCCACGTCGGGATGAACCTCCTCGTCGCGCGTGACGTCGACGAGGAGCTCGAGACGTACCGCGAGTGGTGGAGCGGGCACCGCGTGGACGGCGTCGTGCTCATCGACCCGCGAGCCGACGACCCCCGCCTCGCGTTGCTCGCCGAACTCGGCCTGCCCGCCGTCGTCGTCGGCTCGCATCCATCGCCGCCGGGCACCTGGCCCACCGTGTGGATCGACGACTCGGACGCCGCGGACACCGTGTTCGGGTACCTGCACGCGCTCGGCCACACCCGCATCGCGCACGTCGCCGGGCCACCGCAGTTCGAGCACACGGCCATGCGCGCCGCGGCGCTGCAGCGATTCGCCCGGGAGGCCCGGCTCGAGTCCGCCGAGTCGTTCACCACCGACTACTCGTCGGACGCCGGCGCCGCGATCACCCGGACCCTGCTCGTCGGCCCGCGCCGCCCCACGGCGATCGTCTACGACAACGACGTGCTCGCCGTCGCCGGGCTCGGTGTCGCCGCCGAGATGGGGGTCCCCGTGCCCGACGACCTGTCGATCGCGTCGTTCGACGACTCCGCCATGGCGCGGCTCGTCCGGCCCGCGCTCACGACCCTGACCCGCGACACCGTCGAGCTCGGCGAGCGTGCGGCCCGACTGCTGCTCGAGCAGGTCGAGGCCGGGACCCCGCTGACGTCGCGCCCCGGCCCCGCCCTGACGCTCAGCGTCCGGGAGTCGACCGCGAGGCCGCGACGACCTCGAGCTGGGTGAGCCCGACCGGCCGCGACGCCGTGAACCGGATCGCACCGCGCTCGACCCCGCCCGCGATCCGGAACACCCGGGTCTGCGCGGCCCAGGCGAACTCCTCGCCGACCCGCTCGTCCGCCGTGGCGACCCGGCCGTCCGCGTCGACCCACGCCACCGTCCACCCGTACGTCCCCGGCTCGGCCACCGTGACGGTGTAGAGCGACGCGGCCGCGACGGACACCGGCACCTCGACGTGTTCCCCCTCGGCGAGCCGCACGACGCTCCGCCCGGTGTCGTCGGTGACCGGCGACGCGCCGACCGGCAGGACGTCCGCGGGCGTGTCCGCGAAGCCGTGGAGCTCGGACGCCGACACCGGGCGCGACCCGGCGGCCCACCCGAGCGGCTCGTCCGACAGCGTGAACACCACGTGCGCGCCGCGGGCGATCACCGCGTGCGGGATCGACACCGACTCCCACGGTTCACCGTCGACGGTGACGGACGCCACGTACGGGCCGCGGCACGGCCCCGCGACCTCGACGACCGTGGTCGCGTCGCCCAGGTGCAGCTCGGTCCGTCGGACGGTCGGCGGGACGAGCACGTAGGTCCCGGTCGCGGGCGCGAGCGGGTACAGCCCGATCGTGACGAACACGTACCAGGCGCTCATCTCGCCGTTGTCCTCGTCGCCCGGGTACCCCTGGCCGAGGTCCGAACCGACGAACAGGCGCGTGACGCACTCGCGGAGCGTCGCGTGCGCGTCGTCGTGTCGGCCGGCCCACATCGGTGCGAACGGGATGTGGTGCGCCGGCTGGTTCGACAGACCGAGCATCCCCATGCGGACGTCCCGCGCCTCGGTCATCTCGTGGATCGCGAACCCGTACGAGCCGGAACGGTCCGTCGCACCGGTCTCGCCGACGGCGCGGAACCGGGCCATCGCGGCGAGGAGCCCCTCGGGCCCGCCGTGCAGGGCCATGACACCGGCCCCGTCGTGCGGGGCGGTGACCATCGTGCCCCACGCGTTCGTCTCGGTGTAGTCCGTCCCCCACTCCGCCGGGTCGAACGCCTCGCCCTCGACCCGCCAGTCCCCGTCGGGACGACGGCCGACGAAGAACCCGAGCCCCGGGTGGAACACGTTCCGGTACTGCAGGGACCGCCGGGCGAACCACTCGGCCTCGGCGTCGAGTCGTTCCGCCTCCGACGAACCGGGCACGGCGCGGTCGGCGAGCAGCCGCGCCATGACCGCGAGCCCCCAGTCGTTGATCGCCGCGTCGAGGGTCCACGACATCCCCTCGTGCGTGTCGGTGTCGACGTACCCGCGGAACGCGCCCGGGAGGATCCCCTTGCGTCCCACACGCGGGTCCGGTGACGGCACGGTCGCGTTGCGCACCGCGCTCCGGTACGCCGTCGCGAGGTCGAACCCCGGGACACCCTTGGCCGCGAGGTCCGCGAACACGGTGTCACTCGTCGTGCCGGTCATGACGTCCTCGGCACCGGGGGCACTCCAGCGGGGCGTCCAGCCGCCGTCGTGGTGGTGCTGCACGAAGCCCTCGGCGAGCGCCCCGGTCCGCTCGGGTGTGAGGAGCGCGAGCAGCGGCCACGCCGTGCGGTAGGTGTCCCAGAACCCGTTCGTCGTCGTGAACGGCCCCGACCCGACCTCGGGACCGGGCTCGTCGCGGACGGGGGTGTCGAGGACCGCGCCGTAGGGCGAGCGGTAGCGGGACGCGCCGGTCAGCGCGGTCTCCCCGGCGGTGTTCGGGTACAGGAACAGCCGGTACAGGCCCGAGTAGAGCGACACGAGCTGGTCCTCGGAGGCACCCTCGAACGACATCGTGGCGAGCGCCGCCGACCACCGCCGCTCGGCCTCGGCGCACATGGCGTCGACGTCGCCCGCAGCGCGCAGGTTCGCGGCCGCGTCCTCCGCCGACACCGTCGAGATCCCGAGGAGCACGTCGACCGGAGCCGTCCCGTCGACGACGAACCAGCCACCGAGCCGGCCCTCCTCGACGGTCGTCCGGTCCGCCACCACGCCGTGGACGCGGAGGTGCACGTGGTGCGGCGGTGTCTGCGGCCGGTCGTCGAGGAGCGCGTCGACGACCCCGACGCCGTCCTCGACCTGCACGGACGCCGAGCGGACGACGCCGTGGTGGTCCAGCACCACCGATGCACGCTCCCTCGGGAAGGTGAACCGGAACCCGAGGGCGAACTCCCCCGCCGTCATCTCCGCGGTCACTCCGCCGTCGAACGCGACCCGGTAGCGGTGCGGGCCGGCGACCTCGTCCGCGCGGTCGAACGGCAGCGCGCGGGCCGTGCGGTCAGTGTCCGGCTCGACGAGCGGGTTCGGCATGATCTGGAACACCCCGCGGTCGCCCATCCACGGCGAGGGGATGTGGGACGTGGCGAACGCCTGGAGCGCCGGCCGGCCGTCGCCGTCGACGTGCTCGTGGTACGCGTACGGCCAGCGAGGATCGGACGCGTCGGTCATGGGCAGCCCGAACACGCCGCCGTGCGGGACCGCCACGAGGGGCGCCGTGTTCCCGCGGGAGAACCGCGACGACGCGTGCGTCCCGCGGGTCGTCACGACGTGGTCGAGCGGCCGGGAGGCCCGGGGCGGCGCCGTCTCGATCCGCACGTCGTCGAGCCAGCCCCGTAGCGGTGCCGCCGCGCCGTCGGCGGCGACCCGGTCGGCGCGGCCGAGCCGTGCCTCCAGACGGTCCACCGTGCGCCCGGCGAACGGCGTCAGGTCGACGGTGCGGCGGTTCCACTGGTCCACCCAGAGCATGCGCGCGTCGTCCTGCGCCTCCGGCGTCATCGGGACCGCGTACTGGTCGCGCGCTGACGCGGAGGCACGGCTGCCGTCCGTGAACACGACGTCGAGCGCGAAGGCGGTCGCGTCCCAGAACCCGTCGAGGTCGGCCTCGGTCGGCTCGGCGCGACCGGCCGGCAGCACCCGCTCCGGGAACCACACCCACGTGAGCCGGTCGCCCGAGGCCACCGGCCGCTCGGCCGCGAACGGGACCTCGGCGACCGTCTGGTCGGGGCCGTGTCGCTCCACCAGGTACGCCTCGGCGGAGGAGAAGCCGACCCCGTTCCGCGCCGCCACCGCCGTCGTCGGACCGCTGCTCCGCACCAGTGCTCGCATCGGACCAGCCTACGAGCCCGGGCACGGCCCGTTCGCGGCCACCGCCGGCCACCATCCCCACGAGCGACGTGACGATGCGGAGCGTCTGCTCGCGGAGCGGTGACCGGCGCCGTGTCATGGGAGCGAGGCTCCCATGCGGGGTCAGTGGTTGACGAAGAAGAAGTAGTGCTGCAGGCCGAAGACGAGCGCGAGGATGCCCCACACGACGCCGATGACGCCGAGGACGATGCCCGCGATCGCCTGGCCGTGACCGCGCTCCCCCTTGGCCGGCGAGCGACGCAGGCCGACGACGCCGAGGACCAGGGCGACGAGGCTGAGGACGCCCCAGAAGCTGATGACGAGGCCGACGATGCCGATGACGAGTGCGGAGATGGCGACGCCGTTGCGCCGTCCGGAGTCTGCGGTGCCGTACCGCTCGGGCTGGGTGTTGGTGACCATGGGATCGGGCTCCTCGGTGTCGTGGTCGGTCAGATGACCTGAGGAAAGCACCGGTTGGAGCGCAGCGTTCCTGGTTCTCAGCGAACGGGGTACAGCGAGGGGGACTTCGCCAGCCAACGGGGGACGTTCCGACCGGCGCGAGCACCACGGCGTCACCGTCACGTGCGGGGGTGGTGCGCGTGCCCGAACAGACACCGACTGACCAGGACGAGTCCGTGCTCGCGATCCGCGAGGGCCGCTTCGGCGGACCGGGGACTCCGAGCCCGTGCAGGACGCGACGGCCTCGACTCCGCAGGCGGTGACGGCCCTCGGCGCCGCCGCTCCGTGGTACACAACGGGGTCCCTCGGTGCCCGCGCGACCTCCGTGCTGTCGGTCTCGGCGATCACCGCGCACGGCACCCGACCCGCAGCGAGTGGGGCGATCGAGATCGGGGACGGCCCCGGGCCCGTGCTCGCGCGGATCAGCGTCGCGCGATCGGCTCCTCGCCGTGGTTGATGAGGCCGAGCCACGCGCCGAACCGGCGTCCGCTCACGACCTCACGCTCGTCGGTCTGCTGCTGTGGGTCCACCACGGGTCGCTGCATCGGTGCTCCTGACGTTCCTGACGAGGTACAACCGGACCGGGCGATGCGCATTCCCGCGCAGCGTGATCCGGCGACGCATGAGTTCGCCGTAGGGCACGGGGAGCGTCTGTCGCACCCCGCCGAGCAGCACCATCGTGCCGTCGACGCGGACCACGTCGAAGCCCGCCATCGTGAGGTCCGCGGTCGGTGTCGGCCCGAGCGCGTCGATCACGACGTCGGCGTCACCCTCGACCGTCGCGGTGATCGCCGACGCGTCCGCAGCGCGGTCGCCGACGGACCGGACGGTCCGCACGCGCGGGTCAAGTGCGGCGAGCCGCTCGAGGCTGGACGAGTGCGGCGAGCCGCTCGAGGCTGGAGGCGTTGCGTCCAGCCAGGCCGGCGTCAAACGGGTCCGCACACGGTCGGGGCGTGTCCAGCACCTGGCGCATGCGTCGTTCCTGGTGCCCGACCAGCCCGAGCAGACGCTGACGATCTACCGGCAGATCTGAGGCTCGGGCCGCTGCGACCGCACATCGGCGTCGGCCGGACGGCCCGGGGACGGAGCGCGGCCCCCCGCGACGCCGTACGCTGGCTGTCCGGCGCTCGGGTCCTGACCGCCGACCGCGCCGAGGAGTCCCTGACATGACCGACCAGACGTCCGTCGCCGACGACCGGGTCGGACGCGACGCCCCGCGGGCGACCGCACCGGACTCGCTCGAACTCGACCGCACCGACCCGCTCGCGGAACACGTCGCCGCATTCGTCCCGAGCACCGAGGTCCGCGCGTACCTCGACGGCAACTCGCTCGGGCGACCGCTCCTCGCCACTGCCGAGCGGCTGCAGCGATTCGTGACGCACGACTGGGGCAGTCGCCTCATCCGCTCGTGGGACGAGCAGTGGATGACGCTTCCGCTCGAGCTCGGCGACCGGATCGGTGCCGTGTGCCTCGGCGCCGCGGCGGGGCAGACCGTCGTCGCGGACTCCACGACGGTGCTCCTGTACAAGACGATCCGCGCCGCCGTGGCCGCGCGGCCCGACCGCACCGAGATCGTCATCGACGACGACGACTTCCCGACCGACCGCTTCGTCGTCGAGGGCATCGCCGCCGAGTGCGGGCTCTCGGTGCAGTGGATCGCGGCCGACCCGGTCACCGGTGTGACGGTCGAGCAGGTCGAGGATGCTGTGTCCACGTCGACCGCGGTGGTCGTGCTGAGCCACGTCGCCTACCGCTCGGGAGTCATCGCCGACGTGCCCGGCATCACCGCGGCGGCACACGCGGTGGGCGCGCTCGTCCTCTGGGACCTGTGCCACTCGGCTGGCGTCGTGCCGACGTCGCTCGACGCGTGGGACGTCGACCTCGCCGTCGGCTGCACCTACAAGTTCCTCAACGGCGGCCCGGGCTCCCCCGCGTTCGCCTACGCCGCCGAGCGGCTGCAGGCCGACCTGCGGCAGCCGATCCAGGGGTGGATGGGCGCCGCCGACGTGTTCAGCATGGCTGACGGTTACACGCCCTCGCCGGGGGTGCGCCGGCTCGTCAGCGGGACGCCGCCCGTCGTCGGCATGCTCGCGATGCAGGACATGCTCGACCTCCTCGAGCGGGTCGGCATCGACGCGGTCCGCGCGAAGTCCGTCGCGCTCACCGAACACGCGATCGCGCTCGTCGACGACCTGCTCGCCCCGTTCGGCGTCGTCGTCTCCAGCCCCCGCGACGCCGACGTCCGCGGCAGCCACGTGACGATCACGCACCCGGCGTTCCGCGAGGTGACCGCGGCGCTCTGGGCGCAGGACGTCATCCCCGACCACCGGAACCCGAACGGCATCCGGCTCGGGCTCTCACCCCTGTCGACCACGTTCGCGGAGGTCCGACTGGCCGTCGAGGCGATCCGCGCCGAGCTCGCCGGGCGGTAGGAGCGGGCGCCCGAGCGTCCGGCGCCCCGGGTCCTGCTCCTGCGCTACGGTCGCGGGCTCGCCCCGCCCCACCACGTGTCGAACGGTGTCGCGGGCACGCGGCGCTTGTGCTCGGTGGCCCGGTAGCGGGTCTCGATCGCCTCGGCGACCTCCTCGGGCACGTCGTGCCCCTGCAGGTAGGCGTCGATCTCGGCGTAGCTGAGGCCGAGGTTCGCCTCGTCGGTCTGACCGGGCAGGTCGTCGAGCAGGTCGGCCGTGGGCGCCTTCTCGTAGAGCCGCGCCGGCGCGCCGAGGTGCTCGAGGAGCTGACGGCCCTGGCTCTTCGTCAGGCCGGTCAGCGGGGTGATGTCGACGCCGCCGTCCCCGTACTTCGTGAAGAAGCCGGTCACGGCCTCCGCGGCGTGGTCGGTGCCGACGACGAGCAGACCGCGCTGCCCGGCGACCGCGTACTGCGCGACCATCCGCATGCGGGCCTTGACGTTGCCCTTGACGAAGTCGCTCAGGGCGGTGCCCGACTCGGCGACGTCCTGGACGACGCCGTCGACCCCGTGCTCGATGTTCACGGTGATGCCCGGGTCGGCGGCGATGAAGCGGAGCGCGAGCTGCGCGTCGTCCTCGTCGGCCTGCACGCGGTACGGCATGCGCACCGTGGTGAACTCGGCCGGATGCCCCTCGGCCCGGAGCGACTCGACGGCGAGCTGGCACAGACGCCCGGCGAGCGAGGAGTCCTGACCGCCGCTGATCGCGAGCACGAAGCCCTTGGCGCCGGTGGCGAGCAGGTAGTCCCGGAGGAAGGCGACACGGCGCGCCACCTCCTGCTCCGGGTCGATGACCGGCTGGACGTCGAGGTCGGCGGCGATGGCCGCTTGGAGTTCACGCACGGAACCAGTATCTCGCCGTCGGCGCCGCGGCACCCAGGGTCCTGCGCTCCCGGGTGCGTCGTGGGCGACGGCCCGTCGACCGTGCTCGCGCATGACGCTTGCGCCCCCCGGCCCCTTCGGGCACGCTCGGTTCGGAGCCCCGAGGACAGGGCGGGCTGGCGAAGGGCGCGGCGTGGAATACCGACTCATGAACGAGTACACGGTGGACTGGCCGCTCTGGCGCGACGACGGCGGAGCGCCGGAGGGCGAGCCCGAGCTGTCACAGCGGCTGGCAGCGCAGGTCCGGGACTGGGCGGCGACGTTCAACGAGCTGTACTCGTACAAGACCGGGTGGCCGGACGCGCGGACCTGTCAGGCACAACGCGCCGAGGGCGAGCACCTGGCCGCGGCCATCGCTCGGGAACTCGGCCCGGACGACTCGATCGAGCTCGACTTCTGGGAGACCGCCCACGCCGGCCGGAGCGACCGGGGAACGCGGCGTCGCTGACGCTGCCAGGCGAGTGGAGGCGCCGGGTCCGTGAGCTCGATGGAGTGACGGCTCACCGGCGCACGTCGGCGGTGGACCGCGGTCCGGGCCGCTGCACGACAGCCGGGAGCGGTCCCGCCGAGCACCGCCATGATGCACGGGTTCGGCGAGGACCGGCGGCACTCATCCGCCTTGGGCGGTCGAGGACCTGTCGGTCGGGATCGCACCGCCGAGGATTGAACCAGCGTGAGCCAGCTCGAGGATCGGGCCGTCGACCACGACCAGTGCGCCACCCTGCCGGCGCGGCATGGCCGAACGCTGACCGTCAACGAGGAACTCGAGCTCGGTCGGTGTCGCTCGGAGCGACCAGGACCCGTCGTCCGTCGCACGTTCCAGATCACCGTCGACGGCCGGATCCCAATGGATCAGGGTGCGTCCGTTGGTCGATCCAGCCAACCCGCGGCCCAGGAGACGTTCGACGCTGCCGTGCATGTCCAGCCGGAGATCGCCGTCGATCACCGAGAGCCCCCAGGGGAGACTGTGCGCCCCGACCCAGGCCCCGTCGGGGTCCGCCACGTGCCGCATCCAGAAGGTGATGCAGGGTAGGCCGTCCGCATCGTGGTAGACGGTCGGGGCGTAGTAGCTCGATCCGTAGGCGAGCGTTCCCCACCGCTGGACGTCGAACTTGCCGCCGTGCCAGCGGCCGATTCCGTACACGGTGCCGTACCCGGTGTCCGCAGCCCAGACGCTGAACATCAGCACGTCATGCCCGTCGACGGTGATCAGTTGTGGACACTCCCACAGTTCCCCCGTCCAGATCGGAGTCTGAGCGAGGGTCGATCGGGAGGCAGCGACACCGTCGAACTGCCAGTCCGTGAGGTCCACCGACGAGAACGAGAGCAGGCCGGCGACCCCGTCGGCCATGGCGCCACCGACCAGCATCCGCCAGCAGCCGTCGTCCTCGAAGACGAACGGATCACGGAACGCGGTCAGTCCCAGCCCCTCGGGAGGCTCGACGACGACCGGCCCCTTGCTCCATCTGTCGAGGGAGCGGTCCTGCGTCGTCGCGACCCGGACGGTCCCCATCGCGGTGTCGGCCCCGGCCACCGACGTGTAGAACGCCAGGTGCGTGTCACTGCCCCCGTCGACGATGCTGCCGGTCCAGATCCCGTCGTCTCCGTCGCCCGGCGCGATCGCGATCGCCCTGGGTCGCAGCGACATGAGATCAGGGCCCGCCGCGTGCCCCCAGTGGATACCGGTCTCCCACTCGGTGCTGCCCGGGACGTACTGGTAGAACGCGTGGTACTCGCCGTTGGCGTGGACGAACCCGTGGGGGTCGTTGATCCACCCGTCCGCGGTGAAGTGCAGCTGCGGCCGCATGGCGTGCAGCTCCTCGTCAACGCGGCCGACGCGCGGAGGCGTCGGGGAACGTCGGGTAGGCCGCGTGCGGTTCGACTTGGTACCAGTACGCGGTCGTGCTGATGTCATCCGCACGCTCGAACAGTCCGTGCTCGGCGGCGCCGATCTGCTGCAGCGTGACCCGGAGCCGCTCTCGGAACGCGATCGGGTCCGGCAGATGCCACCGGTACAGGGCGTGCGACGGCGGCATCGCCTGCCAGAAGGGCGACCCCTTCGACTCGTCCACCCGAGACACGTGCGGGTAGCCGAAGTACGGTGCGCTGAACGGCAGCGGGTTCGGGTCCGGATGCTCGCGGAGCTCGTCCTGGAACGCCCAGGCACCGCCTGCGTAGTCCTCGAGTCCGGTACTGCAGAGCGTGGGGAACTCGTCGTCGCCGTCGAGGTAGAACTTGACCTCGCCCTCGCCCCACCAGTAGCGCTCGAGTTGCGACAGGGCGACGTAGGTGCCGACGTAGTGGCCGCGTCCGGCGACGCCGTCCAGGATCACGTGGTCTTCCCCGAGGGCGGTGGTCGCGTTGCTTCGGCGCCACTGCGCGTGGAAGCGGGCGAGGTCGTCGGGGTGCTCGTCGCCGACCGTGTAGTCGATCTGGAAGAACACCGCGCCGATCTCGTCGGGGTGTTCGCTCTCGAGGGTGATGCGCGCGGACTCGCGGAACGGCATCGGGAAGTAGGAGTTCATGCCGCCGGTGGGCGCGACGACGATCGGGATCGAGGTGACCAGAGCCCTGGCACCGAACCCGTTGCAGAAGAAGTCACCGAGGGGGACCTCGACGGAGGGGGCGCTCTCGCCGTCCCAGTACGCGCGGAGTACGAGGTTCCGGAGCACGAAGGCACCGCCGTCGGTACGGTCCGGCACCGTGATCCAGATGTGCCGGATCGTTCCTGGCCCGACGATGTCGGCCAGCGTGATGGTCTCGCCGGCGGCGATCGGAACGAATGCGGTGCCCTTCCGGCCGGTCCCGAGGGCGGACGGGGTCCGTGCGCCTGCTCCTCGTTCGCCGGTCGGGTTCTCGGCGTTGATGGACCGGCTCTCGATCCGCTTGGGGGCGGAGAGGACGGTGTCCCAGGAGAACGACATGTGTGTGGGTTCCTTACTTGACGGCGCCTGCGGTGATGCCGCGGGTGAGGGAGCGCTGGAAGATGATGAAGAAGATCAGCGTCGGCAGGAGCGACAGCAGCGAGCCGGCGTTCTGCTCGGTGATGTCGGTCGAGAGCTGACCCTGCAGTGTCGACAACGCGATCGGGATGGTCTGCGCCGACGGGTCGGTGAGCATGATCACGGGGATGTAGAACTCGTTCCACGTCCAGATGAAGAAGAAGATCACCAGGACCGAGAGCGTCGGTCGCATGACCGGGAACACGACGCGCCACAGGATCTGCCACCGGTTGGCCCCGTCGAGGGCTGCGGCCTCGAGCAACGACGGCTCGAACGTGCCCATGATCGACCCGAGCAAGTAGGTGCCGAAGGCGGCCTGCAGGACCGAGAAGATGATGATGACCGACCAGATCGACCCCTGGAGGCCGACCGCCTGCGCACCGTAGAACAGCGGGTAGATGATCGACTCCTGCGGGAGCATCGTCGAGAACAGCAGGACGGCGGTGATGACGGTGCCACCACGGATCCGGCCGATACCGATCGCGTACGCGGCCAGCAGGGCGATGACCACGCCGAGGATCGCGACGATCCCCGAGATGAGGATCGAGTTGACCAGCGCGACCGGGAAGTCGACGTCGGCGAGGTACTTCGCGAAGGCTGCGGTGGTGAACTGCTCTGGCCAGGCGAACGGGCCGTTGGCGGAGTAGTCGGCGCGCGTCTTGAAGGCGTTGAGGATGAGGACCAGGAAGGGCGCGGCGAGGACCACCCCGACGAGCACCGCGACCGCGAGGAGGAGCCATCGCACGGGACTCCTCCGTGTTCGCCGCGCGGCGGGTGGTGCCGGTGCTGTCGCTGGGGTCGTGGAGGTACCGATCGTTGCGGTCATCAGCGTTCCGCCCTTTCGATGCTGACGCGCTGCCACCAGAGGATGAGCGAGGCGATGATGAGGATCAGGATGGTCAGGACGGTCGCGATCGAGGAGCCGTATCCGACGCGGGAGAGCTGGAAGAAGTTGAGGTACGAGTAGTACGACGGCACGTAGGTCGAACTCTCGGGACCGCCCCCGGTGAGGATGAGGACCGGGGCGAACACCTTCAGGGCACCGACCGTCGCCGTGAGGATCACGATGAATACCTCGGGTCGGATCTGCGGGATGGTGATCGCTCGGAACCGGCGCCACCAGCCTGCGCCGTCGACCTCGGCGGCTTCGAGCAGCTCCGGGTCGACCCGCTGCAGCCCGGACATGAAGATCACGACCGGGTACCCGATCTGCCCCCAGATCAGCACGATCATGATCGAGTACAGGGCGAGGTGCGGGTTGCCCAGCCAGTCGGGACCGTTGATGCCGACGGTGCTGAGGAGCGTGTTGATCGCACCGCTCTGCGCCCCGAGGACCCAGCTCCAGATGACTCCGGCCACGGCCACGGGAACGATCTGCGGCAGGTAGTACGTAGCACGGAGGAAACTCGCCACCCGTGGGCCGAACTTCCGGCCGAGGTAGTCGAACAGCAGCGCGGCGAGCACGAGGCCGATCGCCGTCGGGATGACGACGATCGCGACGATCATGTAGATCGAGTTCTTGAACGACGACCAGAAGAGCTCGTCGTGGAGCAGGGCCTCGTAGTTGCCGAGCCCGACGAAGTGGAACGGCGCCAGACCGCCCTTCCACTCGAACAGGCTGAAGAACAGGTTGCAGGCGAAGGGCACCAGGACGATGGCCGCGAAGCCGACGCCGATCGGGAGCAGGTACCAGTAGTAGGAGGCCGACCGTGGCCGCCGCGGTGTTGCCCGCCTGGTCGCGGGCTGCGCCAGGTCGGTGATGAGAGTGGCCACGAGTGCCCTTTCCGTGGAGGGGTGGTCCCGTGGGCCGCTGGACGGTACAGCGGCCCACGGGAAGGAGCGGGGCTACTGCAACTGCGCCTTGCCCTTGGTGTAGAACTGCTGGAACGACTTGCTGAACGCAGCGGCCGTGGTCGACTTGTTGGTCAGCGACTGCATGCCGCTCTGCTGGAAGTCGAGCAGGCCCGGCAGCGGGTAGTCGGGGAAGTACGACAGCTTGTCGCCGTCGACCAGCGTCTGGAACTGCTGGTTCAGCGCCTTGATCTGCGGGTCGGTGATCACGCTCGGATCCCCGGCCAACGGCAGGCCGGCGTTCTTGGCCATCACGTTCTGCACCTGGGGGCTCAGCGTGGTGCTGATCCAGTCGTACGCGAGCTCCTTGTTGCCGGACTTCGTGGGGACTGCCCAGAGGTGTCCGGACGACCCGACGTTGAGCTTGGCGTCCGGCAGCGCGAAGGTGCCCCAGTTGAACTTCGCCGAGGCCTTGACGTTCGAGAACGCGTTCGAGTCCTCCAGCAGCAGCGGGTTCTTCTGGCTGAGCCAGGCCTGGTCCATCTGGTCGCCGGTCACCGAGGCCAGTCGCGTGCCGAGGTACCCCTTGTCGATCCAGTCCTGGAATTGCTTGGTGCCGGTCGACCACGGGGCGGCGTCGACGTTCGGCGACCCCTTGAGGAACATGAAGTCGTCGATCTGGTCGCGCGTGGCGCCGGCGGACACGAGCGAGTACCAGGTCCAGAGCGCACCGAACCCGTTCGCGCTGCTGGCGAGCGGTGTGGTGCCCTGGTCGACGAACTTCTGCATGTCGCTCTCCAGCTCGGCACGCGTGGTCGGCGGGTTGGTGATCCCGGCCTTGGCGAACATGTCCTTGTTGTAGAACCAGACGATGAACTCGCCGATGTTCGGGATGCCGTACCAGTTGCCGCTTCCGGCGTTGCCGTCGGAGTCGTACTTCGCCAGGCTCGCGACCGAGCCCTTGATCTTCTCGTCCCAGCCGCGCTTCTCGACCTGGTCGTTGAGGTTCTCCAGCAGCCCCTGGGAAGCGAGCTGACCAGCGTCGGCGCCGCCCTTGTTGACCTCGAGGACGTCGGGGACCTTGTTCCCGGAGAGGAGGAGCTTCCCGTTCTTCTGGATGTTGCCGAAGCTCGTCGTGACGAACTTGACGTTCACGTCCGGGTGCTTCTTCTCGAAGATCGAGACGGCCTCCTTCCATCCCTTGTACTGCGCGCTGCTGCTGGCCTCGTACTGCCAGATCGTGAACGTCTTGGAACTGCTGCCGGCGTTGGAGCATCCAGTCAGGACACTGGTGGTGAGGCCGATTGCGATCAGGCCGGCGACCAGACGCCAGAGCCTGCGGGTGGTGCGTTTCATGTGAGACACCTCGTTGTGATGGGGATTTTCGGGCGCACTGAAGGAACCGTCGGTGGACGAGCGCTGCAGTGGTGGTGGGACGTCAGCCTGCCGAGGGTGATGGCGGGCGTTCTGCGATCAGGTCATGGTGGCGACGGTCCGAGGGGCGGCCACTGAACAGCGGCGCACGATCGGACAGGGGACGATGTGTTCGCTGGGGACACGCGGTGCGTGGAGGTCCTCGAGCGCGCGCTGGATGGTGACCTGCGCGGCGAGTTCTCCCATCGCCCGGTGGGGCAACTGCACGGTGGTGAGGCCGGGTACGAGTCCGTCGGCGATGTCGAGCTGGTTGTCGAACCCGACGACCGAGAGATCACCAGGGATGGCGAGACCCAACTCGTTCGCCACGTGGTAGACCGCGTTGGCCATCCGGTCACCGAAGCAGAACACCGCTGTCGGGCGGTCGTCACGGCTGAGGAGCGCACGCGCGGGCTCGAGCGTGTGCACGGTGCCTGCCTCGACGGCCTCGACGACGAGGGCAGGGTCGAAGACGATCCCTGCGGCCTCGAGCGCATCCCGATAGCCCTGGAGCCGCAGGCTGCGAGCCGGGATGTCGCGCGACACCGTGCAGAAACCGATCCGCCGGTGACCGACCGCCGTGAGTTCGGCCACCGCTGCGAACGCTCCCCCGCGCTCGTCGGGGACGATCCAGTCGACCGGCGAGGAGGGGTCCTCCGGTCGCCCGTCCAGGATCACCAGCGGGACCCGGTCGGGGACCGCGGGGGGCACGATGACCTGGTGGTACTCGCACGCGTAGATGAGGGCGTCGACGTTGCGTTGCAGCAGCATGGTGAGCGCGTTGCGCACCACCCGCTGATCACCGTCCGTGTCCACGAGCAGGATGAGGTACTGCTCGTCGATCGCGACGCGCTGGGCGCCACCGATCATCTGGCCCGCGAAGGGGATGCTCGCGACACGGTCGGAGATCAGCCCGATCGTGTGCGTCTGACGGGTCCGGAGCCCACGAGCCATGAGGTCGGGGACGTAGCCCAACATGTCCGCGACGTCGCGGACGTGCTCGACGACGGCATCGCGGACGCGCCCCTTGTGTCGTCCGCTCAGGACCAGGGAGACGGTCGACGTGGACACGCCCGCACGTGTCGCCACGTCCTTCATCGTCAGCATGATCAACCTCCTCGTCAATCGGTTGATGCGAAGCTAGACAGTCAACAGAGTTGACGCAAAGCCCAGCACCGAGATCCTCGGACCGCACGTCCGGCGACGGTGCATGTCCGATTCGACGCGCTGCTACGAACCGATGGCGGGCGTGGCCCGGAAGGCATTGGCCGTCCGGTCGAGGACGGACTCGTCCTCGGTCCCCGAGTCGAGGACCGTGTTCCCAGCGGAGCCGGGGTCGACCATGACCGTCGTCACGTTCAGTCGACCCGCGGCGTCCGTCGTGAGGAGCGCGTCGACCTGCGCGGAGAAGGCCGAGTCGTTCGACTGGATGTGCACGTCCTTCGCGACCACGTGGTTGGTGGAGACGGAGTTCCCGGTCCCGGACACCAGCCGGATAATGACGGGCTTCTGGTCCGCCGGCCGCACCCGCTGGGAGTCGACCACCTCCGAGAAGTGATTGCTGACGATGGTGTTGTCGCTTCCGTCGACCCGGAGGAGTCCGTACGAGTCGGGTCGGCCGTTGTCGATCGCGAGGAACGGCGTCCACGGCTCATGGTCACGCAGGAAGTGGTTGGACGCGACCAGGTTCTCCGAACTGCCCTCGGTCAGGATCACCATCCCCGGGTAGAACGAGTGCAGTCGGTTGTTCGTGACGCTCGACCGGGTGACGCCGGCGAGGTGGATGCTGCTCGCACCCCGCGGGAACACGTTGTTGGCGGTGATCAGGAGGCCGCCGTGGTTCTCGGCGTAGATGGAATGGCCGCGGGGACCGGCGCCGATGAGGTTGTCAGTGACCTTCGACGCCTGACCCCATCCGCGGAGCTCGATGCAACTGCCGCATTCTGCGATGAAGTTGTCGTGGATCGACAGGGCGTCGGTGTGGTGGATGGTGAGCGCGTGCTCGAGGTACACGAACCCCATGCCGTTGACACGGAACGAGTCGTTCGGAGTGGCGACGTGGATGCCGGTCTTGCCGTTGACGTACGTGTTCTCGGGGTGCAGATCCGCTCCGTCCGCGACGAAGTGCATGCCGTCGATGCAGAAGTTCTCGAACTCGACCGAGCTGAGGCGAGGGCTGCCCTGGCGCTCGACGATGAACGCGGCGCCGTCGCGAGCGCTCTCGCCGCCGGTGAGCGGGAGGTCGACGAGGATGCGGCTGCCGCCGGGCCAGAGCTCGTGCAGGCTGGGCCATTCGTCCTCGGGGACGTTGAACCGGATGCTCGACGACGTGAAGCCGTGCCCGGATCCCTGGATCTTGAGGAAGCTGACGTCGATGACCACCTGTGTGCGGAGGTGATAGTCGCCCGGTGGGATGGAGATCACCGCACCGGGCCTCCCACCGTCGCCGTCGTCCGTTGCGGTCTGCCGACTCTTGATGTCGGCGATGATGCTGTTGATCACGCCGCCGATGTCCGTGGTCGGGTCGCCGACCGGCCACGCGGTCACGTCGTAGTGATTGCTGTTCTGCATGGGTGGGAATCCTTCCGGTCGTGGTCGTGGTCGTGGCCGGGCCCGGACTGTCCGCTGGGCCAGACCTGATCGACTACTGCGAGGTGGCTGCCGTGGAGCGCAGCGGAGCGGCGAAGAGTCCGGCTCCCGTGCTCATTTCGAGGATCGGGCCGTCGATCAGGATCTGCACCGTGCTGTCGTCGGCCACCACCGTGGCGCTCCATCCGCTGACCGAAGCGGACACGACCACCTTCCCGGCCGTCCGCTCGAGCGTGAGGACCGGCGCGCCGTCCCGGGTGACCTCGAGCTCGCCGAACTCCGGGTCCCAGTTGATGATGTCGGCTCGTCCGTCACTGGCGAGCTCGACGTGGTCGAACGCCGTGTGCGTGGTGACGCCGTCGTCCCGGATGACGTCAGGGTGCGGGCGGGCGACGAGGACGTCGCCGTCGAGGGAGAGCACGTGGGGAACGCTCATCGCGCCGGTCCAGACGTCGCCATCGCGGTCGCGGATCTCCCGCAACCAGAAGACGAGCCCCGGGCGACCGTCCGCGTCTCGGTAGAACGAGGGTGCGTAGTAGCTGTCTCCCCAGGTGAGCCGGCCCCAGTGTTCGACGGTGAACACACCGTCGTTCCAGGCCCCCAGCCCGTACGCGACGTAGTGGAGCTCGTCATCGCTCCACACGGAGGTGATCAGGACGTCGACTCCGTCGAGCGTGAAGATCTGCGGGCACTCCCAGAGCTTCCCGGTCCACACCGGGTCGGTGGCCGCTGCGTCGCGTTGCGCCGCGATCCCGTCGTACCTCCAGTCCCGCAAGTCGGGAGACGAGTACGACAGGGCGGCCGCCGTGGTGCCGAGGAGGTTCGCGCCGACGAGCATCCGCCACTGGTCTCCGTCCCGGAAGACGAACGGGTCGCGGTACACCTGCACGTCGAGGTCCGCTGGCGGGACAGCGACGACATCGCCCTTCTGCCATCGGTTCCACTCCGCGTCCATGGGAGTCGCGGTTCGGATCCGGCCGATGCTGAAGTCCGCCGCGTCGATCGACGTGTAGAAGATCGTCGTCCTGTCTCCGTCGACGGCCAGCGACCCGGACCAGATGCCGTCGTCGCCCTCCCCCGGCGCGAGGGCGACGGGCTGCTCGGTCCATGTCCGCAGGTCGGCGGAGGTGGCGTGTCCCCAGTGGCAGGAAGGAGCCCAGCTGGTCTGACCCGGGACGTGCTGGAAGAACACGTGGTAGGTGCCGTCATGCCAGGTCAGGGACAGCGGGTCGTTGATCCAGCCGGCGCGGGCGGTCAGGTGGATGGTCGGGCGATCGTCGTCGATCATGCGCAGGAGTTCCCCTCGAGACGGGCGGTGTCGTCCGCTTGACGACCTCTCCGTGCTTGTATATCTTGGGCCAAGTCGTTTTGGCAAAACGCTTTGTCAGAGCCAACCGTACCCGATCGCAGCATCGCTGCTGCAGACCAAGGAGACGAAGTGATGATGCTTCGTAGGAAGCCCGGCGCTCGAGCCGGCAAGAAGGCCCGCATCGCCGCCGGTGCCGCCGTCGCGGTGGTCTCGGCACTGGTCCTCAGTGCCTGCGGCGCCGGTGGTGGTGGCAGCGCCAAGGCCACGAGCAGCCTGACGGTGCTCGTGGAGGCCGGTGGTCACGGCGAGCTGCAGCCCATCGCCGACCTGTACAAGAAGCAGACCGGGACCAAGGTCCAGTTCGTGGAGCTGCCGTACGACGGGCTCTACAACCGCGTGAACAGCGAACTCAACTCCGGTTCGGTGTCCTTCGACGTCGCTGCACTCGACGCGATCTGGCTCCCCACCTTCAAGGACGGCCTGACGCCGCTGAACTCGATGTTCACCGGCGACGGAAGAAGGACCTGTTCCCGGCCGAGCTGCAGGAAGGCAAGATCGGCAGCGACTACGTCGGCATGCCCGCCTGGACGAACTCGGAGATCCTCTACTACCGCAAGGACCTCCTGGACGACCCGGCGAACAAGACGGCCTTCAAGCAGAAGTACGGCTACGACCTCACTCCGCCGACCACCTGGCAGCAATACCAGGACGAAGCCGCGTTCTTCACCAAGGACGGCACGTACGGCACCGCGACCAAGGGCGCCGTGGAGACCGAGTACCTCGCCGCGCTCTCGCAGGCCGGCGAGAAGAACATGGTCATCGACGCCAAGGGCAACGTCACCCTCGGAGACACCGCGAGCTTGAAGGCGCTCGACTTCTACACCAGCATGCTGAAGTCGTCGGCACCCGGCGCAGCGCAGACCGACTGGGCGGCGTCGCAGAACCTCTTCTACCAGGGCAAGACCGCGCTCATGCTGTTCTGGGGGCACGCCTACCGCCAGATCCCGAAGGACTCGAAGGTCTACGGCAAGGTCGGCGTCGCACCGATGATCGCCGGTCCCGCTGGGGTCGCCGGTGTCCCCGGCCCCTACTACCTCAGCGTCCCCAAGGCGTCACCGAACCAGGCCGCGGCGAAGAAGTTCATCCAGTTCGCCTACAAGCACAACGACCTGAGCGCGACCACCGACCTCGGCCTGGCCGCACGGGTGTCCGCATTCCAGAAGTACGAGGGCAAGCCCGGGTACGAAGCCTTCGCCCCCATGGTGAAGACCCTGCAGGCGAAGGGCACGATCCCGCGTCCGTCGAACCCGAAGTGGCAGCAGATCGTGGACAACGCGCTCGTTCCGATGCTGCAGAAGGCGGTTCAGCCGGGCGCCGACAACCAGCAGCTCCTGGATCAGGCCAAGACCAAGATCGAGGGCATCCTCAAGTAATGGGTGGTGGCCCTTCGGGGCCACCAATCCCCCTCCCCGACCGGAAGGTCGCTCGTGCGTACAACCGACCGACGCTTCGCCGCGCTCATGATCCTGCCGGCAGCGCTGTTCCTCCTCATCTTCATCGGCTGGCCGCTGATCCAGTTCGTCAGCAACAGCTTCTTCGACATCAACCAGCTCGCGGGCACCCGTCGGTTCGTCGGCTTCGGCAACTACCTCACCGCGTTCACCGACCCCGACTTCGGCAACTCGGCGTGGCGCACGGCGGTCTACACGGCCATCGTCGTCTTCTTCGAGTTCGCGATCGGGCTGCTCGTCGCACTCCTGTTCGCGACGATCGGGGATCGCTCGCGCGTCTTCCGCACGATCTTCCTGTACCCCCTGATGATCGCCCCGATCGTGGCCGGCCTGCTCTGGAAGTTCCTGCTCAGCGACAACTTCGGGATCGTCGGTCAGCTGCTGTACGACGCACACCTGCTGCCGCAGCCCAACGCGATCCAATGGTTGAGCGATCCCAAGATCGCGCTGGTGTCGGTGTCGATCCCCGACGTGTGGCTCACGACGTCGTTCATCACCCTGGTGCTCTTCGCCGGGTTGCAGAACATCCCAGGAGACGTGCTCGAGGCGGCGAGGCTCGACGGCGCGCGATACCCGACGCTGCTGTTCCGCATCGTGATCCCGCTGCTCCGTCCGGTCATCGCGGTCGCGCTGATCGTCCGCGGCGTCGACGCCGCGCGCGCGTTCGACGTGATCGTCCTGCAGACGAACGGCGGGCCCCAGAACGCCACCGAGACGATGTCGCTGCTGGTGTACCAGACACAGATCCGGTACGGCGACCCCGGGCTCGCGAGCGCGATGGGCACCATCTACCTCATCGCGATGCTGGCCGTGGCCATCTTCGCGATCTTCAAGATCTGGCGACCCGGGAGTGAGCAGTGAACGGCCTCGAATCACAACGCACCGGCACGAGGACGATCCTCTGGATCGCCCTGATCCTCCTGGTGGTGCTGTACGCGTTCCCATTCGTCTACATGCTGCTCACCTCGCTCAAGGTGCCCGTGGAGACCATCGCCGTGCCGCCGCGGATCCTGCCGCAGAACTGGACACTGCAGAACTACGCATCGGCGCTCGGCACCAGCGGCGTGCCGGCGTCCTTCGTCAACAGCATCGTCACCGCTGTGATCAGCACCGCGATGTCGCTCGTCCTCGCGGTCCCAGCTGCCTACGCGGTGACCCGCTACCGGACCCGCTTCGGACAGGTGTTCATCCTCGTCGCACTCGTGACCCGGATGGTCCCGGCGATCGTGGTCGGCGCTCCGCTGATCACGATGTTCCGCACGATCGGTATCCAGGACACCTCGTTCGGGCTCGCGATCGCGCACACCACGATCTCCCTGCCGCTGTCGATCTGGCTGCTGTCGAGCTTCTTCCAGGCCGTGCCCGAAGAACTCGAAGAAGCAGCACGAGTCGACGGCGCGTCACGCATCGGTGCGCTGGTCCGAGTCATCCTCCCGGTCACCGCCGGGGGCCTCGCCGTGACCGCGATCTTCGCGTTCCTCGCGTCCTGGAACGACTACATCTTCGCGCTCTTGCTGACCTCGGTGCGGGCGCAGACGACACCGCTGATGATCGCCGACTTCCAGACCCAGTTCGGGCTCGACTGGGGAACGATGACCGCCCTCGGCATCGTCTACTCGGTCCCCGTCATCCTCCTGACGTTCGTGCTGCAACGGCACATCGTCGCAGGACTCACGCTCGGGGCGGTAAAGGGCTGACGACGGTCTCAGGCGGGTGGTCGAACCGGTTGGATCTAAGGTGAACCAGGCAGCCGAGCGCATGACGGAGCGATCGTCCGGTCGAGCGCCGACCGCACCGCCGTCGTGCGAGTGGGGCAGCGCGGTGACGGGGAACAGAGGACCCAGTCAGATGCTGACGATGAGCGCCGGGAGGCGGCCGAGCGATCGGCCGGTGGTCAGCGGGAAGGAGCCACGGTGAATCGCAGACGTGTCGGCATCAAGGACGTCGCCGCCGAGGCCGGCGTGTCGGTGACCACCGTCTCGCACATCCTCAACGACGTCGACTTCCTCCGCGCGAGCGATGAGACCCGCGAACGGGTCAAGGACGCCGCGAAGCGGCTCGGCTACGGCCCGAATCGCATGGCGCGGGGCTTGCGCATGCAGCGGTCCGAGATGATCGGGCTCCTCAGCGAGGAGATCGCGACCACCCCGCACGCCGGACGCATCATCCTCGGTGCGCAGAACGCCGCGCGCCGACACGGCCTGACACTCGTGATCATCAACACCGAGCGCGACGACGTCGCTGCGAACGCGACTGCGCTCATCCGGCAGCAGGTCGACGGCGTCCTCTACGCCACGATGTTCCACCGCGAGATCACGCCGCCGGCCGAACTCGACGGCATCCCCACCGTCGTCATCGACTCCACGGACCGGACGGGGACCCATCCCGCCGTCGCCCCCGACGAGCGCGGCGGCGCACGGGCCGCGATGCAGGAGCTCCTGACGCACGGCCATCGCCGGATCGGTTTCATGAACAACGTCGATGACGTCCCGGCCACGCGGGAACGCCTCGCGGGATACCGGGAGAGCCTGCAGCAGGCGGGCATCGCGATCGATGAGGCGCTCGTCCACGCGGCACCGTCCGAGAGCCCCGGAGGGTACGACGCCGCGCGCGCGCTCCTCGGACTTCCGGATCGCCCGACCGCTCTGTTCTGCTACAACGACCGGATGGCGATGGGCGCCTACCGTGCCGCTGCGGAGATGGGCCTGCGCATCCCCCAGGACGTCTCGATCGTCGGGTTCGACAACCAGGAGATCATCGCGGAAGGGCTCTTCCCGGCACTGACGACGGTGGCCCTCCCGCACTACGAGATGGGCGAGTGGGCCCTCGAGCGACTCGTCCAGCTGCAGGGCGGGAGCCCAGCGGACGACCACACGGCGGACACCGAGCCGGTGTTCCTGCCCTGCCCGATCGTCCGACGTGAATCGATAGCCGCTCCCCCGAGATGACGATGCGACGGTGATCCCACCGCGCAGCGAAGGATTGTGATGAACCCCTCCTCCCCACCTGCCCTGGTCCTCGGTGAGGCCCTCATCGACGCGGTCGTCGACGCGGCCGGGAGCCGGCTGACCCCAGGCGGAAGCCCGATGAACGTGGCCGTGGGGCTCGCCCGACTCGGTGTTCCCGTCACGCTCGCCACGCAGTTCGGTGATGACGAGTACGGCCGCCTGATCGCTGCGCACCTCGCGAAGGACCACGTCACCGTCGACCGTGCAGACGGTCGGACATCCGTGGCCCGTGCCGAGCTCAACGCAGACGGTTCCGCGCGATACGACTTCGACATCGAGTGGGATCGGGATGCGCCGGTCACTGCCACCGTGCCCGCGGTCGCGCACACGGGGTCCATCGGCGCGTTCCTGCAGCCCGGAAACCGGGCAGCAGCCGATCTGTTCCGCCAGCTTCCCCCGTCGACGATCCGCAGCTTCGACCCGAACATACGGCCAGCCCTGCTCGATCGGGAGGCAGCGCTCGAGCAGTTCCACCTCCTCGTCGGTCGCGCGCACGTCGTCAAGCTCAGTGACGAGGACGCCGAGTGGATCCATCCCGGCGTCGACCCGGACGGCGTCCTCGATCGCCTCCTCGACGCCGGAGTCCGACTCGCTGCGATCACGAGGGGCGCGGCCGGGTCGGTCATCGCCAGTGCCGCCGGCCGGGTGGAGGTGCCGGCACCATCCGTGGATGTGGCCGACACCATCGGAGCGGGAGACGCGTACATGTCGGGCCTGCTCTTCGCGCTGCTGCGGGGCGACGGTCTCCGCCGGGTACGGGACGCAAAAGTGGATGCGACCACGCTGGCCCGGGTGGGCGCGGTCGCTGCCGCGTCGGCGGCGGTGGCCGTGAGCCGGCCGGGGGCGAACCCTCCGTCACCTGGTGAGCTCCTCGCCGCCACCGAGGAACCGGCATCGGATCCGCGCATCGCCTGACGTCCGTGATGACGAACACCGGCCAGGCGCTTGTGCGTCCCGGCTCGTCGGGGCAGCTCCGTGGGGACCGTCCGCCCGCCCCACTCGGAGCGTCGTCGCGCCCCGAGTTGAACCGCGTCACCTGCTCGTCGGTCTCCCAGTCGTCGTCCCGTGGTCCACGGCCGACGGGGCGAGGAGCTCGCACCCGCAGCTCCGGCCGACGACGAGGTTCCCACGGAGCCGACTGCGCGCTGCCGGAGCCGTCGGGTCCGCGATGCCTGCGATGAGCTGCCGGGCGGCGAGTTCCGCGATCAGCTCGACGTCCTGCCGCACCGTCGACAGCGGGGGCACGGTGTACGGGGCGATCCGCGTGCCTCCCACTGCGACGACGGCGACGTCCTCGGGGACGCGGAGCCCGAGTTCGGCGCAGGCGGAGATGACGCCGACCGCCTGGGCGTCGTTCGTGGCGAAGACGGCGGTGGGGCCGCGGCCGTGGACGACCCAGGGACGACCGTGACTGCTCAGGAGCTGCATGGCGGCCGAGTACCCACCCTCCTCCGAGATCTCCCCGTAGGCGAGCAGTTCCGGTCCGGAGGGCAGTCCCTCGCTCCCGGTCGCGGTGCGCCACCCGGCGATGCGCTCCGCCTCGCTGGTGAGCCGCGGCGTCCCGGCGATGCAGGCGACCAGCATGTGCCCGTGCTGCAGGACCAGGTGCCCGACGGCGGTCGCGGCGTCCAACGCGTCCTGGGCGCTCACGGTCGACCAGCCCGGATGGGTCCCCGCTCCGTCGAGACTCACCACGGGACGATCGGCCTGCCACGTCGGGGTGCTGGCGAGCGAGACACCGGGGGCGAACACGAGGCCGTCGACGTTGCGGTCGATGAACGACTGCAGGTACCGCTCCTCACGTGCCCGGTCGAAGTACGTGTTGCCGGTGAGCACGAGGTAGCCCCGAGCGCTGAACTGCCGCTCCACCGACTCCCCGAGTTCCGCCATGAACGGATCGCGGGGGTTCGGCGTGAGGTACCCGATCGACCGGGTGCTGCCGTTGCGGAGCGACGACGCGATGGCGTTCGGTCGGTACCCGAGGTCGGCGATCGCCGCCTCGACCCGCTCGCGGGTGGTGGCGGAGACGGGGCGCGGCCCGTTGTTGATGACGTAGCTCACGACGGCGGGCGAGACCCCCGCAGCCCGAGCGACGTCCGACCGTGTCACTGGCATGGGTCGATCTTCCCGCGTCAGCTGATCGGTCCGGTGACGGCCCTCTCCGTCGTGAGGTCGGCGAGCGTCGGGTACGAGGACTGCGCCCCCGGCGTGCGGACCGCGAACGTCCCGGCGGCCACACCGATCGCGGTCGCCTCGCCGAGCCCGCCGCCGCGCGCGAGCGTCGCCGCGAGTGCACCGACGAACGCGTCGCCGGCACCGGTCGTGTCGACGACCCGGTCCGGTGGCGTGGCGGGGAGGTGCCCCTCGCCTCCCGAGTCGGCCCAGCAGGCGCCCTGCGCGCCGAGGGTGATGACCACCGAACGGGCGGTACCGAGCAGGGTGCGGACCGCCGCAGCGGCCTGCTCCGGATCCGCGATGGGCCGCCCGACGAGCGCGGTCGCCTCGGACTCGTTGAGCACCAGTGGGTCGCAGACCGCGAGCAGGTCGTCCGGGAGGCGCTGGTACGGAGCGAGGTTGAGCACGCACCGCGCTCCCGCCTCCACCCCCGCCCGGAGCGCCGTCGCGATGATCTGCGGTCGGAGCTCCGCCTGCACGACGACGATCGCCCGCTCGGCCTCCGCCGCGAGGCGTCGCACCGTCCGGTCGACGCGGCTCGCGGTGAGCGCGAAGTTCGTGCCGGGCACCACCGTGATCGCGTTCTCGCCGGAGTCGTACACCGACACGAGCGCGAGTCCCGTCCGACCGCGGTCGATGATCTCGACCTCCGAGGTGTCGACGCCCTCGCTCCGCAGGCCGCGGAGGAGGTCGGTGCCGTCCGGGTCGTCACCGACGCTGGCGACGAAGCTCACGTCGCCGTTGAGCCGTGCTGCGGCGACGGCCTGGTTCGCTCCCTTGCCACCGGGCTGTCGCAGGAGGTCCTGGGCGAGGACCGTCTCCCCCGGCGCAGGCGGAGCGGTCACCCGCACGATGTAGTCCTGGTTGGCCGAGCCGACGACGATGATGTGCGCGGATCCCGGCGCTTCCGTGCTCACTTCTCACCACTTCCGATCGACAGCCGGCCGAAGAACCGCTGCAGGATGAAGAGACTGATCGCCGGCACGAGCGACAGCAGGACGGCACCCGCGAAGTTCTTGCCGTAGTTCGCGCTGTGCTCCCCGAACGTCGACGCGAGCGCCACCGGCGCGAGCTGCTTCGAGTCGTCGGTCACGACCAGCAGCGGCCACAGGTACGAGGTCCACTGCGCAAGGAAGATGAGCAGGGCGGAGTTCGTCAGCGCCGGACCGGACATCCGGAGGTACAACGAGAAGAGGATCTTCGGCTCGCTCGCGCCGTCGAGCATGGCGGCTTCTCGGTAGGAAACCGGGATGCCGAGGAACGCCTGCCGGAGGTTGAAGATGGCCAGGCCGTTCCCGATCCCGGGCAGGATCAGACCGATGAGGCTGTTGCCGAGCCCCCAGTCCGTGAACTGCTGCGCCAGCGGGATGGCGATCGCCTCGAAGGGGACCATGAAGCTGATCACGATGACGGCGAAGACGATGTTCCGTCCGCGGAACCGGTACACGGCGAGCGGGTACGCGGCGGCCGCGGACACGAGGATCCCGACGACGACGGACGCGATGCACACGATCGCCGAGTTGAGGAGCGCCGTGCCGAAGCCGTCGTGGACGAGCAGCCCGACGTAGTTCTGCACCGTCACCCGCGAGGGGACGAACAGGCGCCAGGTCAACGGCGACATGGTCGTGAGCACGTCCATGTTCGGCCGGAAGGACCCGATGAGGATCCACAGCGCCGGGAGCATGAAGACGGCGCTGACGACGATCGCGACGACCGTCAGCACGAAGCGGGTCGTCGACCACCGCCGCCGACGGGGTGCTCCGGGTGACGCGACGTCGTCGCTCACGGTCGACGCGACCGCGGCCGGGAGGCCCACCATGCCGCTGTCGGCCGTCATGCGTCCTCTCCGTCCTCGCGGAGCAGCCGGAACTGCAGGACGACGAACACCAGCATGATCACGGTCAGCACGATCACCTCGGCCGAGCCGAGGTTCTGGCTGCCGTACCCGTAGGTGGTCCGGTACGCGTCGAACATGAGCAGCGTGGTGCTGTCCTGCGGTCCACCGTTCGTCAGCAGCTGCACGGGGACGAACAGCACGAAGTTCGCGACCGTGTCGGCGACGAGCACGAACAGCAGCTGTCGACGGAGCATCGGCAGGGTGATCCGCAGGAACGTCCGGACGGGACCGGCGCGGTCGAGCTTGGCCGCTTCGTAGAGCTCGCCCGGGATCGCCTGGATGCCGGACACCAGGAACATCATCCAGTAGCCGATGCCGATCCAGGACGCGACGATGATGATGCAGGCCAGCGCCTGCCGCGGCGAGGTGAGGAACGGCTGCGTGCCGCCGCCGATCGCGGTGATCGCAGCGTTGATCGGCCCCTGCGGGTTGAACGCCGCGCCCCAGGCGATGCAGGAGCCGACGATCGGGATCGTCACCGGCACGACGAGGAGTGTCCGCCAGAGCCCGACGAGCGGGATCCGCTGGGTCAGGAGCACGGCGACGAGGAGCGCGACCACGATCTGCAGCGGGTTGATGACGACGTTGAACAGGAGCGTGCGGCCGACCGTCGCCAGGAAGGCCGGATCGCCGAACAGCGACTCGTAGTTGCCGAGTCCGGTGAAGGTCGGGGGGATGAGGCCGCCCGGGAACGCCTTGAGCAGGCTGGACCCGACGGCGTCGATCGTCGGGGCGACCCGCAGGACGGCGAGGGCGATGACCGCGGGGGCGAGGAACACGATGCCCCAGACGAGCTCGCGTCGTGCGCCCGCGCGGCCGGTGCGGCGCCGGACCGGGACGGGCGTGCCGAAGCGGTTGCGGACCTCCCGGGGTGCGGTCCGGGGACCGGGGCGGCGCGTGCGGGCCGCCCCGGTCGTGGTGTCGGTGGTCGAGATCACGGGCGGCCTACTTGTACTTGGCCCAGGCGGTCGTCAGCTTCGCCTTCGCGGCGTCGAGCGCCTGCTTCGGGTCGGCCCCGTTCCGGATGTCCGAGTAGGCCTGGTTGATGATGGACTCGAACTCGATGTAGCCGATCGTCTTGACGCGCGACACCGCGGTCTGCGACGTCTCGTGGTTGATGATCTTCGCCGCGTCGGCCCCTGCAGCCGACTGGAACACGGGCTTGTCGAAGTAGAGCTGCTTGCCCTTGACGTTCGCGGCGAGCTCCGGGTTGCTCCGGTAGCGGATGTAGCCCGAGCCGTTGTCGACCGCGAGCCACTTCATGAACACCGCGGTGGCGTCCTTCTGCTTGCTGAAGGGGTTCATCGCGACGGACCACGAACCGGTCGGCGTCGCGACCTGCTTGCTGTCCGCGAACGCGGGCATCGGTGCCACGCCCCAGTGCACCTTCGACGCCTGGAGCTCCGGCAGGAGCCAGGGCCCCTCGACCGAGTACGCCACCTGGCCGGCGAGGAACGCGGGGTCGGTCTGGTCAGCGGTCATGCCCTTCGGAGCCGCGCCCGAGGCGAAGATCGAGCGGTACCACGTCATCGCCTTCACCCACGCACTGTTGGTGAAGTCCGGCGTCAGGTTGTCCTTGCCGTCCGCCCCGACCGAGCCTCCGAGCTGGACCGAGAGCGGCTCGAGCTGGTAGTAGCGGTCGAACTGGCCGAACGTCATGCCGTACTGCGCGCCGGCCTGCTTGGCCTTCAGCGCGTCGGACGCCAGGTCCTGCCAGGTCATCCGGCTGCTCGTGGACGCGGAGGGTGTGGGGAGCCCGGCCTTCGCCAGCAGGTCCTTGTTGTAGTACAGGAGTTGCGTGGAGTTCGCGATCGGGAGGGCGTACAGCTTGCCCTTCTGGACGCCCGTCTCGTACGACACCTTGTCGAACGACGACGAGTACCCGCCGAACTGGGACGTCAGGTCCTCGGCCTCACCGCGGCTGGCCAGCGCGGCGATACGCGGCTGGTCCGCCCAGTAGAGGTCCGGGTCGCCGCCCTTGTTCGACACGTGCGAGTCGACGGTCGAGTTGAGGGAGTCGAACGGCACGGTCTGCCACTTGATCGTGATGTTCGGGTGTGCCTTCTCGAACGCGTCGACGACCGGCTGCATGTTGTCCGGGGACTTGAGGCTGAGGATGCTGAGCACCTTGACGGTGGTCTTCGGGTCCTTCGACGGGATGGACCAGCTCCCCGAGGAGGATGCGGCACCCCCGCCGCTCGAGCATCCGGTCAGGGCGAGTGCGCCGGCGATGACGCCGGCGGCGGTGACGAGCAGCCGACGACGGCCGTGGTGGACGTGTGATCGCATTGGTCCCTCCATTGGGTGTGCGGATCGTGGGTACGGTGAACGGCCCGGCGCCCGGGGCGGGCGACGGTTGTGGCGGGCGGCGGTCGGAGCGGGTGCCGGTCGGGCGCTCCGACGGCTCAGAGGTCGGCGATGCGCCCCAGGAAGTGGTCGGTGAACGCGGCGACGTCGACCTCGGTCGCGATCCTGCAGTTCGGCGTGGGTGCGTCCGGCCCGTGCCCGAGGTCGGTGACGAGCACGCCACGCGCGAGTCCGTCGCCGGTGACGACGTCGACCGCGGCGTCGACCCAGGTGAGGAACTCGGGGTGCGTCAGCGCCGCGACGGCGAGCGGGTCGTGCATCGCGCACGAATCGCGGTTGCGCGGGTCGCCCGGGTCGCGCTCGGCGATGTGGTCGATCCACGCGTTCGTCGATTCGCCCGCGAGGGTGGCGAAGTCGCGGCCCGAGTCGGTGAGACGACGAGCGTCGTCACGGGTGAGTCGGACCTGCAAGGTGACGTCGAGACCGACCCACCGCTGCGGTGCACCGGAGCGCAGCACGGTCGCGGCGGCTTCGGGGTCCACCCAGACGTTGAACTCGCCCGGCATGCTCCGATGGGCCATGGTCCCGAGGAACACGCCGCCCATCATCACGATCTCCTTGACCGACGACGCCAGTCGTGGCTCCATCGTGAGGGCGAGCGCGATGTTCGTCAGCGGCCCGATCGCGCAGATCGTGATCTCGCCCGGGTTCGCCATCACGTGCTCGATGATCCGGTGCGCCGCGTGGCCCGGGTCGGGCTCCAGGCCGACCCCGTACGTGCTGACGACCTCGGGGGACGGCTCACGCCGGCGCTCCGGGTGGACGAGCGGTGTCGGGGCGCCCTTGACGACCGGGACGTCGATGCCCAGCCGACGGCGGAGTTCGAGCGTCAGGAGCGTGGCGCTCTCGACGTCGGTGTTCCCGTTGACGGTGGTGACCAGTTCGAGGTCGATCTCGGGTTCGGCCACCGCGAGGGCGAGCGCGAACCCGTCATCGATGTCGCTGCCCGGGGCACCCATGGCGAGGTCGGTGTCGAGGATGAGACGAGTCATCGCGAACTCCCTTGTTCAACTCGTGTTGCGTCGCTTCCTGACGCTGAGTTAACACGAGTTGCGCGCCGCGGACAAGGGGTGATCCGGAAATGGACGGGCGAGAGACGATGGTCGTCAGCGTCGGCACTCCGGTCGATCACCGCAGTGGCGCGGGCTCGGCCATCCCGTCTCCTCCGGGGACCGCTTCCACACCAGCTTCGACCGAGCCCCCTCGGCACGAACTCCGAGGAGGAGCCACCCTGCCTCAGCCCCTTGGAGAGCGGACCCGTTGATCGCTCGGGTCGCTCATCAGGCCACGCCGGTCGGATCGCCCGACCGCGCTCCGTCAGTGCAGACCTGATCCCCACCGGGAGCGGGCTGAGGCTCCGCGCTTCCCGGGCCTCGGTGACCTCGGGTCCGGACTCGGCCACCACACGAACGGCGTCGCGACGCGCGAGAGCTGTGGTACGCGCGACAGGAGGCGGACGACCGCGATCCCCACGAGCGCCCCGACGGTGTTGCCGATCACGTCGTCGATGTCGGCGACACGCCCCGTGCTCACGGTCATGTCGCCGACGAGCTGGACCACTTCGATCGTGACGCTCAGCAGGAACGCGATGGTTCCGAGTCGGATGACGGATCCCCGGACGAGGAACGGCAGGAGCACCCCGATCGGAACGAACAGGACGATGTTGAGGACCATGCCCGACGGGTCGCGCGGCACGGTCGCCACCGGGATGAGTTGCACGAACACCGGCCATGGCGGGAGCGTGGCTCGTTCCGCGCCGAGGACGATCGGGGCGGGGAACAGCACCGACCGGAGCAGCACGATCCCGAACAGGCAGGCGGCGCCAGCGGTGATCGTGCGCGAGAGGGTCAGGCGGTCGCGCTGCCGCAGCCGCCACAACAGGAGCACCCAGACGACGATCGCGGCAGGGATGAGGAAGGGCAGCGCGGGAACCACGGACGGCAGGCTATCGGCGACGCTCGCGCTGTGCCTGCGCGGGCGGAGGTCGTGGCAGCTGCCGTCAGTGGTTCCTGCGGCGCTGCGCAGACAGGGCGCGAACCCCTCGGAGCCAGCCTTCGAGCTCGGCTCGTGCTGCTTCCACGCTGTGGTGACTTCCCTCGACGGTCCCGTCGATCGAACGCGCCACGAAGCCCTGCTCGTGGGTCACCGAGCCGACGAGGTGTCCTCCGAGGAACGCGTCCAGACCATCATCGGCTTCCACCCACGCCAGATCGTGGAACGCGTCGGTTCCGGCCGGCAGATCGCTCATGGCTCGTCCTCGCGATCCTCCGGGCACCAGCGGTTCGTGCTGAGGCTGCCGCGGTGCTGCTCGGCTCGAGAAGATCCACGCGCGGATCGCGGGGTCTCGGTCGATCGCCTACCGGTGGACGTCGGCCGTGGAGCGCGATTGGGGCCGCTGCACGATGACGACCGGGCAACCGGGCCCACCCTGGTAGACGAGCGTGCCGCCCCCGTCGAGGTCGACGTGCTTCACACCAGGGTCGTTGACCAACGAGTCGAGCTGCCGGCCATCGGCCACGACGTCGAGGCGGTACTCGCGGCCGCCCACGACCGCGTACACGTCGTTCACGCTCGACCCCGGGGCGTGAAGGAGATCCGTTCCGCGGCGCGGGTCACTTCCTTCGCCCGCGCATCACGGTCCTCGGCCTCGCCCTGTGCCACATCGATCCGTCGCTGCTTCTCCACGGCCACGTTCCGGCTGATCTCATCGACCACCGTTGCGATCTCCTCCGCGAGACCCTGCTCGAGCTCGTCCAACGAGGTGTGACCGATCAGGAGGCGACGGTCGGCGATCTCGAGCGTGACCTCGGGGTACCCCGCCGTCGCCATGGCGCTCCGGACACTGCTCGTGACGATCGCCTGGGCCTCCATGGGTTCGGGACGACGGTTGAACACCGCCGGGACGGTGTACCGCGCCGACGAGGCGGGGAGCGGAGCCGGGAGGCCCGAGGCCACGACCCCGGCCAGAGCGAGCGATTGGAGGTTGGTGTCGGTCATGATGTCGCCGCTTCCGTCGACGGCTCCCGCACGCTCGCGCTCGAGAGGATCCCGAGCGGATCTGTGGTGGCCGCTCCTCGAGCCTCCTCTCGCCGCCTGGAAGCGCGCCTGCGACCCATGGGCAGCGCGCGGATCAGTCGGAGAAACCGGCGGACGAGGTGTGCGGTGGTCGCTGGGGCAGGAGGAGGGACTCCCAAGGGCGCGGCTACCGAGCTGGTTGGACCTTCGATCCCGGCACGGCGACGACCACGGTGGTGCCCCTGGAGGGACTCGAACCCCCAACCCTTTCCTTAGGACGGAACTGCTCTTCCATTGAGCTACAGAGGCAGGCGCCAGCCACTCTACCGGCCCCACCACGGACGGACGGGAGGCGCGACACCAGCCCGGTGCCGCGCCTCCCGTCCGATCGACGTGGGGGGGGGTGGGGCGGCTCCTACGCGGACGCCACCGGCTGCTCGGCCCCGGCCTCGGCCCGCGCAGCTGCGGTCGCGGGCGCAGCGCCGAGCGCCGGCTCCGCGTCCTCAGCGGCCCCGGCGGTAGACGCCACCCCGCCCTGCGCCGCCCGCCGGTGCCCCGGCAGGAACAGCACGGCGACCAGGAGCACGACGGCGATCGCGGCGATCGCGACGAACACCAGGTGCATCGCGGTCATGAGCCCGGCGCCCTCGGGGACGCCGGCGGCGTTGAGCTGCACGTGCGCGTTGACGACCGCGCCGAACACCGCGACGCCGATGGCCGAACCCATCGAGCGGGCGAACATGTTCGTGCCGGTCACGGCACCGCGCTCGCTCCAGGTGGCGGACGACTGGGCGGCGATCAGGGTCGGCACGGCGGTCAGGCCCATGCCCGCGCCGATGACGAAGCAGAACAGGGCGACGAGCCAGATCGACGAGTGCACGGCGAGCGTGATGGTGAGCACCGCACCGATGAGCACGAGCGTCGACCCGATGACCGAGGTGACGCGGAACCCGAACCGCAGGTAGAAGCGCCCGGCCTGCGACGCCGAGATCGGCCATCCGAGGGTGAGCGCCGCGAGCGCGAACCCGGCGATCAGGGCCGAGGCCCCGAGGACGTCCTGCGCGTAGATCGGTACGTACGTGGACAGGCCCATCACGATGACGCCGATGATGAGCGACGCGATCGTGGACGCGGCGACCACGCGGCGCTTCAGCAGGCCGAGCGAGAAGATCGGCTGCGCGACGCGGAGCTCGACGACGACGAACGCGACCAGGAGGACCGCGGCGGCGATGAAGATCGCGAACGAAGCGGGGGCGTCCCAGGCCCACGACGTCCCGCCCTCGAGCAGACCGAGCAGGAGCGCGGTCGTCCCGCCGCCGAGCAGGGCCGCGCCGAGGGAGTCGATGCGCTGCCGGTCCTGCGACGCGTCACGCTGCTCGTGGTAGGCGCGGATGAGCATGACGCCGGCGACGATGGCGAGCGGGATGTTGATCCAGAAGATCCACCGCCACGCGCCGATCTGGCTGAACAGGCCACCGAGGGTCGGCCCGACGACCGAGGCGATGCCCCAGACCGAGGCGAGGTAGCCCTGCGTCTTCGCGCGCTCCTCGAGCGTGTAGATGTCGCTCGTGATCGTCATCGAGATCGGCAGCACGGCGCCCGCGCCGAGGCCCTGCACGACCCGCGCCAGGATGAGGACGGGCATCGACCACGCGGCGCCACACAGCACCGAGCCGAGCAGGAACAGGCCGATCCCGACGAGCAGCAGACGCTTGCGGCCGAGCACGTCGGCGAGGCGGCCGTAGATCGGCACCGAGACCGCCTGCGCGAGCAGGTACACCGAGAACAGCCAGGGCAGCTGCTGGAAGTGCCCGAGGTCCTTGGCGATGGACGACGACGCCGTCGCGATGATCGTGGAGTCGAGGGCGACCAGTGCGGTCGCGAGCATCAGGGCCAGGAGGATCGGGCCGCGCTCGGAGCGCAGGCCCACGCCGGAGCGAGCAGGAGGTGCAGAGGGTGCAGACACCCCCGGGGCAACTCCGAGCGCTGGCTCAGCATTCCGCAGACACGCGTGACGCCGTCGAACACCCGTCGTCCTGCTGAACACCGCGATCCCGGGGCTCGACGGGACGATCGGTGTGCAACGTCGGCACGGCGATGTCGGAACGGATTGCAACGATGCAAAAACTGCCCTATGGTTGCGGCGTCGCCCCGGCTGGCACGCCCGGCGGCTCTCTGATCAACGACGATAGGAAGACCCCATGATCCTTCGAGGACAGGCAGCGCGGCGCCCGACCGCGCGTACCCGAGGTCGCGGCGCGGCGGCGATCGCGCTGGCCGCCGTCGCCGCGATCGGCCTCGCGGCCTGCTCGAGCAGCGGTAGCTCGACGGCGAGCGGAGCCGGGCACTCGTCCCCGAGCCCGTCGTCCACGACGACGGCCTCCTGCTCCTCGTCCGCCACCAAGCTGACGTTCTGGGGATGGCCGGCCGGCTACGACCTCGCCGTCGAGGAGTTCAACAAGACCCACCCCGACGTCTGCGTCGCGCTCGAGAACGCCGGTGCGTCGACGCAGGAGTACACGAAGCTCACTGACGCGATCAAGGCGGGCAACGGCGCTCCGGACGTGGCGACGATCGAGTACTTCGAGCTGCCGTCGTTCGAGGCGACCAACAGCCTCGTCGACCTGGCGGACCAGGGCATCGCCTCCGCGAAGAAGAACGAGGCGCCCGCCGCATGGTCGCAGGTGTCACAGGGGTCGCACGTCTACGCGATGCCCGTGGATCTCGGCCCGATGGCGCTGTTCTACAACCAGAAGCAGTTCGCCTCGGCGGGCCTGAGCGTCCCCACGACGTGGGAGCAGTTCGCGTCCGAGGCGGCGACGCTGCACCGCAAGGACCCGAAGGCCGCGATCACGAACTTCGACCCGGAGAGCGCGCAGGACGTCCTCGCCTTGATGCAGCAGTACGGTGCGTTCCCCTTCACCTACACGGGCGGATCGAAGCTCGGCATCCACTTCACCGGGGCGAAGGAGATGCAGTTCGCCAAGTACTGGCAGGACCTCATCTCGGCGAAGGAGGCCACCACGGCCGCGGACTTCTCCCCCGCTCAGTGGTCCGCCTTCGACAACGGTGCGGCCGCGTCGCGCCTCAGCCCGGCGTGGGGCCCGGTGGGCATGCAGCTCAGCATCAAGAACACCATCGGTGATTGGCAGACCGCACCGCTGCCGCAGGTGACGGCGGGCGGGACCGCTGCCGGCAACTGGGGCGGCTCGACCCTCGCGGTCGTCAAGGGCACCAAGCACGCCAAGGCGGCGACCGAGTTCGTCAAGTGGTTCGGCGGCTCCGACGCGTCGTGGAAGATCCTCAGCGGCGACGTCGGGGGTGCGTTCCCGGGCTACCTGCCGCTCCTCGACGACACGGCCTTCCAGCAGAAGACGCTGAAGATCACGGGCACGACGACGCCGAACACGGTGTTCGCAGCCGCGGCGAAGGACATCGACCCCGCACAGTTCCCGCCGATCATGACGGCAGCGCTGACCCAGTGGACCTCGACGTTCGCCGGCGTGACGAAGGGGACCGAGACGCTGCAGCAGGCGTTCACGAAGTTCCAGTCCCAGATGACGTCGTACGCGAAGTCGCAGGGCTTCACCGTGAACGGGTCGTGACGCTGCCGTGACCGGACTGACCGACCTGTCGGAGCGGAGCGTGCGGCAGCGCACGCCCGCTCCGGCGGGAGCCACGCCGAGCGCTCGTCGCCGCCCCCGCCGCGCCGTGCGGGAGTCGGCAGGCCTCGTGTTCATCACGCCCGGGATGCTCATGCTCGGGCTCTTCATGCTCGTACCGACCATCTACGCGCTCTGGTCGAGCCTGTACTCGACCAGGATCATCGGCGGACACCAGTTCGTCGGAGCCGCGAACTACGTCACGATCCTGCACTCGGCGGACTTCTGGTCCGGCGTCGTGCGCGTGCTCGTGTTCGGCGTCGTCCAGGTGCCGGTCACCCTCGCGCTCGCGTTCCTCTTCGCCGCCCTGTTCGACGCCGGGGTGATCCGCGCCAGCAAGTTCTTCCGCACCGTGTTCTTCATGCCCTTCGCCGTCCCCGGTGTCGTCGCGGCCGTGATGTGGTCGTTCCTGCTGTTGCCGGGCTTCGGGCCCTACGCGCAGATCCTCCGCGGTCTCGGGCTCGGCAACGTCGACTTCTTCTCGAGCGGTCTGATCCTGCCGACGATCATGCTCATCGTCGTGTGGGAGTGGACCGGCTACAACATGACGATCATCTACACGTCGCTGAAGTCGATCCCGCGCGAGGTCACCGAGGCCGCGATCATGGAGGGCGCCTCGCTCTGGCGCATCATCACGCGGATCAAACTGCCGATGGTGATGCCGTCGGTCGTGATGCTCGTGTTCCTCAACGCGGTGGGGGCATTGCAGTTGTTCACCGAACCGTCCATCCTCGCGGCGTTCCAGCCACAGGCGGTCTCGTTCGGGTTCACCCCTTCTCTCTACGTCTACAACACGGCGGTCGGCAGCGGCCAGTACGAACTCGGCGCCGCAGCCGCGATCGTGCTCGCGGTGATCATCGGTGCCATCTCGGTGGCCGGGTTCGCGTTCCGCCGTCGGAACGGAGAATTCCGATGACCACCACCCGCACGACCGGTCATGTGACCGCATCCGGCCGGGAGGCGGGGCGCACGTCGCACCCGCACCGTGCCTCCCGGCTGCCCGCCGACCAGATCGACCCGCGCCTCTACGGACTGCCGCGCGGGACGAGCGTCGTCCTGACGGCACTCGCCGGGGTCTTCGCGGTGTTCGTGCTCGCACCGCTCGTGTGGCTCCTCGTCAACGCGACGAAATCGCAGGCGGACATCTACTCGAGCTTCGGGTTCTGGTTCGCCGGCCCCTTCCGGCTCTGGGACAACCTCGCCGCACTCGGCCAGGACATCAGCGGCGCGGGAGTGTTCGTGCGATGGCTCGGCAACACCCTCGTCTACGCGATCGGCGGCGCCATCGGGGCGACGATCCTGTCCGCGCTCGCCGGGTACGGGTTCTCGCGCTACCGGTTCCGGGGTGCCAACGCCCTGTTCTTCCTGGTGATGGCGACCCTGCTCGTGCCCATCACCTCCATCGCGCTGCCGCTGTTCCTCGTGTACTCGAAGGTCGGGCTCGTCAACTCGATCTGGGGCATGATCCTGCCGAGCATGGTGTCGCCCGTCGGCATCTACCTCATGCGCACCTACATCGACTCCTCGGTGCCGAAGGACCTCATCGAGGCCGCGCGGCTCGACGGTGCGGGCGAACTGCGGATCTTCGTCCGGCTCGCGCTGCCGCTGTCGCTCCCGGGCCTGATGACGGTGCTGCTCATCTCGGTCGTGGCGATCTGGAACAACTACTTCCTGCCGCTCGTGATCTTCAGCAAGAACGGGCTCTACCCGCTGACGGTCGGGCTCTCGGCGCTGTCGCAGGCGGCCGAGACCGGGTCGAAGTCCGAGCTGGTGCCGGTGCTCATCACGGGCGGGCTCGTCACGGTCCTGCCACTGATCGTGCTGTTCCTGCTCCTCGAGCGCTACTTCCGTGGCGGCCTGCTCCAGGGCAGCACCACGGGGTGACCCTGGCGATCAGGGGACTGCGCGATACTGATCGGAGCAGCGCGCACTGGACCGAGCTGCCCAACGCGTGCCCCCGGGGCGTGATGCCGGGCGTGGGAGCACGACGACGATCGCGGAGGGAACGTGCCTGAGGGACCTCCGCGGCTGCGCGACGTGGCCGAGCGTGCCGGCGTCTCCATCCGCACGGTGTCGAACGTCGTCAACGGCTACGCGCGGGTGTCCGAGGCCAAGCGCGTCCGGGTCGAGGAGGCCGTGGCGGAGCTCGGGTACCGGCCGAACGTGCTCGCCCGGAACCTCCGAAACGGGCGGAGCGGGCTCATCGCGCTCATCGTCCCGGAGATCGACGTCCCGTACTTCGCCGAACTCGCCCGTGCGGTCGTGTCACACGCTCAGACGCTCGGCCTCACGGTGGTGGTCGACCAGACCGACGGGCAGCCGGACCGCGAGCGGGAGCTCATCCAGGGGGACGGCAACGCGGTGCTGTTCGACGGCGTGATCTTCAGCCCTCTGGCGCTGTCACGCGGCGACCTGCCGGCTCCGGATCGGGGCCGGGCACTCGTGCTGCTCGGTGAGCGGATCGCCGACAGCGGGTACGACCACGTCGCCATCGACAACGTCGCCGCGGCGCGGGCAGCGACGGAGCACCTGTTCGCGATCGGTCGCCGGCGGATCGCGGCCATCGGTGACCAGCCCTACGACACGGGAGAGACCGCGCAGCTCCGCACCCGCGGGTACGAATCGGCACACGAGGCGCGGGGCGTGCCGGTCGACCGGTCCCTCGTCGTCCCGACGGCGAACTTCCACTTCTCGGACGGGGCTCGCGCGATGACCGAGTTGCTCGAGCACCCCGACGGGCCACCGGACGCCGTGTTCTGTTACAACGACCTCGTCGCGATGGGGGCGATGCGCGTGCTCCTCTCGCAGGGTCGGCGCGTGCCCGAGGACGTCGCACTCGTGGGGTTCGACGACATCGAGGCGGCCGCGTACCAGACACCGTCGCTCACGACGGTCCGGCCGGACCGCGAGACCATCGCTCGGTTGGCCGTCGAGCGGCTCGTCGCGATCCTCGACGGCACCGCGGAGGGGGAACCCGGGGACCACTACGCGCGACACGAGCTCGTGGTCCGCGAGAGCACGGTCGGCCGGACCTCGTAGGTCCGGCCGACCGTCGGGCCTCCCGCTGCCGGATCGGTCCACCTGAGCGAGCCGTCCCGGCCGGGCGATCCGTGCCTCCAGACCGGTCAGGCGCGGACGACGTCCAGCGCACCGCGTCCGACGACCCGACCGTCCTGCTCGAGCAGGACGTGCAGGCGAGCCTGCACGTGTCCCTCGGGCAGCTCGGCGTGGACCCGGACGTGCTCGGACAGGGTGAACGGCGACGCGGTGGCGGTACCGACGGCTTCCATCGACGCGGTGGGCTCCAGCCCGAAGACCGGTCCCCAGCCGACGCTGACCTGGACGTCGATGTCGTCGACCCCGTGATGCGAGACCGCGACGCCGAGGTCGACTGTGCCGTCCGTCGCGACGACGTCCCGGCCGGGTGCGATCGGCAGGATGTCGAACACCGGGACGGTCTCGCCGTTGGCGTGGGCGGGTGGCCGGCCGCCGTGGTCCTTCACGACGCGGTTCGTGTCGACGATGCCGGCGGACTCGTGCTCGATGTCGTTGAGTTCGGTCCACACCCAGCCCGAGATGCGGTCGTGCTTGCGCAACTCCTGGGTCTGCCAGTGCAGGTTCCACCCGCGGTCGATCGAGGTCCAGCCGCCGCCGAACTCGCTGTTGAGGAACGGGACGTCCCGGGGGACCGGACCGTCCACCATGAGCAGCTTCTGGACGATGGTGTCGACGGCGATCGCCACCGGGAACGACGGCGCGTCGGCGTCGACGAGGTCCTGGACCTTCCGTGCCCAGCCCGCCGGGTGCTCGTCGTACACGTGCCAGTCGACGAGGTCGGTGTCGAGGTGCGTCCAGCCGGAGTTGTCGACGACGGGACGTGATGAGTCGAGGTCCGTGAGCTCGCGAACGGCGTCGCGGACGACCTCCTGCTTGGCCGGGTCCTCGGGGAGCGCCCAGTCGAGGCCCCACTCCTCGTTGTACAGCCCCCACACGACGATGCTCGGGTGGTTCCCGTCGCGCTGCACCATCGGGGCGATCTGGTCCGCGAACGCGGCCGCGCCCTCGGCGGAGAACCGACCGGTGGACGCGGGCTCGGCCCAGACGAGCATCCCCAGGCGGTCGGCGTGGTGGTGGAACCGGGGGTCCTCGAGCTTGAGGTGCTTGCGGACGAGGTTGAAGCCGGCGTCGCGCGCGATCTCGAGATCGCGGACGAAGTCCTCGTCGGTGAGCGCGGTGATGCCGCTGTCCGGCCAGTACCCCTGGTCGAGCACGCCGCGGAGCGAGATGCGGGTGCCGTTGAGGAAGATCGCGTCCCCGCGTGTCGTGATGCTGCGGAGCCCCGTGCTGCCGCCGACGACGTCGACGCCGTCCGCCGAGGTGACCTCGACCTCGACGCGGTAGCGGTTCGGCTCCGCGGGCGACCAGAGCTTCGGGGCGCTGATGTCGACCAGCACACCCTCGCTGAGTTCGCCGGCGTCGACGAGCAGGGTGCTCACCTCGACGTCGGAGCCGATCTCGGTCGTGGTGACCCGTGCGGTGGCGCCGGCGGCGTCCGGGCCCGCGATCGTTCCCGAGACGACGATCCCGTCGAGGCGGTCGTTCGGCCGGAGCACGAGCGTGCCGAGGTGGGTCGCCGGACGGGACTCGAGCCACACCGGCTGCCAGATCCCGCTCGAGGGGGTGAACGCGCAGCTGTCGTAGTCGTCGCGGGGAACGCTCCGCTGCTTGCCGTGGGCGATGCCGCGCTTGTCGATCGGCGCGGCGACCTCGACGACGAGCTCGTGCACGTCGTCGCCCACGAGCGCGTCCGTGATGTCGAACTCGAACGGGACGTACCCACCCACGTGGGTCCCGACGCGCACGCCGTCCACCGAGACGGTCGCTTCGTGGTGCACGGCGCCGAAGTGCAGCACGGTCCGCTGGCCCGTCCAGTCCGCCGGGACCGTGAAGGACCGACGGTAGCGGGCGCGGTCGAGCCAGTGCGCCTCGATGCCCGAGCGCGGGGTCTCCCAGGCGAACGGCACGAGGATCTGTTCGGTCGCCTGGGTGCTGACGCCAGCGGCGTCGTCCCCAGCGGCGTCGTCCCCAGCGGCTCCCTCGCTGCCAGCGCGGTCGGCGGCGGCGCCGCGTCGGAACTCCCACACACCGTTCAGGGTCTGCCAGTGGTGCGACCGGTCGAAGTGGGGCCGTGGGTACTCCGCGCGCGGCACGGACTCCTCCGGGTGGGACCTGGTCGTGCTGTCGGACGGCTGGCCCGGACCGGCGGTCGTGTCGGTCGGCCGAGCCGGGCCGGTGGTCGTGGTCGTCATCGTCGATGCCCTTCGGAGTGCGGTGGTCTCCGCGCAAGCTAGCAGCGTTCTTGCATCGTTGCAATTTTCTCTCGGACTGCTCTTGCGTGGACGCACAGCGTCGTCCTAGCATCCGGTACGTCCGGTGCTGCAACGATGCAAAATCTGCATGATCGCAGCACCCCCGCGGCCCGACGCGCGCCCCCACCACACCATCGCAACGAAGCGAACCCCGGAGGTCGCACCATGCACCAACACCCACGTCTGTTCGCACGGATCGGGCTGATCGCAGCCGCCGTCGCGATCGCTGCACTCGGCGGCACCGTTCTCCCCGGCACGGCCGAGGCCGCCACCACCTCGAGCGGCACTCTCCACCACCCGGGCACGGCGAGCGGTTCCACCGAGGACGCCAGCTACCCCCGTGTCATCCGACTCCAACACAGCGGCAGCGCGAACGGCACGCTCCTGGCCACGTTCTCGCACTCCGGCACCGGCGTGACGAAGGCGAACTTCCCCATCTACCGGTCGACGAACAACGGCGTTACCTGGACCTCGTCACCGATCAGCACCGTCACCGACACCCAACACGGGTGGGACCTCGACGGGCCGACGCTGTACGAACTCCCGCAGGCCGAGGGGAACCTGCCCGCCGGCACGATCCTGGCGGCGGGGACGGCCTGGAACCACGGCGACTACACCCAGCAGGCGGTCGAGGTGTTCGCGTCGACGAACCAGGGCGCGAGCTGGAGCTACCGCAGCTCCTGCGCGAGCGAGTCCGGCACCGCGAACACCATCGGGCACGGCATCTGGGAGCCGGAGTTCGACGTCGCCGCGAACGGTGACCTCGTGTGTTACTTCTCGGACGAGCGCCCCTCGTCGAACAACTACAACCAGGTGCTCGCGCACGTCGTCTCGACGAACGGCGGCTCGACCTGGGGTGCCGAGACCTACGACGTCGCCGTGCAGAACGGTGTTGAACGCCCCGGGATGGCGACGGTGGTGAACCTCCCGAACGGCACCTACGCGATGACCTACGAGGACTGCAAGAACGGGTACGACCCGGACCAGGCGTGCGACGTGTACATCAAGACGACCTCGAACGCCGAGTCGTGGAACCCGTCCAGCCTGGGCACGCGGATCCAGACGGCGGACAGCCGCTTCCTCCTCCACACGCCCTACCTGACCTGGTCACCGGCCGGTGGCAGCAACGGCACGCTCATCGCCTCGGGCCAACGCGTGGTCGCGGGCAACGACGGCGCGCTCGCCGTGCAGCCCGAGAGCGGGCACGTGCTCTTCGTCAACAAGAACCTCGGCGTCGGGGCGTGGCAGGAGATCACGACCGCGGTCACGACGGACCCGACCGGGGGCTACGACAGCGGTGAGACCTCGTGTGCCGGATACAGCTCGCCGCTCCTGGCCGACCCGTCCAGCTCGAGCTTCCTGATGCTCGCCGGCGTCCACGTCAGCACCGGCAAGTGCGAGACCGACTTCGCCACCGCGACCCTGCCGACCCACCAGGGGCAGATCACCGGTCCGGGCGCCACGGGCAAGTGCCTCGACGTCAACACGAACACGAACACGAACGGCAACGCGGTGCAGCTGTACACGTGCGGTACCGCGACCGGCCAGCAGTGGGCGCTCGAGACGGACGGCACGATCCGGGCCTACGACAAGTGCCTCGACATCGTCGGCAACGGCACCGCGAACTCGACCAAGGTCGAGCTGTGGGGGTGTGACGCGGCTGGCGGCCAACAGTGGGTCGCGCGGAGTGACGGTTCGCTGTACAACCCGCAGTCCGGACGCTGCCTCGACGACCCGCAGGCGCAGACCGCCGACGGGACACAGTTGCAGATCTACGACTGCAACGGGCTCTCGACGCAGCAGTGGCACGTGCCCACGACCTGAGTGACGGACGGGAGGGACGGTGCGGGTCTGCACCGTCCCTCCCGTCCGACGCCCGCCGGGTCAGGCGGCGGCGAGGTACTCGTCCCAGTCCGGCTGCGGCCGCTCGATGCCGCGCACGATCCACGCCGTGCCGTGCGGAGCACGTGGGCGGAAGCGCAGCGTCCAGCCCATCTCGTGCGGCGTGCGGTCGCCCTTGACGTTGTTGCACGCCAGGCAGCAGGCGACGAGGTTCTCCCACGAGTCCGCACCGCCGCGGGACTTCGGGTGCACGTGGTCGATCGTCGTGGCGTGCCGGTTGCAGTAGGCGCAGCGGTTGCCGTCGCGGCGCAGCACCCCGCGGCGGGATACGGGGACGAGCCGGCTCTGCGGGATGCGCACGTACCGGGTGAGGACGATGACCGACGGCCGGTCGTAGCTCGTGGTGGAGCCGAAGACCGGGTGGTCGGCGTCGGCGGTTATGACGGTGGCCTTCTGGTTCATGACCAGGACGAGGGCCCGTCGGAACGAGATCACCGCGAGGGGTTCGTAACCGGCGTTGAGGACGAGAGTGCGCATGGGGTCCCTTCCGACGTGCCTGGACGGCTTCCAGGCGGACGACGCTGCTCACGGTCCCCTCGGTCCTCGAGCGGGTGACCCGACCCCGGAAGCAGAAGAGCACCGCCCTGGTGGGCGGTGCTCAGTTCGCGGGCGCGTGCTGGGGCACGCGGCAGGTCGTGGTCGACCATATGTCGACGTGCGCGCGCCGACCCATGGTGCGGGTCGTGCGGCAGGCTGGCATGTGATCTCCCGTTCGAGGTCGAGTGGACCGTGTCGCCAGGTTAACCCAGAAACCGGCCCGACACGAGAGCGTGTGGACCGGTTTCCGGTGCGTTCAGCGGGCCTGGGCCCGTCCGTTCACTTGATGCCGAAGCGGACGATGTGGTAGTCGGTCGTCCAGATCGGGCGGATGCTGACCGAGCCGCCGGGCTTCGGGGCGTCCATGATCATGCCGTTGCCCATGTAGAAGCCCTCGTGCGCCTCGGTGTTGAAGATCACGACGTCACCGGGCTGGGCCTCGGAGGTCGGGATCGTCGTGCCGGCGGCGTCCTGCAGCGGCACGGAGTGCGCCAGCGAGATGCCGAACTGGGCGTAGACGTACATGACGTAGCCGGAGCAGTCGAAACCGGCCGGGGTCGCACCGCCGTAGACGTACGGCGTGCCGATGTACTGCTCTGCGACCGAGACGACCTGCGACAGGCTGAAGCTCGGGTACTTCGGGCTCGCGACGTAGTCCGCGGCGCTCGGACCGGTGTACGAGGCGTACGAGGCGGCGGTCTGCGCGCGGGCCGTGGCGAGGGCGGTGTCGCTCGTCGTGGTCGTCGTCGTCGCGGTGGACGCGGTGACCTTCGGGGCGACGACCTTCGGGGCCGTCGCGGTGTAGCCGTCGCGGACGGTGTCGGCGAGCGCCGCGGTGTTCGCGACGGTGAGCGACTGGCTGTCCGCCGAGCGGAGATTGCCCTGGGCGACGGCCTGCTGCGAGCCGGCGGTCGGCTGCGGGGCGGTCGCGGCGATGGCGGGGAGCGCCATCGTGCCGAAGAGCCCCGCCGTGATCGTCATGACGGCGACCGGCAGGACCTTGCGCTTCCCGCGCGCGGCTGGCCGGGAGGCGCTGCTCGCGACCGCCGCGCGGCTGGCGGCGGCACGGCGGGCGGCGGTGGCGACGGGGGACTTGGCGAACGACGATGTGACCGGCGCGATGGGGGTCTCGAGCTCCGGGTCGACCGAGCGGACCACGGCGGCGCCGGCCGCGACGGCGGGCTTGGGGGCGGGCTCGGTCGCCGCCACGAGGGTGGCCTCGGCGGCGGGTGCGGCCTCGGCGATGGTCTGCTCGGACGCCGCGGCAGTCGTCGCGGCGACCGCGACCGGTGCGACGGGCGCGGTCCACCCCGTGCGGGCGGCGGCGGCCTCGGCGGCGCGGCGCTCGCGGCGACTCGCGAACTGGATGTCGGTCGAACGGGCGGCGGCACCCGTGGTGGTGTCGGCTCGCTGGGCGTCCGTGGTGGAACCGGTCTGCGTCAAGAGTGTTGTCTCCGGCGCCTCGACTGCACACGCGACCGAGGCCGTCGGGTGCAACCCCATCCGTTCGTCATCGTTTCCGATCAGGCAGGAGACGGGTTCGAGACGTCCTGCCACGGTTCCCGCCAGCTCGCTTCCAGGCTCTGCGGGACTCGTCGAGTGTACGCAACGCCTCCGACGGTGTCGAGGCCTGCGAGCAAGTTGGTAACGATTCGATCAAGAAAGCCTGGTCAGAGGCCGTTTTGATATGTTCCGACGCCGCGCGGGCGGGACCGCCGGAAGTCGTGTAGGCGCCCCGATCCGGGTACCCCGCAGCCCACCGCTCGGGGTACGCCGAGGGGGACGGCATCCCCGGCCGTCAGCTGCCGATGTACACGTGCTGTGCGACCTCGACCGGCAGCTCGAGGCCCTGGTCCTCGCCCTCGACCCGCACGGCGACGTACGCTCCGGCGCGCTGCACGCTCGCGGTCCGTCCCGGCATGACCCCGGCGGCACGGAGTTGCGCGAGGAGTTCGGGCTCGAACTGCACGGGTTCGCCCAGGCGGCGGATGGTCCCCGTGCTCACCGTCGACGAGCCGTCGGTCGCGGCGACGATGCTCCGGACGCCGTCGAGGAACCGTCCGGCCGGGGCGTCGCCGAGCTCGTCGAGGCCGGGGATCGGGTTGCCGTAGGGGGACTCGGTCGGGTGGCCGAGCATCTCGATGATCCGACGCTCGACCTGCTCGCTCATGACGTGCTCCCAGCGACAGGCCTCGTCGTGGACGAAGGCCCAGTCGAGACCGATGACGTCGGACAACAGGCGCTCGGCCAGCCGGTGCTTGCGCATGACGTGGGTGGCCCGCTGGCGACCCTCCGACGTGAGCTCGAGGTGGCGGTCCCCGGAGACGACGACCAGGCCGTCGCGCTCCATGCGGGCGATGGTCTGCGAGACCGTGGGGCCCGAGTGTCCGAGTCGCTCCGAGATCCGTGCGCGCAGGGGGACGATCGCCTCCTCCTCGAGGTCGAGGATCGTGCGCAGGTACATCTCCGTGGTGTCGACGAGATCGGTCACCGGAACGCCTCCCCTGTCACGTGCACAACTCGTCCAGCCTACTTGTTCACATGCCGCGGCCCGGACAGTGCTCCACAGGGGGTCGCGCGCCCGTCGGGCGTGGGATACCAGCTCACTAGGATCGACCCATGGCAGACATCGTCATCCCCGCTGACCTCCTCCCCACCGACGGACGCTTCGGGTGCGGCCCGTCCAAGATCCGCGGTGCGCAGCTCGAGTCCCTGGTGACGGCAGGGGCGACGATCCTCGGCACGAGCCACCGTCAGGCGCCCGTCAAGAACCTCGTCGGCAGCGTTCGCGAGGGCCTCGCGACGCTGTTCGACATCCCCGACGGGTACGAGGTCGTGCTCGGCAACGGTGGCTCGACGGCGTTCTGGGACGCTGCCGCGTTCGGCCTCGTCGAGCGCCGTGCCGAGAACCTCTCGTTCGGCGAGTTCGGCTCGAAGTTCGCCAAGGCGGTCGCCGCTCCCTGGCTCGAAGCCCCGCACGTCGTCGCCGCGCCCGGTGGATCCCGGTCGGAGCTCGAGATCGTCGAGGGCGTCGACGTCTACGCCTACCCGCACAACGAGACCTCCACGGGCGTGATGGCCCCCGTCGTCCGCGCGGCCGGCGATCCCGGCGCGCTGACCGTCGTCGACGCCACGAGCGCCGCCGGTGGCGTGCAGTTCGACACCGGTGCCGCCGACGTCTACTACTTCGCACCGCAGAAGAACTTCGCATCCGACGGCGGTCTGTGGCTCGCCCTGTTCTCGCCGGCCGCGATCGAGCGCGTCGAGCGCATCGCCGCGAGCGACCGCTACATCCCCGAGTTCCTCAGCCTGAAGAACGCCGTGGACAACTCGCGCCTCGACCAGACACTGAACACCCCCGCGATCACGACCCTCCTGCTGCTCGACGACCAGATCCGGTGGATCAACGGGTCGGGCGGCCTGGCTTGGGCGGACATCCGCACCAAGGAGTCGTCGAACGCGCTCTACGAGTGGGCCGAGTCCGTCGACTACGCCACGCCGTTCGTCGCCGACCCGGCACACCGGTCGCAGGTCGTCGCCACCATCGACCTCGATGACGCGATCGACGCCAAGGCCGTCAGCGCCGCGCTCCGGCAGAACGGCATCGTCGACACGGAGCCGTACCGCAAGCTCGGCCGTAACCAGCTCCGCATCGCGACGTTCACCGCAATCGACCCCGACGACGTCCGTCAGCTCATCAAGGCCATCGACTACACGGTGGCCGCGCTGCGCGGCTGACGGCCGCACGACGGACGACGACGGCCCCCGGGATCCGATCCCGGGGGCCGTCCTGCGCCTCACGACCAGAGGTCGCCGCAGCGTCCGATCCGGCCGGGAGGCCCGGCGTCACTCCGCCTCGTCCGCCGCCTCGCCATGCCCAGCGCTGGTGCGACCTGCGTCGTCGGAGTCGTCGTCGTCCGAGTCGTCGCCGTCCGCGTCGTCGTCCTCGTCCGGCTCGTCGTCCTGGTCAGGCTCGTCGTCCTCGTCCGAGTCGTCCTCATCCGAGTCGTCCTCGTCCGAGTCCTCGTCCTCCTCGTCACCTTCGACGACGGCGATGGCCTCCTCGACGTCCACGCCGTCGAACGCGTCGTCGCCCAGGTCGTCGTCCTCGTCGGGGTCGTCCTCGTCGTCGTCGTCGAGCAGGTCCTCGTCGTCCTCGTCCGCGTCGTCGTCGTCCTCGTCCGACTCGTCCTCGTCGTCGTCCTCGTCCTCGTCAGGGTCGTCGTCGGAGTCGTCCTCGTCCGAGCCCAGGTCCTCCGCGTCGCCGGCCTCGGCGTCCGCATCGCCCTCTTGCGTCGCCCGGTACTCGGCGAGCCGCTCCGACCACGGCACCCAGTCGGGCGCGAGCAGCGAGCCGTCGCCGGGCATCAGCTCGACCTCGAGCACGGTGGGGTCCTCGCCGTCGACCTGCGCCAGGCTGACGGTCCAGCGCCATCCGGGGTAGCCGGGCATCGTGTTGGCGAACAGCACGGACACCACGCCGTTGCCCTCGTCCACGGTGCCGACGACCGCTCCGACGGTGTCCTCGGGCGTGACCTCGAGCAGCGCGGTACGCGCGAGCCCCGTCGGGTCCTCGATCACGGTCAGGCGTCCAGCTGGTCGGCGACGTGACGGAGGATGGCCGCCGTCCGCGACCCGTTCTTCGGGTAGTGGCCGTGGCGCAGGTCGCCGCTGATGCGGTCGAGCTCCTTCACCAGGTCCTCCACGATGACGGCCATGTCGTCGGCCGAGCGCCGGTTGATCTTCGCGAGGCTCGGACCCTCCTCGAGCACGCGGACCGACAGCGCCTGCGAGCCACGCTTGCCCGCGACGACGCCGTACTCCAGACGCGCTCCGGCCTTGACGGTGGTGACCCCGGACGGGAGCGCCGACGCGTGCAGGAAGACCTGGTCGCCGTCATCGCCCGTGATGAAGCCGAACCCCTTCTGCTCGTCGTAGAACTTGACCTTGCCGGTCGGCATGACTGCACTCCTCGATCTGACGTCCGCGGTGTCCGCGGACGGCGTTCCTTGTCGATCATCCTGTGTCGACTATCCTGAGCCGGTGGCCAAGACCCGATCAACCGCGCGACAGCGTCCCGTTCGGACGCAGGCCACCGGCCCTGCGCAGTCGACCAGGACCCCGGAGCGCCCGCAGACGCCCGAGCCCCCGGTGGCCAATCGTATCGAACGCATTCTGATGTACATGATCGCGGGGATCATCGCGGTCGCACTGGTGTGCTTCCTCGTGCTCATCGTGGCGTGGCTCACGGTCGGGTCCATCCCCGGCACGGGCATCTGGCCGACGGTCGAGGCCTTCCCGCTCATCGGCTTCCCGATCGGGCTGCTGCTCATCATCGCGCTGCTCGCGGTCAACTGGACCAAGCGGGCACGCGAGAACCGGGACGACGCGCGCTGACCCCGCTCCGGGGCGGACGGACACGACGATGACGACGGCAGCCGCCCTCGCCGCCCGACTGCGGGCCATGCCCGACGACGACCTCGTCGCGCTCGTCGCCGCGCGGCGCCTGCCCGGCGCGGCGCTCGCCGCACATGGCCCGTCGGCCGTGGCCGACTTCTTCGACCTCGCGGACGCCCTCCGGACGCCCGACGTCATCGACCGTGCGCTGGCACGACTCCCGCGCGCGACGCTCGCCGCCCTCCAGCACCCCGCCGACGCGGACCCCGCGGCACTCGCGCCCGCCGTGGCACTCGGCCTCACCGACGGAGCAGAGCTCGACGACGCGGTCGCCGCGCGACTCGCCGAGCATCCGGAGTTGCGACCGGACGACGCTCCCCGGCCGGGAGGCCCGACCCCCGTCCCGCAGGACGTCGACCGGGTGCGCGCGGTGGCCGCCGAGACGGCGTTCGCGACCCTGACGTCACTCGCCGAACTGGTCCGCGCGGTCGCCGGGGACGAGGTGCACGAGCTCGCGAAGGGCGGGATCGGGGCGCCGCTCGCGCGGCACCTCGGCGAGCGCGCCGCGGCCGACCCGGTGCGGGTCCCGGACCTGCTGGCCCTGCTCGCCGAGACCGCGCTCGTCGATCCCACGAGCCCGACGTGGACCGTCACCGACGACGGTCGCGGCTGGCTCGTGGCGCCCTGGCCCCTCCGGTGGGTCGAGCTCGTGGTCCGGTGGCGGGCGACGCTGGGTGATCCGGTGGTCGAGGTCCTCGCCCTCGCCGCGGACGACTGGCGTGGGCTCGAGGCCCTCGGGCGCTGGGCCTACCCCGGCGGCGCGGAGTGGCTCCCCGCGGAACTCGTGCGGAGCGCCGAGACCGCGGAGGCCCTCGGCATCACGGTCGACGGCGTGGTCACCGCGACGGGGCGCGTCCTGTTCGCGGCGCGGACCACCGACGACACCGCGGCGATCGACCACGCCGGCGCCGACCTGCCGTCGACCGTGCCGGGCGTGTACCTGCAGAACGACCTCACCGTCATCGCCCCCGGCCCGCTCGAACCGGCCGACGACGCGGCACTCCGCACCGTGGCCGACGTCGAGGCACCGGGACTCGCGAGCCGCTACCGGATCTCCGAGGACAGCGTCCGCCGCGCACTGCTCGAGGGGTACGACGGAACCGCGGTCCTGGACACGCTCGGCCGACTCTCGGCGGCCGACGTGCCCCAGCCGGTCCGCTACCTGGTGGAGCAGGTCAGCGCCCGTGCCGGCAGCATCGTCGTCGACCACGCCGCTGAGCGGGGCAGCGTGGTGCGAGGTCCCGCCGAGCAGCTCGACCTGGTGTCCGTCGACGCCGAACTGCGCTCACTCGCCTGGGCCCGGCGGTCCCCGACGGTGCTCGTCAGCCCGTACCCGCCCTCGTCCGTGGTCTCCGCGCTCGAGGACCAGCGGTACCCGGCCGTGCTCGCTCCCGCCGCCCGCGTGGCGGACGCGGCCGGGCCTCCCGTTCGTCGCCGGACCGCGCGCACACCCGAGGAGCAGGCGCGCGAGCTCGTGGAGCGCCTCCGCGCCGCGACCCGACGAGGCGACCAGGAGCCCGCGCAGGAGTGGATGGGACGGCAGATCGACCTGGCCGTGCGCGGCAAGGTGGCCGTGCGCGTCGTCGTGCGGATGCCCGACGGCACCGAGGCCCCGTTCACGATCGTGCCGACGTCGGTGAGCGGTGGCCGGATCCGGGGCCGCGACACGCACGCCGACGTCGAGCGGACCCTGCCCCTGTCCCTCGTGATCGCGGTCGAGCACGTCGCCTGACCGACCGACCCGGACGTCTCGTCCGCGGCGCGGCTAGGCTCGACGGTCATGAACGGGCCACTCATCGTCCAGAGCGACCGGACCGTGCTGCTCGAGGTGGCGCATCCCGAGGCCGAGGACGCGCGACACGAACTCGCGGTGTTCGCCGAACTCGAGCGCGCCCCCGAACACGTCCACACCTACCGCATCACCCGCCTCGGGCTGTGGAACGCGCGCGCCGCGGGTCACGACGCCGACGCGATGATCGACACGCTCGAGCGGTTCGCCAAGTTCCCGGTGCCGCAGAGCGTCGTCGTCGACATCCGTGACACCGTCAGCCGCTACGGCCGTCTCGTCATCCGCCGCGAGGACCCGGCGGACGCGCCGGCGATCGCGAACGACGCGACGGAGGAGCTGGAGCAGCAGCCGAGGCTGGTCCTCACCGCATCGGACCCGTCGATCCTCGCCGAGGTCACCCGCTCGAAGCGGATCGCCCCGCTGCTCGGCGCCCGCCGGTCGGACACCGCCGTCGAGCTCGAGCAGTGGGCGCGCGGCCAGGTCAAGCAGGAGCTCGTCAAGATCGGCTGGCCTGCCGACGACCTCGCCGGGTACACGCCCGGACAACCGCACCGGATCGACCTCGACGAGACCGAGTGGCACCTCCGCGCGTACCAGGAGGACGCGGTCAAGAGCTTCTTCGCCCAGGGGTCCGGTGTCGTCGTGCTGCCCTGTGGTGCGGGCAAGACCCTGGTCGGCGCGGGCGCGATGGCCACCGCCAAGGCGACGACGCTCATCCTCGTCACCAACACGGTCTCGGCGCGGCAGTGGCGCGACGAACTCCTCCGCCGCACGTCGCTCACCCCGGACGAGATCGGCGAGTACTCCGGGAGCGTCAAGGAGGTCCGGCCGGTCACGATCGCGACGTACCAGATCCTCACCGCACGGCGGAAGGGCGTGTACACGCACCTGTCCCTGCTCGACGCCCTCGACTGGGGCCTCATCGTCTACGACGAGGTCCACCTGCTGCCCGCGCCGGTGTTCAAGCTGACCGCGGACCTCCAGGCGCGACGGCGCCTGGGACTCACGGCGACGCTCGTGCGCGAGGACGGCCGCGAAGGCGACGTGTTCTCGCTCATCGGGCCGAAGCGGTACGACGCGCCGTGGAAGGAGATCGAGGCGCAGGGGTACATCTCCCCCGCCGAGTGCTACGAGGTGCGGATCGACCTGCCCCACGAGGACCGCCTCGAGTACGCGGCCTCCACGGACGACGACCGGTACCGGCTCGCCGCGACCTCGCCGGCCAAGACCCCGGTCGTGCGCGACCTCATCGAGAAGCACCGCGGCGAGCAGATCCTGGTGATCGGGCAGTACATCGACCAGCTCGACGAACTCGCGGCACAGCTCGACGCGGCCGAGATCACCGGGGCGACCCCGATCGACGAGCGCGAACGGCTGTACCAGGCGTTCCGCGAGGGCACGATCGACGTGCTCGTGGTGTCCAAGGTCGCGAACTTCTCGGTCGATCTGCCGGACGCGACGGTGGCGATCCAGGTGTCGGGCTCCTTCGGCTCACGGCAGGAGGAGGCCCAGCGGCTCGGCCGGCTGCTCCGCCCGAACAAGGACGGCCTCCCGGCGTCCTTCTACACACTCGTCACGCGGGACACCGTCGACCAGGACTTCGCGCAGAACCGGCAGCGGTTCCTGGCCGAGCAGGGGTACGCGTACACGATCCTCGACGCCGATTCCCTAGCGGCCGCGTGAGCAGATCCAGACAGTCATCGCCCCCTCGACGTCTGCACCAGGAAATCCCGTCGTCCTGTCAGACAGCGTCCCATCCGTTCCCAGGCAACCCAGAGGCCACGACCAGATACTGGGTCACATGACCGACGGACCGAAGATCCTCATCGTCGACGACGAGCCGAACATTCGCGACCTCCTCACCACCTCGCTCCGGTTCGCGGGCTTCGCCGTCCGCGCGGTGGGCAACGGTGCGCAGGCGATCTCCGCCGTGCTCGAGGAAGAGCCGGACCTCATCATCCTCGACGTCATGCTCCCCGACATGAACGGGTTCGGCGTGACCAAGCGCCTCCGGTCGTCGGGCTACACGTCGCCGATCCTGTTCCTCACCGCCAAGGACGACACCGAGGACAAGATCACGGGACTCACCGTCGGCGGCGACGACTACGTGACCAAGCCGTTCTCGCTCGACGAGATCGTCGCCCGCATCAAGGCGATCCTCCGGCGCACCATGAACGACGAAGAAGACGCGATCATCCGCGCCGGTGAGCTGACGATGGACCAGGACACGCACGAGGTCAGCATCGGCGAGGCGCAGATCGAGCTCTCACCCACCGAGTTCAAGCTGCTCCGCTACCTCATGCTCAACCCGAACCGGGTGCTGTCGAAGGCCCAGATCCTCGACCACGTGTGGGAGTACGACTTCAACGGCGACGCCGGCATCGTCGAGTCCTACATCTCGTACCTGCGCCGCAAGCTCGACCAGTACTCGGCCGAGCCGGTCATCCAGACCAAGCGCGGCTTCGGGTACATGCTCAAGGCCGCCAAGGCGTCCTGATCCAGCAGGTCATCGGCGCGATCCCAGCAGCGGCTGGGTCGCGCCGATTACTGTGATCGCAGCATGCACACACGCCTCGCCCGCTGGTGGAACGAGATCTCGCTCCGGACCAAGATCACCGGGATCACCGTCCTCCTGGTGACCCTCGGTCTGCTCGTCGCGGGGCTCGGCACCATGACGGTGCTCAGCACATACCTGATGAAGCAGCTCGACAACGACGTCCAAGCGACGAAGACCTCGCTGAACGGCCAGAAGCTGACGAACGTCGAGGGCTACTGCCAGATCAACGTCACCCTGCAGAGCGCGGCCTACATCGCCGTGCTCAAGCCCGACGGCGGCATCGCCTGTCACACGAAGAGCGACTACACGCCGGACCTCGGCGGGGTCGTGGGCAGCTCGCACGTCGACGACGACCACCCCTTCAGCGTGGTCGACGACAAGGGCCAGCACGAGTGGCGGGCCCTCGCGATGACGTCGCCGACCACCGACGCCGCCGGCAACCACTACACGATCGTCGCGGCCGTCTCGAGCCAGGGCACCGACTCGACCATCGCGCGGTTCACGGTGATCTTCCTCGGGTTCGGCATCTCGGTCGTCCTGCTCGGCGGCATGCTCACCCAGCTGCTCGTCACCGCCACGTTCGACCCCCTGCGGGACGTCGAGGCCACGGCCGCACGCTTCGCCGCGGGGGACTTCTCGCAACGCCTCGGTGCGGACACCCCGAACACCGAGGTCGGTCGCCTCAACCACTCCCTCAACGTCATGCTCGAGCGCATCGACTCGGCGTTCGAGGACCGCCAACGCACGATCGAGCAGATGCGCCGCTTCGTCGGTGACGCCTCGCACGAGCTGCGGACCCCGCTCGTGTCCCTGCGGGGGTACGCCGAGCTGTACCGGATGGGGGCCCTCCGGAAAGAAGAGGACGTCGCCCAGGCGATGGAGCGCATCGAGAAGGAGGCCCAGCGCATGGGCCTCCTCGTGCAGGACCTCCTGCAGCTCGCCCGCATCGACGAGTCGAAGCCCCTCGAGCTCGGGCCGGTCGACCTCGTCGCCATCGCGCGGGACTCGGCGCTCGACACGATGGCGTCGAACCCCGACCGCGAGATCCAGGTCCTGCTCGCCGACTCCGTCACCGGCGAGAACGTCCCGCAGGTCGTGCCGCAGTGGGTCGGTCCTGCGGCACCCGGAGCGCGGAACGGACAGTCCCCGACCTCGCCGCCGTTGAACGTCACCGGGCCGATCGCCTTCGCGGGGCAGACGCTCGCCCGGCTGCGCGCACGTCGTGGTCGTCCCGTCGGCATCGAGTCCGGCCCGGCCGCGCCGACCACGGCCCCGCTGCCGACCGTCGTCCTGCCCGTGCGGCCGCCGGTCGTCCTCGCCGAGGAAAACAAGATCCGTCAGGTCGTGACGAACCTCATGGGCAACGCCATGCGGTTCACGCCGCAGGACGACCCCATCGAGATCGGGATCGGCGTGGACGAGGCCCGGGGCATGGCGCACCTCGACGTGATCGACCACGGTGAGGGCATCCCGCCGCAGATCCGCGAGAAGATCTTCCAGCGGTTCTGGCGCGCCGACACCTCGCGCGCTCGGGACACCGGCGGCTCGGGCCTCGGGCTCGCGATCGTGTCCGGCATCGTGGCGGCGCACCACGGCGAGGTCGAGGTGTTCGACACCCCGGGCGGTGGTGCGACCTTCCGCGTGTGGCTCCCCCTCCTCCCGCGCGACTACGTCGCCCCCACCCCCTGACCCCTCTCGCGAGATCGCAGTCGTTGCCGTTCTGAGGTCCATCAGAGCGGCAACGACTGCGATCTCACGGCAGCGGTGATGACGCCCGGGTGCGGAACACGTCCGACAGTCGCAGGAGGAACGCCGTCGGGTCGGCAACGTCACGTGCGGTGACGTGCAGGATCAGCCATCCGGCGGACACGAAGCCGTTCGACCGGGTTGCATCGTGCTGCCACGTGGCACGATCCGTCCGGTGGTGCTCGCCGTCGTACTCGACTCCGATCCGGAGGTCCGGGTAGGCGAGGTCGACGCGTCCGAGGAATCGACCGGCGGGGCTGTGCACGTCGATGTTGAGCTGGGGCTCCGGGAATCCCGCGTCGACGATGACGAGTCGGATGAGCGTCTCCATCGGGGACTCCGACCCGAGCCGCACGCGATGGGCCGCGGCCCGGAGCCGCCGTGCCCACCGGGACCGCCGCTCACGACTCCGGCGCTCGAGTTGCTCCGGATCGGCGAGCGCCCGCGCGACCAGGTGGTCCCCGATCACCACCAGGTCACGCTCGGCCAACAGGCCCGCACTCTCGCACCACGCCGCCACCGGGCTGCTGGCCGGGAGGCCCGCACACGTCACCACATCGGCGAACGGTGGCGAGACGCGATGGCCTACCACCCCGGTGCGGCGCATGACCGGTCCGTCCCCCACCGTGCTCACGTGCACGGTCGCGTCGGAAACGACCCAGGGCGGCAGTGGGAGCTCCCAGAGGGCGAGGGCGGTGGTGTGGCTGAAGTGATGCCGTTCACCGAGGACGAGGCCGAACGCGGCGACCCGTGCCGAGAGGTCCGCCAGGTCCAGCTCGGCAGGGACCCGCACGCCTCGGGTCGGCGCGGCGAGGTCCTCCCGACGGAGCCGACCCGGAGTGACCCCGTTCCGGACCGCATCAGCCGTGTGGAAGGCCTGACCGAGGAAAGGATCCGGGAGGCGGGCCGGCGTGCGCGTCATGCGCCGAGCCTCCCGGCCGTACCGCAACGCGGAGCACGTGCGCGCCCGACCTGTGGACGGCCGCTGCCCGGCTCCCCCGGTGGAGGACCGGACACCTGGCCCGACTCCCCCTCCGCCGAGATCGCAGTCGTTGCCGGTGTGCGGTGGGTCAAACCGGCAACAAGTGCGATCTCGGCGGAGGGAGAGGAGGGAGGAACGGCGAACGGGCCGCCCTCCCGGAGGAGAGCGGCCCGTTCGGAACCGTCAGGCGTGGATCAGAAGTCCATGCCACCCGTCGGGTCGGCCGGAACCGGCGCCGACTTCTCGGGCTTGTCGGCGACGACGGCCTCGGTGGTGAGGAAGAGGCCGGCGATCGACGCGGCGTTCTGCAGCGCCGAGCGCGTGACCTTCGCCGGGTCGATGATGCCCGCGGCGACGAGGTCGACGTACTCACCCGTCGCGGCGTTGAGGCCCCAGCCCGACTCGAGCTCGCGCACCTTCGCGGCGACGACGCCCGGCTCGAGACCGGCGTTCAGCGCGATCTGCTTGAGCGGCGCATCGATCGCGACGCGGACGATGTTCGCGCCGGTCGCCTCGTCACCCGTGAGCTCGAGACCCTCGAGCGCGGTCTTGCCGGCCTGGATGAGGGCGACACCACCACCGGCGACGATGCCCTCCTCGACAGCGGCCTTCGCGTTGCGGACGGCGTCCTCGATGCGGTGCTTGCGCTCCTTGAGCTCGACCTCGGTCGCGGCACCGGCCTTGATGACGGCGACGCCACCGGCGAGCTTGGCGAGGCGCTCCTGGAGCTTCTCGCGGTCGTAGTCCGAGTCGGTCGACTCGATCTCGCCGCGGATCTGGCGGACGCGGCCGGCGATCTGCTCGGAGTCCCCAGCGCCCTCGACGATCGTGGTCTCGTCCTTGGTGATGACGACCTTGCGGGCACGGCCGAGGAGGTCGAGCGTCGCGTTCTCGAGGCTGAGGCCGACCTCTTCGGAGATGACCTGGCCACCGGTGAGGATCGCGATGTCCTGCAGCATGGCCTTGCGGCGGTCACCGAAGCCCGGGGCCTTGACGGCGACGGACTTGAAGATGCCGCGGATCTTGTTCACGACGAGCGTGGCCAGGGCCTCGCCGTCGACGTCCTCGGCGATGATGAGGAGCTGCTTGCCCGACTGGATGACCTTGTCGACCACCGGGAGCAGGTCCTTGATGTTCGAGATCTTCGAGTTGACGATGAGGATGTACGGGTCCTCGAAGACGGCCTCCTGGCGCTCCGGGTCCGTGACGAAGTACTGCGACAGGTAGCCCTTGTCGAAGCGCATGCCCTCGGTCAGCTCGAGCTCGGTGCCGAAGGTGTTCGACTCCTCGACGGTGACGACGCCCTCCTTGCCGACCTTGTCGATCGCCTCGGCGATGAGCTCACCGATCGTGCTGTCGGCGGCCGAGATCGACGCCGTGGCGGCGATCTGGTCCTTGGTCTCGATCTCCTTGGCGTTCTCGAGGAGCGCGGCGGAGACGGCCGCGACGGCCTTCTCGATGCCCTTCTTGAGGCTGATCGGGTCGGCGCCGGCGGCGACGTTGCGGAGGCCCTCACGGACCAGCGCCTGCGCGAGGACCGTGGCGGTGGTGGTACCGTCACCCGCGACGTCGTCGGTCTTCTTGGCGACCTCCTTGACCAGCTCGGCGCCGATCTTCTCGTAGGGGTCGTCGAGCTCGATCTCCTTGGCGATGGAGACACCGTCGTTGGTGATCGTGGGGGCGCCCCACTTCTTCTCGAGGACGACGTTGCGGCCGCGCGGGCCGAGCGTCACCTTCACGGCGTCGGCCAGCGTGTTGAGGCCGCGCTCGAGGCCGCGACGGGCCTCCTCGTCGAAAGCAATGATCTTAGCCATGTGTGTTCCTCGTCCCTCCCGGACGTCGCAATGGTCTTGGCACTCGGTACAACTGAGTGCCAACTGATTCTGGCACTCGCACCTGTCGAGTGCAACACAGCGACCTCACGCGGCATGCCGCGTTCCGGGGACGCGGACCGGGAGGCCCGCCACCGCCCGAGATCGGACCCCGCCGCCGGGTTCCCCGTCGGGGCCCCCTCCAGACGACGACGAGCGCGCCGCCCCGTCGGGGACGACGCGCTCGGACGCGTGGTGGTCGACGACCGTCGCCGGCAGACCGGCGACCGAGGTCAGGCCGGTCGGACGGACTCGGCCTGCGGACCCTTCGAGCCGGTGCCGACGTCGAAGGTGACCGCCTGCCCTTCTTCGAGGACCTTGTAGCCGTTCATGTCGATCGCGGAGTAGTGGACGAAGACGTCCTGCCCCCCGCCGTCGACGGTGATGAATCCGTAGCCCTTCTCGGCGTTGAACCACTTGACGGTGCCGTTGGCCATTCTCTTGCTCCCTGCGGTGTTGCATTGCCACTGACGACGGCGCGACCGGTCCGCGACCGCCGGGTCCGAGCGCATACCTGCCTCACCCGGGTCTTCGCGGTGGAGGCACCGGCACGGTGTCGCCCTCGGATCACTGGGGTGACCAATTCCAGATCGTATCGGCGGACGCGCCGCCGACAAGAGGTGCGGACCAACTTCTTCATCCCGGCCGACGGAACTCAACATGCCCGAAACAAACGTGCAACAAACGGCACGACGAGTGGGGCGGAACGCCCGTCGCGGGTCAGCCGGCGTAATCGGCGCCGAGCACCACGGTGACGGCCGCGTTCGGGAACGCCGACGACTTGGCGACCGTTCCGACGCCGAGCGTCTTGACGATCCCGCGCGCGATCGCCGCCTCGGCATCCGTCTGGTAGTAGACGATCGTCTGCGAGGCGTCCTGGGATCCGGCGTTGCCGTCGCTCGCGACCACCCAACCCGCGTTCTCGAGCGTCGCGGTACCGGTGGCGGCGAGTCCGGCGGTGGAGGTCCCGTTGAGCACCGTGAGCGTCATGGTCTTCGGCTGGTCGCTCGGCGCGGCGGTCGCGGCCGTCGTCGACGAGGACGACGCTCCGCTCGTGGCCGACGCGGACGCGGACGACCCGGTCGTCCCGGGGTCGGTGAACTGCGTGCTGTTGTTGGCGACCTCGAGCACGACGATGCCGATCACGACGAGCACCGCGCAGGCGAGCGCGGACCAGGCCACCAGGATCCAGCCACGGCCGCGCCTCGGGAGACCGCGGTGTGCCCCGACCCTCGGGCCGTCGGCGACGTCGTCGAATCGGTCTCGGGGGTATCTCGTCATGGCTGTCCTGCGGGCCCTTCACGGTCGGCGCGAGGCGGTGCGAAGGACCGTGCGGCGCGGGCACTGGTCCGTGCCCGGCGCAGTCGCTGCAGTCGCGTCACGAGCTGCGGATCGTAGGCGAGCGCGGCCGGGGAGTCGATCACGCGGTTGAGCACCTGATAGTAGCGGGCCGGCGACATGTCGAAGCGGACGCGGATGTCGGCTTCCTTCGTCCGGTCGTGCCGCGCCCGATCGTGCTCGAACGTGAGGATGCTCCGTGCGAGCTCCGAGAGATCGGAGTCGGTCCGGGATCCGGTCACGTCGGTCCTCCTGGTCGGATGGCTCGCCGGTCGGCTGGCCTCCGGTCATGCTAGGGCGGCATCCACGCCGGACCCTGGCATGGCCCTGGCAGGTCGGAAAGACACCGATCAGGCCGTCGGTGCGCCGAGCATCCAGGACGGGTTCGCACCGAGGGGCGTGACGGTCGTGCCGTGGGCGTCGGCGAGCGCCAGGGCGACCCCGTCGAGCGAGACCGTGGCGAAGGCCGACGGAGCGGCGAGGTCGATGCCCCGCTCGGCGAGTTCCCCCACGGGCGGCAGGGTCGCGGCGACGTCGTGGAGCGACCCCGTCCGCTCCATCGCCACCCAGCGGACCCCGCGGTCCCGGAGCCGCTCGACGACGCGCTGCCGGTCCGAGCCCGGCAGGTAGACGAGCGTGCCGAGCGTGAGCACGACGGGCGTCGCCCCGCGCGGCAGCAGGTCGATCGCGCGGTCGAGGTCGTCCGGGGCGGTCCCGCGGACGGCGGTGTACGGGTCGGCCCGCACGGCGTCGGCGGCCCGCCGCATGAGCGCGACACGGTCGGTCCCCTCGACGGGGACGGACTCGACGAGCCGGTCGAACGCCCCGGGGGACCGCAGGTCGATCGGCGCCGGATCGAGCCCGACCCGCGCCACCACGTCGAGCTGGGAGGGCCGGCGCGACCCCGTCCCGTCGGCCCGGCTCCCGGCGTCACCCGTCGACGGCCGGGAGGCACGGGACCGGCCCGCACCGCGCCTCCCGGCAGACGGAGCGGCGGGTCCCGGACGCATCTGGAACCGGAGCGGGATCTCCGGCTCGCGCGCGGCCTCGGCGACGCGGACGGTGTCGTCGAGGCGGTCGACGTCGACGGTGGCGTGGTCCGGGACGATGCAGAGGCCGGCGCTCACCCCCACCTCGAGGAGCGCGAGCGGCCCCGGGATGCCCGCGAGCACGGGGACGACCGGCGCCATGCGTCGGGGGTCGTTCGTCTGGGTCGTGGACACGGCCAGCTCGGCGAGCAGCCGGTCGGGGGCGTCGCGGACGAGCCGGAGGAGGGCCTCCCGGTCGGTCGGGTCGGCGCCCAGGCGGCGCGCGACGGCGAAGAGCAGCTCGGGCTGCCGCTTGGTCGGGGCGACACGGATCAGCAGGTCGACGGCGGCGTCGTCCTCGGCGATCGACGCCGCCCAGCGGGCGGAGGTCGGCGAGGCGGTCACCATGCGCTCGGCGTGGTGGCGGTAGCGGCGGCGGGTGGCCTCGGGGCCGTCCGGCTCCGGCTGGTGCGGGGGCTCCGCGCGGCCCGGTGCGTCAGCGGACAGCATCGTCCCCGACCGCCGCCGCGCGGTACATCCCCACGTGGCGGATGCCCGCCTCGACGTAGGGTTCGCCGAACGGCACGAACCCGGCGGCGGCGTACAGGCCGGCGACGTACTCCTGCGCGTGGAGGAGGAAGGCCTCGTCCGGGTGGGCGGCGAGCACGGCCTCGACGAGCCGACGCGCGAGCCCCTGTCCGCGGTGCTCGACGGCCGTGGCCACGCGGCCGATGACCCGGGTCGCGGGCAGGTCGACGGCCGGCTGGACCTCGTCCGCGGCGGGTCGGATGCAGCGCAGGTAGGCGCGGGCGACGCCGTCCTCGCCGGGGATCCACCAGTGTTCCGTCTCCGGTTCGCGGTCCCGGCCGTCGAAGTCCTCGGCCGTCACGCGCTGCTCGAGCGCGAACACCCGGTTGCGCAGGCGGACCACGGCGTAGAGGTCGTCCGTCGTCAGGGCGTCCCACCGGCCACGGTGGACGGAATGCTCGGTCATCGGTGCGAGTTTAATGACATGACCGCGTCACGAGTGCGGTCACGACCAGGAGGAACCCATGGCATACAACGTGGAGAAGACCGACGCCGAGTGGCGTGAGGAACTCGACCCGCAGCAGTACGCCGTGCTGCGGCAGGCCGCGACCGAGCGCCCGTGGACGGGTGAGCTGCTCGACGAGGAGCGCGCCGGCGTCTACACCTGTGCGGCGTGCGGTGCGGAGCTGTTCAAGAGCGGCACCAAGTTCGACTCGGGCTGCGGGTGGCCGTCGTTCTACGAGTCGGTGCGCCCCGAGGCCGTGCAGCTCATCGAGGACCGCACGCTCGGCATGGTGCGCACCGAGGTCCGCTGCGCGAGCTGCGGTTCGCACCTCGGGCACGTGTTCCCGGACGGTTTCGGCACCCCGACCGGCGACCGGTACTGCATGAACTCGATCTCGCTCGGGTTCTCCCCCGCGGCGGACTGACCTCCACCGCGACACCTCGGCTCGTCGGTACACTTGGCGGGCCAGCCGGCATGGCGCAATTGGTAGCGCACCGTACTTGTAATACGGGGGTTGCGGGTTCGAGTCCCGCTGCCGGCCCCGATCGCCGCGTCCGCGGTGTCCGTCTGCCGCGGTGTCAGCGGCACGACCAGTCGAAGTCGAGTCCGCTCGCCACACCCCCGACGACGTACTGCACCATGGCCACCCCGCCGTCGACGAGGCCCGGCCCGGCGCACGCCTCCTTCGCCCGGGCGAGCGGGGTCTCACCCGTGGCGATCCAGCTCGGCGCCGAGGCCAGGGCGCTGTTCGGTGTGGTCCCGCCACTGATGATCCCCCACTGGTACCCGGTCGAGTAGAGCCCGACGGCGATCCCCCGGGCGGCGAACGCGTCGGTCATGCCGTCGAGCACCGCGACGTTCGTGGCGGGGTCCCGCCACGTGGCACCGGTCTCGACGTCGAGCCACCAGCGGTACGCCGTCGGATGGGACACGCCCCGGTCGACGACGTCGCGGACCGCGATGTCCCAGCCGTACATGTACGAACAGGCGACGCCGTCGGAACCGGGCGTGCACACGCCGTACACGCTCGTGACCCTGGCCCCCTCGGGATCGACGTTCGACGTCGGCCAGCCACCGCCCGGCACGTGGCGGCCCGGGTTCGCCGTGTTGACGTACAGCGCGGCACGGGGCTGCCCGGCACCGCCCGCGGAGTCCCGCGCCCAGGCGAGCTGCGCGGCGAGGCACGGGTTCGTCGTGGTGCCGGACCCGTCGTTCACACCGATCACCGCGAACGCCTGTCCTGCCGGCAGGGCCCCGTGGCACTGCGGCCACGAGACGTCGTTCCCGAGGCCGGAGGGCGCCGAGCCGTCCGTGAAGTAGCCGGCGACGTCCAGGTGGAGGGTCGCCACGCCTCCCGACGCGACGGCCTGCACCGACGCCTGTCGGAGCGCGACCGGCACGAGTCCCGCCACGGCTCGGCCCGCGGTGAACGCGAGCGCGACCCCGCCGTCGTCCCGGCCGTAGGGGGCGACCCGGAGCGCACCGGCGGGGCCGGATCGTTCGAGCGATGCGGTGACGAGCACGGCGGTCGCGTCGCCCGGGACGCCCGCGCCCCCGGCGAGTTGGATCTGCGTCGCGGCGCCCGTCGTCGTGCCGGTGTACGCCCGAACGGCCGTCATCGGGGTGAACACGGCCCCGGAGTCCGAGCGCGCGTACGCGCCGAGCACGTCGAGGGTCACCGTGGCCGAGCCGGCCGACACCGCGACGGACAGGGCGCCGTCGTCGAGCTGGGCCACGACCGCGTTCGCCGCGACGGCCCCGCGCGTGAACTGCTGGACGCCGATCCGGTTCGTGCGTCCTGCCGGGCCGACCCGCAACGACCCCGGCGCGGTCGGGTGCACCACGGTGGCCTCGAGGACGACGGCGGTGGCGCCCCTGGGCACCGTGACGCCGTCCGCCACGGGGACGCGGACCGGATGCGTGCCGACCGTGCCACGGAACGCCCTGGTGGTGTCGACCGGCTGGTACGTCGATCCCTGCGCGGCGCTCGTGTAGGCCCCCGACACGATCACCGACACCGAGGCGGAGCCGTCCGACAGCGCGACCTGGAGGCGACCGTGGACGAGACGGACCGTCGCGAGCCCGGTGACGGTCGTGCCCGCCGTGACGCGCTGTGTGGCCACCGGTGCGTCCTGCCCCGCCGGCGTGACCCGGACCCAGCCGTCGTCCGTCGGAGCCGTGACGCGGACGTCGACGACGACGGCATCGGCCGCGGGGGCGACCCCCGCGCGACCAGCGACCGGCACCGCCACGGGTCGTGTGCCGACGTCGCCGCGGAACACGAGGGCGCGGGTCAGCGGCGTGAACCGGTCACCGGACGACCCGTCCGCCGCGAGGTGGGACGACCGTGCGGACCCGACGGCCACACCCGCCGCGACGGCGAGCGCGAGCACGCCGATGACCGCCACGAGCAACGCGGTGAGCCGGGCCGGACGCCTGCGTCCGCTCCGCATGGTCCCCCTCGGTCGACGTGGACGCTGCACGGCACGAGGCCACGCACCGCCCCCGGGGAGCGCGCGTGGCCTCGTGGTGCGTCCGGTCACGGATCAGGAGAGCGACCGGCGCGACAGCGGGTAACCAGCCCACCGATGCCGAGAGCATGACAGGCGGATCGACGTCGGACAACGTCTCCGAGCCACGCCGCGCCGCTTCCTGTGAGGATTCTTGGTATCGAGGGGGACGCTCAGCGGCCCCCGGTCAGCTTCCGGTCGCGCTGCGCCACACCGGCGGTGCCGTACGGGTAGTCGTCGATACGGGGCGTGCTCGCCTCGGAGAGCGCCGTCAGCTCCTCCGGGGTCAGCACGAGGTCCGCCGACGCCAGGTTGTCCTGCAGCTGCTCCACCGTGCGGGCACCGAGGATGACCGAGGTGACGGCCGGCTGCGCGAGCAGCCAGGCCAACGCGACCTGCGAGTACGACGTGCCGTGGGCCTCCGCGGCCGCGCCGACCGCCCCGAGGACGGCCCACGTGCGCTCGTCGGCGTTCCGCGCCTCCCACGCCTCCATGCCGCGCTTCGGGTTCTCACCCAGCCGGGTCGCACCCGTCGGGGCCTGGTCCCGCTGGTACTTGCCCGACAGCCACCCGCCGGCGAGCGGCGACCACGGCAGGAGACCGATGTTCGCGTCGAGGCACGCGGGCACGATCTCGTGCTCGATGTCGCGCACGAGCAGGTTGTACTGCGGCTGCAGGGTCACGGGCGGAGCCCAGTGGTTCGCCTTCGCCTCGTAGACCGCCTTCGTGATCTGGTAGCCGAGGTAGTTCGAGAACCCGTACGCGCCGATCTTGCCGGCGGACACGGCGTCGTCGAGGAACCGGAGGGTCTCCTCGATCGGCGTCAGGGCGTCCCACGCGTGCATCTGGTACAGGTCGATGTAGTCGACACCGAGCCGCTCGAGGGACGCGTCGAGCGCCCGCGTCAGGTGGCGGCGCGAGAGGCCGACGTCGTTCGGGCCGTCGCCCTGGGGGAACCGGCCCTTCGTGGCGATGACGACCTGCTGCGCCTCGGTCGGGTGGTCTGCGAGCCAGCGACCGATGATCCGCTCGGACTCGTTGCCCGAGTAGACGTCCGCCGTGTCGATGAAGGTACCGCCGGCCTCGACGAATGCGTCGAGGATCGTGCGTGAGGTGGGTTCGTCGGCTTCACTGCCGAACGTCATGGTGCCGAGCGTCAACGACGACACGGCGGCACCGCTGTTACCGAGGAGTCTGTAGTCCATGTCGTGGACGCTAGCCCTGGGTGGCCTCCGCGTCCGCGCGGGTGCGCTGCAGGAACGCGATCGCGGCCTCCCGGAACGCCCGCGAGGTCGGCGCGTTGAAGTGGTTCCGGCCCGGGATCTCGACGAACTCGGCACGCGGCGCCGCGGCCGCGAGGCGCTGCGACGCCGCGAGGATGCCGTCCTCGCTCCCCGCCGCCAGGAGCAACGGCTGCGTCGGCGCGTTGTCCGGTCTGGGCTCGACGCTGTCCCGCATCCCCTCGACCATCGCGACGAGCGCACGGAGGTCGTTGCCCGGGACACCGGAGGCCATGGTCAGGTAGGCGTTCGTCACGCGGTCCTCGACGGGCTCGCCACGCTCGATGAACGCCCGCGCCTGGTCGACCCGGACCCGTCGCATCGGGTCCGCGTCCGGGATGCCCCCGAGGACCGCTCGACTGATCCGGTCGGGGATCCGGTCCGCGGTGTGCCATCCGACGCGTGCCCCGAGCGAGTACCCGAGGTACGCGACGTCGTCGAGCAGGTAGGCGTCGACGACCGCGGTGACGTCGGCGACGAGGAGGTCCATCGAGTACTCCTGCGGCCGGTGCGGCTTGCTGCTGCGGCCGTGCCCGCGCAGGTCGACGACGACGACGCGGTGGCCGGTGCGCGTGAGGTCACGGGTCCACCCCGACGCGTGCCAGTTGAGGAGCCCGGAGGACGCGAACCCGTGCACGGCGACCACCGCGGGGGCGTCCGGGTCGCCGTGGTCGTACGTGGCGATGTCGAGACCGTCCGGCGAGACGACGACGCGTGGACGGGGGGCTTCGGGGACGAGCGACATGGCGCGGACCAGGCTACCGACGACGTGGCATCGTGGCGGCATGGACGGCTACGGCGCAGACCAGATCCGGGCGGCCGAGGCGCCGCACCTCGCCGCGGGCGAGCCGCTCATGCAGCGGGCCGCCGCCGGACTCGCCGACGTGGTCGACGAGCTGCTCGGCGACCCCGCGGTCGTCCCCGGCGACGGCGAGCGCACCGTGCTCCTGCTCGTCGGCAGCGGCGACAACGGCGGCGACGCGTTGTTCGCCGGTGCGGCGCTCGCCGCACGCGGTCACCGCGTCGAGGTGCTGTGCCTCGGGTCGCGCGTGCACGAGGCGGGGGCGGCGGCCGCGCAGCAGGCCGGCGCGGTCCTCCTCGAGCACCCGGACGACGACGAGACGGTGCGGGCGGCGGCGCTGCGGGCCGACCTCGTGCTCGACGCCGTGCTCGGGATCGGACGGACGAGCTCGACGGCACTCCGCTCGCCCGCACGGGAGGCCGTGGGCGTCATCCGGGACCTCGCGCGGGACCAGCGCGCTCCGTCCGTCGTCGCCGTGGACGTCCCGAGCGGCATCGACCCCGACACGGGCGCGGTCGCCGACGACCACGTGCTCGAGGCCGACGTGACCGTCACGTTCGGCGGCGTCAAGGCGGGGCTGCTGCGCGGTCCGGGGCGGGCCCTCGCGGGACGCGTCGTGCTCGTCGACGTCGGCATCGTCGCGGACCTCGCCGCCGTGGAGCCGCTCGTCCGGACCTGACCCGACCGGGAGCGCACCCGCCCCGCGGGACTCAGCCCCGCGCCTCCCGGTACGCCTCGACGAACCGCAGGTACGTGACGGCGATGAGGTCCTGGGCGTCCTCCTCGGCGAGGCCGCGGTCCAGGACGTCGCCGAGCGGCTGCTCCCAGATGCTCCGGCCGATCGCGAAGCCGACGAACCCGTCGAGTGGTGCGGCCACCGAGAGCCAGTGGTCGAGCGCGTCCTCCGAGGCGTCCCGACCGAGGATGACGCACTGCACGCTGTCCCGGCCGCCCTGCTTCGTGGCGGCGACGACCCGCTCGGCGTCCTCGCGGCGGTCGAGGCCCTCGATCTTCCAGATGTCCGGATCCACGCCGTGCTCCTGCAGGAACCCGATGACGTCGACGGTGAGCGACGGGCGCAGGTCCCGGTCGTAGTCCTCGACCGACGCCTTCTGCTCGTCCGTGCCGGGGACGAGCAGTTCGAGCAGGAACGACCGGCCCGCGTCGCGCAGGGTGCTCGTCACGCCGGCGAGCCGTTCGGCCTGCCCGCGTCGTTCGTCGGCGTCGAGGTCCGGGTTGTCGCGGACGAGGACCTTGACGTGGTCGGGGTCGAACTCCTCGACGTGCTGCATCCACAGCCCGTCGTCCCCGTCGCCGTACTCGAACGTGAAGAAGTCGTGGCCCGACGCCTCGATCGGCATCGCGAGCTGGAGTCCCGCGGCCTTGGCCGCCCGTGCGACCTCGGCGCCGTAGCGTTCGTCGACGAGCACGCCGGTGCGCTCTCGGTCGGCTCCGCGGGTGAGGGCGTCGAGCAGCCCCCGGTAGACGAGCATCTTGCCGTCCCGGATCCGCTGGATGTCGTCCTCGTCGTCGGGCTGTCCGGACGCGATCCGGTAGGTGTGCTTGGCGAGCGAGTCCCGGTGGTCCATCGCCAGGATGAACACGGGATGCTCCGCGTCGAGCTGCGGTCGGTCGTCGAACGTGGACATGTGGCGCTCCCTCCGGGCGCGGCCCGGGAGGCCCGCCTCCACCGATCGAACGCCGTCGCCCTGGCAGCCGCCCGAGGGTCGGCGCGACCGGCCGCGGGTCGGCGCGGCCGGCCGCGGGTCGGCTCGCCCGCCCGCGGATCGGCTCGCCCGCCCGCGGGTCGGGTCAGCCCGCCGAGGACGTCGCGGTCGGAGTCGGGGTCGGGGTCGGCGCCGGCGTCTCGTCGCCGGACGCGTACGTGCTGCCCGCGGCGGTCACGACGAAGGTCCGGAACTCGGCGTTCGTGAACGGCAGGCTGTAGTCGTACCGCTTGCCGTTCACGAAGATCGTCGGCGTGCCGGTGAGCTGCCGGAGCCCGGTGCCGGGCACCCCGTGGGTGAGGACGTCGTTCGTCCGGGCGTCCACCCACGCGGCGTAGCGCTGGGTGTCGATGCACCGCTCGATGGCGTCGAGGTGCCGGATCCCGTGCACGCCCGCCACGAGGTGTCGGAGCTGTGCGTCGTCGAGGCCCTTCGTGTTCTCCTCGGGCTGCTCGGCGTACAACGCCTGGTTCACGGCGAAGAACTGGTCGGGCGACGAGTTCGCCACACAGGCCGCCGCGTTCGCCGCACGGAGCGAGTACTTCGTGCCCTGCGATCGGTTCGTCAGGATCGCGATGGGGTGGATCTCGACGGTCGCGGCACCGGACGTCACGAGGCCCCGGATGTACGCGTTGTTCTCGTGCTCGAACTGGCCACAGATCGGGCAGAGGTAGTCGATGTACATCGTGATGTGGACGGTGCCCGCGACGTCGACCGCACCCGAGGCGTCCCCGGTCGCCGAAGCACTCGGCGTCGCCGATGCGGTGCCGCTCGAACCGGCGGACGCCGACGCACTCGACGTGGCACGCCCCGCGCCGCCGGCGTCACCGCGCCCCGCTCCGACCGCGCGCAGCCCCTGCCCGATGGTGATGCCGCCGCCCGCCATGTGCGCGGGCCCCGGACCGGCCGGCTGCACCGAGCGGACGAGCACGATCGACACGACCGCGACGATCGCGATGAGGACGACGACGAGGCCCGCCTGCAGCCCGATGCGCACACCGCGCTGGCGTCGCTTCTGGCGGGCCCTGGCCTGTTGTGCTCGGATCCTCGCAGCCGCGCGGCGCTCGTTCCGCGTGGCGCGCTCGTCGCCCTCGGGACGATTCGTCATACCGGTCCTCCGTGATCGGGCCGGCCCCTCCGGCCCTCCTGTCGTCCGCGGTACCTCCCGCACCGCCCGGACGGACCTGGGAAGTGTACTTGCGTGGGCTGGGAGACCGTGGTCGGGAGGCCCATCGACGGCCGCGCCACTGGCGCCGACGTGCGAAACCGTGTTGTATGTCCCTCGATGGTCGATGTCGCCCATCCGGGGGCCTCAGGGTCACCGTTCCTCACTACGGATCGTCCGGCACGTACCTGCCGGTGAAGGAGCAAGAACGCATCATGGCGTCCGTCACCTACGACAAGGCAACCCGTCTCTACCCCGGAGGCAACCGCCCCGCCGTCGACGGCCTCGACCTCGACATCGCGGACGGCGAGTTCCTCGTCCTCGTCGGCCCGTCGGGCTGTGGCAAGTCGACCTCCCTCCGCATGCTCGCGGGCCTGGAAGAAGTGAACGACGGCCGGATCCTCATCGGTGACCGCGACGTCACCGACATCCCGCCGAAGGACCGCGACATCGCGATGGTCTTCCAGAACTACGCGCTGTACCCGCACATGACCGTCGCCGAGAACATGGGCTTCGCGCTCAAGATCGCCGGCGTCGGCAAGGAGGAGCGCGCGACCCGCGTCCTCGAGGCGGCCAAGCTCCTCGACCTCGAGCAGTACCTCTCGCGCAAGCCGAAGGCGCTCTCGGGTGGTCAGCGGCAGCGCGTCGCGATGGGCCGCGCGATCGTCCGTCAGCCCCAGGTGTTCCTCATGGACGAGCCGCTGTCGAACCTCGACGCCAAGCTCCGCGTCCAGACCCGCACGCAGATCGCGTCGCTCCAGCGTCGGCTCGGGGTCACGACCGTCTACGTCACGCACGACCAGACCGAGGCCCTGACCATGGGCGACCGCATCGCGGTCCTCAAGGACGGCATCCTCCAGCAGGTCGGCACCCCGCGCGACCTGTACGAGAAGCCGAACAACGTGTTCGTCGCCGGGTTCATCGGCTCGCCGGCCATGAACCTCCTGCCGGCGGACATCGCCGACGGTGGCGTGCGCTTCGGCACGTCGGTCGCCGCGGTCGACCGCGACGTCCTCAGCAACGCCAAGTCGTCGAACGTCACCATCGGGGTCCGCCCCGAGGACGTCGTCGTCTCGCAGTCGGGCGAGGGGCTGCCGGTCCAGGTCGACGTCGTCGAGGAGCTCGGCGCCGACGGCTACCTGTACGGCCACAGCGAGGCCGCCGGGAGCCGCGTCGACGTCGTCGCACGCGTCGACGGCCGTCACCACCCCTTCGCGGGCGACACCGTGTACATCACGGCCCAGCCGGGCCGCGTGCACGTGTTCGACACCGAGTCGGGCGAGCGCCTCGGCGACAAGGCCGTCGTCAGCGCCTGATCGGACCGACACCACCGGGAGCCTGCCGGACCGCCCCACGAAGGCGGGCCGGCAGGCTCCCGGCGTTCGGCCAGACCGTACCGTCCGCACCCTGCACCACCGAAAGCGACCCCCTCGTGCCCGACTCGATGTCCATCACCGCCGCCACCGTCGACCCTGGCCTGCTCGACCTGCCGTGGGACCTCCCGCTCGACGCCTGGCCCGACGACACGATCGCCGCGCTGCCGAAGGGCATCTCGCGACACCTCGTGCGGTTCGTGCACCTCAGCGGCTACGTCGTGGCGGTCAAGGAGACGAGCGAGGAGCTCGCCCGCAGTGAGTACGACATGCTCCGGACGCTCCAGCGCATGGACGTCCCGTGCGTGGACCCGGTCGCCGTCATCACGAACCGCGTGGGACGCGACGGGGAGGCCCTGCAGCCGGTCCTCGTGACCCGGCACCTCCGGTTCTCGCTCCCGTACCGCGCGCTCTACTCGCAGACGCTGCGGCCGGACACCGCGACGCGCCTCGTCGACGCCCTGGCGGTCCTCCTGGTGCGGCTGCACATCATCGGTTTCTTCTGGGGCGACGTGTCGCTCTCGAACACCCTCTTCCGCCGCGACGCCGGTGCGTTCGCCGCGTACCTCGTCGACGCCGAGACGGGCAAGCTCTACCCCGGCGGCCTGTCGAACGGGCAGCGTGAGAACGACCTCGAGATCGCGCGCGTCAACATCGCCGGCGAGCTCCTCGACCTGGAGGCCGGCGGTCGCCTCGACGAGAACGCGGACCCGGTCACGGTGTCCGACGGCATCGTGGCCCAGTACCGGACGCTGTGGAAGGAACTGACCGGGTCCGAGGAGTTCGACGCCTCGGAGCGCTGGCGCATCAACAGCCGGGTCGAGCGCCTCAACGACCTCGGGTTCGACATCGAGGAACTCGCGATCCGCACGACCGAGGGCGGCCAGCAGGTCCGTATCCAGCCGAAGGTCGTGGACGCTGGCCACCACCAGCGGCGGCTGCTCCGGCTCACCGGCATCGACGCCGGCGAGAACCAGGCACGGCGGCTCCTCAACGACCTCGACGCCTACCGTGCCCGCAACGGCCGCGACGAACTCGACGAGGAGATGGTCGCGCACGAGTGGGTGTCCCGCGTCTTCGAACCCGTGGTCCGGGCGATCCCCCGGGAGCTCCGCGGGCGGCTCGAACCCGCCGAGGTGTTCCACGAGCTCCTCGAGCACCGCTGGTACATGGCGCAGCAGGAGCAGCGGTCGGTGTCGCTGCCCGAGGCCACCACGGCCTACATGAACGACGTGCTGCGGCACCGCCGCGACGAGCGCATGCTCATCGACCCGCCGACGAACTCGATCGCGCTGCCCCTCGAGGACGAGGACGAGGACGAGGACTGGCGGGCGAACGTCTGACGGCTGCGGTGCACCGGTGACGACACCGGCTCGTGGGCGACGACACCGACGATACGGTCGGACCGTGACGTCCGAGGAACAGCGCGTGTGGGACCAGGCCCGCTGGCAGCGCATGAGCCAGTGGCCGCTCACGGTCGCCGCCGTGGCGTTCCTCGTGGCGTTCGCCGTCCAGGTGCTCGCGGACCTGCACGGCGCAGCCGCCCTGCCGTCGGATCTCGTCATCAACGCCACCTGGGTGATGTTCGCGGTCGACTACGTCGTCATGCTCGTCCTCGCGGAGCACCGCGGCCGGTGGTTCCGCCGCCACTTGCTCGACCTCGCGGCGATCGCCCTCCCGACGCTCCGCCCGCTGCGGCTCCTCCGCCTCGTGCAGCTGTTCCGGGTCCTGCAACGCACCACCGGCACGGCGGTCCGGGGCCGCGTCATCATCTACGTGACGGTGACGACCGCGCTGCTCGTGTTCGTCGCGGCACTGGCGATGCTCGACGTCGAGCGCCACGCCCCGCACGCGACGATCACGGACTTCGGCGCCGCGATCTGGTGGGCGCTCGTCACGATCACCACGGTGGGCTACGGCGACGTCGTGCCGGTGACGCCCGAGGGCCGGTTGATCGCGGCCGCCGTGATGATCGGCGGCATCGCGCTCATCGGTGTCGTCACGGCGACCCTGGCGAGCTGGATCATCGACCAGGTCGGACGCCGCGACGAGGAGAGCCAGGCGGTGACCCAGCGGCAGGTCCGCGAGCTCGCCGCCGAGATCCGCGCGCTGCGCGCCGAACTCGCGGACGCTCGGACCGCACCGACCGCGGGAGTGGCCTCCGCAGCCACAGCAGCAGCAACGGCACCCGCCGCAGCCGCACCCACACCAGCAGGAACGGCACCCGCCGCAGCCGCAGCCGCACCGACCCCGCGGACGACGCCTCCAGCGCAGTCCCGGTGACGACGGATCCGAGCGTCAGGCCCGTCGACGGCGGCGGGCGACCTCCCACAGGGTGACGCTCGCGGCGATCCCGGCGTTGAGCGACTCCGTGGCGCTCGAGATCGGGATCGACACGACGGCGTCGCACGTGTCCGTGACGAGCCGCGACAGGCCCTTGCCCTCGCTCCCGACGACGATGACGATCGGCCGGTCGGCGAGTTCGAGTTCGTCGAGCTGCACGTCGCCGTCACCGTCGAGTCCGAGCACGAACAGCCCGCGCTGCTGCAGGGCTTTGAGCGTCTGCGTGAGGTTCGGCGCCATCGCCACGGGGATGCGCGCCGCGGCACCGGCCGAGGTCTTCCACGCCGAGGCCGTGACGCCGACCGAACGGCGCTGCGGCACGATGACACCGTGGCCGCCGAACGCAGCCGTGGAGCGGATGATCGCGCCGAGGTTCCGGGGGTCCGTCACGCCGTCGAGTGCCACGAGCAACGGCACCTGGTCGCGACGCTCGGCCGCGTCGACGAGGTCGTCCGCGTGGGCGTACTCGTACGGCGGCACCTTGAGCGCGACACCCTGGTGCACCGCGTCGTGGCCCGAGATGCGGTCGAGCTCGGGCCGCATGACCTCGAGCACCGGCACACCGCGGTGCGTCGCCAGCGCCAGGATCTCCTTGACGCGGTCGTCGACCTCGATCCGGGCGGCGACGTAGAGCGTGCTCGCCGGGATCCGCGCGCGGAGCGCCTCGAGCACGGAGTTGCGCCCCGTCACGAGCTCCGACTCGTCACCCGACCGCCGCGGTGCCGGCCGGGAGGCGCGGGGCTGCGGCGCGCTCGACGCACCGTGCCGCTGACGGGCGGTCTCGAGCCGTTCCTGCGCGGCCTTGCGCTTGCCCGCGGGGTGGTACGGCCGGTCCTCGGCCTTCGGGGTGGGGCCACGCCCCTCGAGCGCCTGGCGCCCCTGCCCGCCCGAACCGACCTGCTTGTTGCCGGTGCGGCCGGAGCGGACGGCGCCCGGACGGCCCTTGCGCTTGCCGGAGGTGTTCTTCACGCGATGCTCCAATGGGTTCCGGAGGGGGTGTCCTCGATCGTGATGCCGGCGGCGGCGAGGTCGTCGCGCACGCGGTCCGCCGTGGCGAAGTCGCGGGCGGCACGGGCAGTGGTGCGCTCGGCGACGAGCCGCTCGACGAGTTGGGCGAGCGGACCGGCGGCGCGGTCCGAGGCCTCGGGGCCGGCGGACCAGGTGTCGGCGAGCGGGTCGATCCCGAGCACCTCGACCATGGCCGTGACCTGCTGGTGGGCGGCGCCGAGCGCGGCGATGTCGTCGGCGTCGAGCGCGGCGTTGCCGGCCCGGACCGTCTCGTGGAGCACCGCGAGGGCCTGCGGAACGGCGAGGTCGTCGTCCATCGCGGCGGCGAACGCGTCGGGGACGACGGCGGCCACGCGCACGGGCTCGTCCACGAGGCGCCGGCGGGCACGCGACAGGAACCCGGCGATGCGCTCGAACGCCGCCTCGGCCTCGGCGAGGGAGCCCTCGTGGTGGTCGATCGTCGAGCGGTAGTGCGCCGACGCCAGGAAGTACCGCACCACGACGGGGCGCGCGGCCGCGAGGAAGTCCGCCGCGAAGATCGAGTTGCCGAGCGACTTCGACATCTTCTGGCCGTCGACCGTGACGAGGCCGTTGTGCAGCCAGTAGGTGGCGAAGGCGTCACCGGCCGCCGTCGACTGCGCGAGTTCGTTCTCGTGGTGCGGGAAGCGCAGGTCGAGGCCGCCCCCGTGGATGTCGAACGCCGCACCCAGGTACCGCCGGGACATCGCGGAGCACTCGATGTGCCACCCCGGTCGCCCCGCACCCCACGGGGACGGCCAGGACGCGGATGCGGGCTCACCCGCCTTCGTGCCCTTCCAGAGGGCGAAGTCACGCGGGTCGCGCTTGCCCCGCGGATCGGCATCGGTGGCGTCCACCATGTCGTCGCGACGCTGGTGCGTCAGCGCTCCGTAGTCCGGCCAGCTCGCCGTGTCGAAGTAGACGTCGCCCGAGTCGTCCGCCGCGGGGTAGGCGTGCCCGCGCTCGACCAGGCGCGTGATGATCGCCTGCATCTCGGACACGCTCGCGGTGGCCCGCGGTTCGTAGGTCGGGGGGAGGATCCCGAGCGCCCGGTAGCCGGCCGCGAACTCGAGCTCGAACCGGTAGGCGCGGGCCCACCACTCCTCGCCGGACCCGGCCGCGAGGTCGAGGATCTTGTCGTCGATGTCCGTGACGTTCCGGACGAGCGTGACCTCGTACCCACGGTGCACGAGCCACCGCCGCCAGAGGTCGTAGACCAGCGCCGAACGGAGGTGCCCGATGTGCGGGGAGGACTGCACCGTCGGACCGCAGACGTACATGCCCACGTGGCCGTCGGTCAGCGGCGTGAAGGGGACGACCTCCCCCACGCGGGAGTCGTACAGGCGAACGGTCACGGCCTCAAGACTATGGGGTCGTCCGTCCGCGTGACTCAGTCGACGGCCGCCATGTGGACGGTGTCGGCACCCGTCGCCCTGTGCACGAGCGCCGTGGCGATGGCGGCGAGCCCCTCGCCCCGACCCGTGAACCCGAGGCCGTCGGTGGTCGTCCCGGACACCGCGACCGGCACACCGACGACCGCCGCGAGTGCGTCCTGCATCTCCTCGCGCCGGGCACCGATCCGCGGCCGGTTCCCGATGACCTGCACGCTGACGCTCGTCGGCACCCAACCGGCCTCGGCCAGGAGCGCCACCGCCCCCTGCAGGAACACGGTCCCCGACGCGCCGGCGTAGCGGGGATCATCGGTCCCGAACCGGCCGCCGATGTCCCCGAGCCCGGCGGCGGACAACAGGGCGTCGCACACCGCGTGCGCGACGGCGTCCCCATCGCTGTGGCCCGCGAGTCCGGGCTCATCCGGGAACGCGAGCAGCCCGACCCGGCACGGCACCGCGGCGTCGAACGCGTGGACGTCGACACCGAGCCCGACGCGTGTGGCGACCGGCACCTCGGCCGGGAGGCCCGGACCAGGCGAACCCGACGGCCGCCGGTCCGCCCCGCGGTCGGCCACCACGGCCTCCGCGCGACGGAGGTCCCAGGCGGTCGTGATCTTGAAGGCGTCCGCGTCACCCGCCACCACGTGCACCACGCCGCCCGCGGCCTGGAACACCCCGGCGTCGTCGGTCTCGGAGCGAGCGGCGGACGCGTACGCGGCCCGGAGTGCGTCGAGCGGGAACCCCTGGGGCGTCTGCACACCGACCAGTGCGGCTCGGTCCACGGTCTCCACGACGACGGCGCCGTCACCGGGACCGAGGACGTCGACGCGCTTCACGGTGTCCGTCACCGGGAGCGCCGGGACGACCCCCGCGCCCGTGGTCCGCACGGCCTGGAACACCCGCTCGACCTGGTCGGCCGGGGTGAGGCACCGGGCGGCGTCGTGGACGAGCACCGAGGCGACGGAGTCCGGCAGGGCTGCCAGGCCGGCCTCGACGGACGCGTGGCGATCGGGGCCTCCCGGCACGACCGCCGTGTGGCCGACCGCCGGTCCGGCGACGTCGGCGACGAGGGCACGGCACTCGTCGAGCCGCTCGACGGGAGCGACGACCACGACGAACGTGGGCTCGGCGAGCGTGAACAGCGGTTCGAGCGCCCGCTCGAGCATCCGGCGGCCGGCGACCGGCACGAACGCCTTCGGGACGCCGAACCCGAGCCGGGTCCCCGAACCCGCCGCGACCACGACGACCGCGCGCACGACGGCACCGACGTCATGGGACGTCGGCGCCGTCGTGGGTGACCGGAGGGTCACGGATGCATCAGGAGGCGAGGACCTCGTCGAGGACGGTCGAGGCCTGGTCCTCGTCGGTCTTCTCGGCGAGGGCGAGCTCGGAGATCAGGATCTGACGGGCCTTGGCGAGCATGCGCTTCTCGCCGGCGGAGAGACCGCGGTCCTGGTCGCGGCGCCAGAGGTCGCGGACGACCTCGGAGACCTTGATGACGTCACCCGAGGCGAGCTTCTCGAGGTTCGCCTTGTACCGGCGCGACCAGTTCGTCGGCTCCTCGGTGAACGGGGCGCGCAGGACCTCGAACACGCGGTCCAGGCCCTCTTTGCCGATGACGTCACGGACACCGACGAGGTCGACGTTGTCCGCCGGCACCTCGATCGTCAGGTCACCCTGGGTGACACGCAGCTTGAGGTAGACCTTCTCCTCGCCCTTGATGATCCGCGTCTTGACTTCAGAGATGGTTGCCGCCCCGTGGTGGGGGTAGACGACGGTTTCGCCGACCTCGAATTGCATGTGTTGAGCTCCGTTCCGAGACCTTCAGTTTACCACAAGCATTTGTCGAGTAATGGGCGGCCGGTGGGGCTGCACGGGCAGTGCCCCCGCCCATCGCTAGGATGGGGCGGGTCGCCGTGGGCCCGCTGCGATCCGGTGTCGCGCGGGTCGCTGACAGCGGCCCCAGCCGCACCGCGCCAAGCTCGGATGCGTCCATGACGGCTGTCCCACCGGTCAAGCATCGTGACTCCTGGAGGAAAGTGTGAGAGCTCGGGTTCTCGTGTCCATCGCCGTGGCGGCGTCCATCGCCGTCGGGACCGCCGGCTGCGAGTTCCTCACCGAGGCCGGCACCACCAAGGGGTACAACGCGAGTGACGGCGTGAGCACCTCCGTCGGTGCCGTCGACGTGCGCAACGCCCTCCTCCTCACCAAGAACGGCAAGCGGGCACGGCTCGTCGCGTCGCTCGTGAACAACGCGGACAGCAAGCGCACCGTGACGATCGAGCCGAAGGACCACGCGGGGCAGTCCGTGACCGTCGTCATCCCGGGCAACTCCTCGGTGGACCTCGGCAGCACGAGCCCCACCGCGCAGGAGGTCGTGTTCCCGAAGCTCGACTCGAAGGCCGGCTCGCTGGCCCGCGTCTACTTCACCTACTCCGGCGCCTCGGGCAAGTCGATCTCGGTCCCCGTGCTGAACGGCGCGATGGAGGAGTACCGCACGCTCCTGCCCACCCCGCAGCAGTCGCAGACCCCCACCCTCACGCCGACGCCGACCTCGACGGCCACGCCGGTCGGCTGACGGTCCGACGTCCCGCAGCACCGACGGCGCCTCCGACCTCCGGGTCGGGGGCGCCGCGTCGTCCGCCCCGCCGAACGGGGATCGGATCGGACCGGCCGCCGCGGACGCAGCGCCGCGCAGGCAGCGCCGCGCAGGCAGCGCCGCGCAGGCAGCGCCGGGCAGGCAGCGCCGCGCGCGGCCGAGAGGCGCGGGTCGGGCCCGCACCGTCCCTCCCAGTCGGCGGCCGCCGGATCAGGCCTCGATGCGGTAGCCGAGCCCGCGCACGGTGACGAGCACCTCGGGCACGGACGGCGTCCGCTCGATCTTCGAGCGGATCCGCTTGATGTGCACGTCGAGGGTCTTCGTGTCCCCGAAGTAGTCGGACCCCCACACGCGGTCGATGAGCTGACCGCGGGTCAGGACGCGCCCGGCGTTCCGGAGGAGCAGCTCGAGGAGCTCGAACTCCTTGAGCGGCATCGGCGTCTCGGCGCCGTCCACGGTGACCGTGTGCCGCTCGACGTCCATCCGGATGGCGCCCACCTGCAGCACGCCGCTGTCCGCCTGGTCGTCGTCGACGCGGCGCCGGAGCACCGCGCGGATCCGGGCCAGGAGCTCGCGGGTCGAGTACGGCTTCGTGACGTAGTCGTCGGCACCGAGCTCGAGGCCCACGACGACGTCCACCTCGGAGTCCTTCGCCGTGAGCATGATGATCGGCACGTTCGACCGCGTCCGGATCTGTCGGCAGACCTCGGTGCCGGGCAGCCCCGGGAGCATGAGGTCGAGGAGCACGAGGTCCGGCGTCACGGCGTCGAACTGCGCGAGTGCGGCGACGCCGTCGGCGGCCACGGTGGTCTCGTAGCCCTCGCGCTGCAGCAGGAAGCTCAGGGGGTCGCTCAGGGCGGGTTCGTCGTCGACGATGAGGATGTGGGTCACGATTGCTGCTCTTCCAGGTGCTCTTCGAGGGCTGATGTGAGTTCAGGGTCGGCTTCCGGGATCCGGATGGTGAACGTCGATCCGCGGCCGGGCTGGGACCAGACGCGGACGTCGCCGCCGTGGTTCGCGACGATGTGCTTGACGATCGCGAGCCCGAGGCCGGTGCCGCCGGTCGCCCGGGACCGCGCAGGATCGACCCGGTAGAACCGCTCGAAAACGCGGTCCAGGTCGACCTCCGGGATCCCGACCCCCTGGTCGGTGACGGTGATCTCGACGAAGCCGTCCGCCCGCCGCACGCCGAGTCCGACGCGGGTGTGGTCCGGTGAGTACTTGACCGCGTTCGCGACGAGGTTCGAGACCGCGACCTGGAGCAGCGCCGCGTCGCCCATGACCCGGAGCTTCGACTTCTTGGCGCGGACGATCTGGATGTCGCGGCTCGCGGCGACGACCGAGTTCGCGTCGATCGCCGCCTGCACGATGCCGTCCACGGCGACCTCCTCGCTCGTCTCGACGACGTCGAGCGACTGCAGCCGGGACAGCTCGATGATGTCCTTCGTCAGTGCGCCGAGCCGCTCGGACTCGGTCACGAGCTGGGCGGCGAACCGGCGGACGTGCTCCGGGTCGTCCGCCGCCGCGACGAGGGTCTCGGCGAGCAGGCCGATCGCACCGATCGGGGTCTTGAGCTCGTGGGAGATGTTCGCGACGAAGTCACGACGGACCTCGTCGATCCGTCGACTCTCGGTGAGGTCGTCGGCGGTGAGCAGCACGTACCGGTTCCCGAGCAACGCCGCGCGGAACCCGAGGTACCCGACCGCGTCGCGGCTCCCCCGGGTCAGCTCGAGGTCCTCGGTCGCGTTCTCGCCACTGCGGCGCACCCGGTCCACGAGGTCGACGAGCTCGTCGTGCACGAGCCGCCGCCGCACGACGAGGCCCACGACGAGCGCCTGCGGCGAGGCCGCGACCACCGTGTTCGACGGGTCGACGACCACCGCGGGGTTGTGCATCGTCGCGATCACCGCCGCGACGCCGTCCGGCAGGTGCCGCTCGGCGACGTCGGCCGCCCGGGCGGTCCGCTCCGCCGCGATCACCAACACCACGACGCCCGCACCGAACACACCGCCGAGGAGCATCGACAGTGGCACGAGCCACGCGTTGTCCATGGACGCCAGTGTAAGGACGGACGCCCACCCCTCCAGCCCCGGTGCACGGAGGACCGGGGGTGCCGCGACGACCGTTCAGTCGGCCGTCACCGTCCGTTCACCTGGACGGCCGACACTGTTCGGGCATCCGCCGACGATGCACCAGGTGAGATGTGCCGACGGAAGGGCTCATGATGCGCGAAGTGTTCCAGCAGGAGCTCCAGGACGTCCAGGAGCGGCTCGCCGAGATCGCCGCGCTCGTGGCGACCGCGATCGACCGCGCGACCACGGCGTTCAACGACTCGGACGTCGCGCTCGCCGAGCAGGTGATCGCCGACGACGCGAAGATCGACCACGCCGCCCAGTCGCTCGACGAGCTCGCGATCGACATCCTGGCCCGCCAGGCCCCCGTCGCCCGCGACCTCCGGACCGTCGTCAGTGCGCTCCGCATCAGCGCCTCGCTCGAGCGCATGGGCGACATGGCCGAGCACATCGCGCAGCTCGCCCGCTACCGCTTCCCGGAGAAGGTCGTCCCGAAGAGCCTCCGCTCCACGTTCCGCGACATGGGCGCCCTGGACGTCGCGATGGCCGACAAGCTCGCGCGGCTGCTCCTGACCGAGGACGTCACCCTCGCCGAGGAGATCCGTGACGAGGACGACCGGGTCGACGAGCTGCACGCCAGCGTGTTCGACGCCGTGCTCGGGGAGACCTGGAAGGGCGCGACGATCGACACGGTCGACGCGACCCTCGCCAGCCGGTACCACGAGCGCTTCGCCGACCACGCCGTGTCCATCGCCAAGAAGGTGCAGTACCTGGCGACCGGCGACTGGGTGGGCGCGGCGGCCGAGTAGCCGGACCCGCCGGGTCGATGGCCGACCCGGCTCTGCGAGGATGGTCGTATGGCTGCCGTCGCGATCCTCGTCAACGGACTCCCGGGATCGGGCAAGACCACGCTCGCGGCCGGCCTGGCCGAGGTGCTCGGATGCCCGCTCCTGTCGAAGGACGCCGTCAAGGAACCGCTCGCCGACATCGCGGGCCCGATGATCACGTCGCGTGCACTGGGCGGCGTCGCGATGGACACCGTCTGGGGCATGGCCGCGGCGGTCGAAGCCGGCGTCGTGCTCGACGCGGTGTGGCTCCCGACGCGTGATCGGGAGCACCTCGTGACGGGACTGGCGCGCGCCGGGTCCCCGCGGTTCGTCGAGGTCTGGTGCGACGTCGACCGGACGGTCGCCGAGGAACGCCTGCGCGACCGGTACGACCCCGGCTCGCCCCTGCGGCACCCCACGCACGGCGATCTGGAGGACGTGCTCGCCTTCTGGGACGAGCACGCGGCCGCCGCGGGGCCGGTCGGGCTCGGGCCCGTCGTGCGGGTCGACACCGGCGCGGCCCTCGACGTCGCGCAACTGGTGCTGGAGATCAGCCGACACTTCGGCGCCTGAAGAGGGCGCCGAGATCGCAGAACACGCCGCTCACCTCTGGAGGTGAGCGGCGCGTTGTGCGATCTCGGCGGGGAGGGGGAAGGCCGGGAGCTGCCCCTACTTCTTGCCCTGAGCGGCGACCGCGGCGGCACCCGCGGCGGCGGCGTCCGGGTCGAGGTACCGGCCGGGACCGGTCGGACGCTGCTCGTCGTCGAGCTCGTACACCAGGGGGATGCCCGTCGGGATGTTGAGGCCGGCGATGTCGGTGTCCGAGATGCCGTCGAGGTGCTTGACGAGCGCCCGGAGCGAGTTGCCGTGGGCGGTGACGAGCACCGTGCGGCCCGCCGCGAGGTCGGGCACGATGTCCGACTGCCAGTACGGCAGCAGGCGGTCGATCACGAGCGCGAGCGACTCCGTCCGCGGCAGGTCGTCGCCGAGGCCCGCGTACCGCCGGTCGTGCGCCTGGGACCACTCGGCGTCGTCGGCGATGGGGGGCGGCGGGACGTCGAACGACCGACGCCACTCCATGAACTGCTCCTCGCCGTACTGCTCGAGCGTCTGCGCCTTGTCCTTGCCCTGCAGGTCGCCGTAGTGCCGCTCGTTGAGACGCCAGTTCCGCTTGACCGGCAGCCACGCGAGGTCGGCTTCGAGCAGGGCGATGTCCGCCGTCTGGATCGCCCGCGTGAGCACCGAGGTGTAGAGGACGTCGGGCACGATCCCCGACTCGGCGATGAGCTGCCCCGCACGCTTCGCCTCTTGCTCGCCGAGCTCACTGAGCCGCACGTCGACCCAACCGGTGAAGAGGTTCTTCTGGTTCCAGTCGCTGTTGCCGTGCCGCAGGAGGACGAGTGTCGAGGTCATGCCCGGAGTCTACCGAGCGGCCCGGAGGCCCGATCGGACGAGCCCGCCCTGGCCCTACCCTGGGTGGATGCCGATCGGGAACGTCACGCGCGGCACCACCGGCACGAACCGGTTGCGGCGCGTGGACCGGTGGATCGCCGCACTCCCGGTGCTGCGCCGCACGGAGGATCCGCTCGTGGCCGACCTCGGCTACGGGGCGAGCCCGACGACGACGCTCGAACTCCGGGACCGCCTGGCGCGGGTCCGGCCCGACGTCGAGGTCACCGGGATCGAGATCGAGCCCGAGCGGGTCCGGATCGCACGGCTCGCCGAACGTGACGCGGTGACGTTCCGGCTCGGCGGATTCGAGACACCCACGCCCCGGGGTCGTCGCCCCGCCGTCATCCGCGCGTTCAACGTGCTTCGCCAGTACGCCGAGGACGAGGTCCCGGCCGCCTGGGCGCTCATGACCGACCGACTCCAGCCCGACGGGGTCCTGGTCGAGGGCACGTGCAACGAGGTCGGCCGCGTCGCGAGCTGGATCGACGTCACGCGGGGCGGCCCGCAGACCCTCACGGTGTCGCTCCGCCTGGCCGGACTCGAGGCCCCCTCGATCGTGGCCGAACGGCTGCCGAAGGCACTCATCCACCGGAACGTGCCCGGGGAGCGCGTGCACGACTACCTGCGGGACCTCGACCACGCGTGGGCGGTCGCCGCGCCGCTCGGGACCTACGGGCCCCGCCAGCGGTGGATCGCCACCGTCCGGGCGATGCGCGACCGGGGGTGGCCGGTCCTCCACGGCGTCACCCGATGGCGCCTCGGCGAGGTGACCGTGCCGTGGTCGGCGGTCGCGCCGGCGTGAGCGCGGCCGGATCAGCGCGCCGCCGCCGGACCGACGTCGGCGGCACAGGGGTCAGGAGGTCGGGCGTCGGACCGCGCCGAGGCGCGGCATCCGGGGCACGTCCGCGGTCGCCCCCGCGCTCGGCGGGACGATCACCTGCTGCGCGGCCGTGACCAAGGTGTCCTCGGCGTCCGTGACGAGGACCGCGGTCGGGTCGACCGTGCGCTTGACCACCGCGAGCGCGATCGGACCGAGCTCGTGGTGCGTCGCCACCGCGGTGACCCGGCCGACCTCGGCGTCGTCGGACTGCACCCGGACCACGGCGCCCGGCGTGGGCAGGACCCCCTGGGAGCCGTCGAGGTGCAGGAGCACGAGGCGGCGCGGCGGATGCCCGAGGTTGTGCACCTTCGCGACGGTCTCCTGCCCGCGGTAGCACCCCTTGTCGAGGTGGACGGCGGAACGCATCCAGTCGAGCTCGTGCGGGATCGTTCGCTCGTCGGCGTCCGCGAGACGCGGGCGCCACGCGGCGATGCGCAGGGCCTCCAGGGCGAGCGTGCCCGCGACGGGCACGTCGGACGCGGCGAGCGCGGCGGCGTCCGCGGGCGTGAGCACGGCGAGACGGAGCGACCAGTCCCGGCCCGGGTGGTCGGACGGGTCGGCGTAGCTCCAGCCACCGACGGCGATCGCGGCCCAGGGGTCCGTCCAGGTGACGACGGGGGCGAACGCGGCCAGGGGCGCGTCCGCGAAGGCGCCGACGACCCGGTGCTCGGCCGACCGGTCGGCCACGTCGACGCGGAGCATGAACCGCATCGACGTCAGCCACGCCGCGAGTGGTGCGGCGTCGCCGGGGTCGGTCACGAGCCAGGTGGTGGTGCCGTCGTCGACGACGCGCGCCGCGTGCTCGAGTCGTCCGGAGGCATCGAGCACGAGGGTCTCGGTCGGGACGCCCGGAGCGAGGCCGAGCAACAGCTGCGTCGTCATCGAGTTGAGCCACGACAGCCGGTCCGGGCCGGTCACCGTGACGACGCCGTACGTGCCGAGGTCGACCACGGCGCGGCCCCGCTCGAGCAGACGCTGTTCGCCGAGCGGGTTGCCGTAGTGCGCCGCGACACCCGCGCCGTCGTCGACGTACCCGTCCCGCGTCGCGAAGGGGGTGCCCTCCCGGTCCGGCGAGGTGGTGCCGTCGGCGTTCGACATGGTCACTCGACCCGGGCGAGCTGCCCGGAGGCGTGCGAGGTGAGTTCCTGCCCGAGCGCCGCGATGTCCCACGCCCAGAACAACTTGCCCTCGACGAGGCCGTACATGCGCGTCGCCGCGGAGTACTCCTTGGCGTTCGAGGAGCGCATCACGGCGTCGGTCGACAGATCGATCCGGGGCCCGTGGATGCGCCCGACGTAGAGCTCGTTGACGCCGGTCGGGTGGATGATCGAGGCCTCGATGTCGAAGCCGTCGTCGTTGTTGCGGAGCGCCTCGACGCTCCGGGCGGTGGTGAACGGCATCGCGCCTTCGCCCAGGAGCATGGCGGGACCGCGGTCCCCCGGCTCGGACGGACGGTCGAGCCGCCAGTACCCCATCTCGGCGGTGAGTGGCGTCTGCCGTTCGTCGAGGAGCCAGGCGGACGACGAGTAGTTGAGGTAGGGCAGGCCGTCGTGGCTGAAGCTGACCCGCTGGCCGAACTCGTGCTCACGGACGTCGTCGCCCACGGGGTAGTGCACGACGCCCGTGCCTTCCCACACGCCGATGAGCCAGGACAGCGGGACGAGCTCGGCCGGGAGGTTCGATGGGATGTCGATCATCGGGTCAGCGCTGACCCTTGAAGAGCTTGACGAGCACGACGACCGATGTGAACGCGATGGCGAGCGACGCGAGCCCGAGGAGACCCACGTAGAAGAGCTCGAGCGGGAGCAGCGAATCCATGCCCGGAGTCTACGCGGCGGCCCTGACGCTCCCGCGTCCGGCGCGGACGGCGAGCCGCAGGCCGGGCGATCCGTCAGGCCGTCGGCCCCGTCCGGCCGGTGGCGCCCGTGCTGCCCGTCGCGCCCGTCACGCTCGGACGAGCAGCAGGACGGTCCCGACGAGCACCACGACGAACGCCCCGGACGACGCCGCACTGATGCGGAGCACGAGTCCGTCCTTGGTCTGGGTCGCGAGCTGGAGCACGAAGCCGACGAGCACGCTGCCCACGAGCACGAGGAGCATCCAGGCGAAGGGGTCCTCGTGCGCGAGCAGCAGGACGAGGACGGCCCCGACCACGGCGAGCACCCACACCGGGACGACCGACAGGGTGGTCATGCGGCTCGTCCGTGTCGTGTCGCTCATCGTCACATCATCGCACCGGCGCGGGGCGTGCGGCCGGTGCCGGGACCGGGCGCAGGGTCCGCCCGGGGGCGTCACTAGGATGTGGGGGACCGCCCCGACCCGTCCTGGAGGTTCCGTGGCCCAGCTGCTGGTGCTCACCTCGACCGCGCCCGGTGAGGTGCTGCCCGCGCTCGGTCTCCTGAGCCACCGCATCCGACATGTCCCGGCCGAGGCCTCGCAGCTGGTCAACGCGCCGTCGAGCGACCTCATGTTCGTCGACGCCCGGACGGACCTCGTGAGCGCGAAGTCCCTCTGCAAGATCCTCTCGACCACCGGATCGACCACGCCGGTCGTGCTCGTCGTGACCGAGGGTGGACTCACCGCGGTGAACAGCGAGTGGAGCATCGACGACGTCGTGCTCGAGACCGCCGGCCCGGCCGAGGTCGACGCCCGCATCCGCCTCGTCGTGGGCCGGGCCTCTCAGGCGCAGTCCGGGTCGAAGATCCAGGCGTCGGGCGTCGTCATCGACGAGGCGAGCTACTCGGCAAAGGTGCGCGGCCGGCCGCTCGACCTCACCTTCAAGGAGTTCGAGCTCCTCCGCTTCTTCGCGACCCACCCCTCACGGGTGTTCACGCGCGAGCAGCTGCTCAGCGAGGTCTGGGGCTACGACTACTTCGGCGGCACGCGCACGGTCGACGTCCACGTCCGGCGTCTGCGCGCGAAGCTCGGGGACCTCGAGTCGCTCATCGGCACCGTCCGCAACGTCGGCTACCGCTTCAACGTCTACGACGACGACGCCGACCGGTTGGCCGGCGACGGTGTCTGACACCGCAGCGGGTGACCTCGTCCGGGCGCTCGCGGCCGAGGCCGCCGCCCACGGCGAGGCACCGCCGTTCTCCGACCAGACCCTCGTCGACGTCCGCGCCGGACGCGCCCGCGTCCTCAGCGACGACGACGGCCGCGGGGTCGCGGTGCTGCGCGACGGCGAACTCGAACTCGCGGTCGGCCGGGAGGCCCGGGGCCGCGGCATCGGGACCGCGCTCGTCGACCGTGCGCTCGCGGTCCGACCGGTTCCGTCGCTCGCATGGGCCCACGGCGACGCACCGGCGGCGCGGGCCCTCGCGGCCCGGGCCGGGTGGCACCCCGTCCGCCGGCTGCTCCAGCTGCGCGCCCCACTCACGGAGGGGAGCGCAGGGGCCGGGACCGCACCGGCAGGCGGAGGCGAGGTCCGCGTCGCGGCCGACCCGGGCCTCCCGGCCGACCAGCACGTCGACGCGTTCCGTCCGGGCATCGACGAGGACGCCTGGCTCGACCTCAACGCCGCCGCGTTCGCGCACCACCCGGAGCAGGGCCGGATGACGCTCGACGACCTCCGCGACCGCGAGCGCGAGCCGTGGTTCGATGGTGCCGACCTGCTCCTCCTCCGACGCGGAGACGACCCCCGGCTCGCCGGCTCCTGCTGGCTCAAGGTCGAGGACGGCATCGGTGAGTTCTACGCCGTGGCCGTGCGCCCGGACCTGCAGGGGCAGGGGATCGGCGGCGTGCTCATGCGCGCGGGGATGGCGCGTCTGCGCGGGCGGGGACTCACCGCGGCGGCGCTCTACGTCGAGGGCGACAACGTCCCGGCGCTCGCGCTCTACCGTCGCACCGGGTTCACCGAGCACGCGGTGGACGTGCAGTACGGGGCGCCCTGACCGACGCCTCCACGTCGTCCGTTCGCCCTGGGTTCTCCACGAGGTCGTCCCACCACCACCGCGTGGGGGACCCGGATGGCAGGATGAGTTCATGGAAACCGAGCCGCAGCTGGACGGCGAATCCGTCACCCCGGATCTCGACGACTTCGACGAGATCGTCCGCGTCGAGCACGAGTCGTTGCCGACGGATCGGTACTTCGACCGCGAGCTCAGCTGGCTCCGGTTCAACCAGCGCGTGCTCGAACTCGGCGAGGACCGCGCGGTTCCCCTGCTCGAGCGTGCGAACTTCCTCGCGATCTTCGCCTCGAACCTCGACGAGTTCTTCATGGTGCGCATCGCGGGGCTCAAGCGCCGCATCGACACCGGCATCGCCGTGCCGACGAACGTGGGCCGCGCCCCGCTCGACGTGCTCGCCGACATCGCCCGCGACGCCCACGAGCTCCAGGACCGCCACGCGCACGCCTTCCGCGACTCGCTCAAGCCCGACCTCGACGCCGCGGGGATCCACGTCGAGAACTGGTCGGACCTGGCCGAGGCCGACCGCGTCCGGATGGACGAGTACTTCACCGACCAGATCTTCCCGGTGCTCATGCCCCTGGCGGTCGACCCGGCCCACCCGTTCCCCTACATCTCGGGACTCTCCCTCAACCTCGCGGTGCGGGTGCGGAACCCCAAGACGGAGCGACAGGAGTTCGCCCGGCTCAAGGTGCCGCAGAACTTCCCGCGCTTCGTGCAGCTCCCGGACGACGGGTCGGGGCGGCTGCGCTTCATCCCGCTCGAGGACCTCATCGCGAACCACCTGGACGACCTGTTCCCCGGCATGCAGGTGGTCGAGCACCACGTGTTCCGCGTCACCCGCAACGAGGACGTCGAGATCGAGGAGGACGAGGCCGAGAACCTCCTGCAGGCGCTCGAGCGCGAGCTGCTCCGACGCCGGTTCGGGCCGCCGATCCGCCTCGAGATCACCGAGGACATGGACCCGGTGACCCTCGACCTGCTCATCCGCGAGCTCGACGTCACCGAGCAAGAGGTCTTCCGTCTGCCGTCGCCGCTCGACCTCGGCGGGCTGTTCGAGATCGCCAAGATCAACCGCCCGGAGTTGCACTACCCGCGGCACGTGCCCACCACCGCGGTGCAGCTGCAGCCCGACGAGCCGAACATGAAGCCCGACCTGTTCCGTGCGATCGGACGCGAGGACGTCCTCGTCCACCACCCGTACGAGTCCTTCTCCACGAGCGTGCAGGCGTTCCTGCAGCAGGCCGCCGCCGATCCGAACGTCCTGGCCATCAAGCAGACGCTCTACCGGACGTCGGGTGACAGCCCCATCGTCGAGGCCCTGATCGACGCCGCGGAGGCCGGCAAGCAGGTGCTCGCACTCGTCGAGATCAAGGCCCGGTTCGACGAGCAGAACAACATCGGCTGGGCGCGCAAGCTCGAGCGTGCCGGGGTGCACGTCGTCTACGGACTCGTCGGGCTCAAGACACACTGCAAGATCGCCCTGGTGATCCGCCAGGAGAAGAACGGGCTGCGGCACTACACGCACATCGGCACGGGCAACTACAACCCGAAGACGAGCCGTATCTACGAGGACATGGGGCTGTTCACCACCGACGATCAGGTCGGCAAGGACGTCACCCGCCTGTTCAACGAGCTGTCCGGCTACGCGATCGAGAAGAAGTTCAAGCGGCTGCTCGTCGCCCCGCTCCACCTCCGCAAGGGCCTGCTCAAGCGGATCCACACCGAGACGGTGAACGCGCTCGCGGGCAAGCCCTCGGGCATCCGGATCAAGGTGAACTCGATGGTCGACGAGGAGATCATCGACGCCCTGTACCTCGCCAGCCAGGCGGGTGTCCCGATCGACATCTGGGTCCGTGGCATCTGCTCGCTCAAGCCCGCGATGGAGGGCTACAGCGAGACCATCCGCGTGCGCTCCATCGTCGGCCGGTACCTCGAGCACTCGCGGGTCTTCTCGTTCCACAACGACGGCGACCCGGCGGTCTACATCGGCAGTGCCGACATGATGCACCGCAACCTCGACCGCCGCGTCGAGGCCCTCGTCCGACTCACCGCGCCGCGGCACATCGACGAGATGGAGCGGCTGTTCGACCTCGCGATGGCCGACACCACGAGCTCGTGGCACCTCGAGTCCGACGGCGAGTGGACCCGGCACGCGGTGGACGACGACGGCGAACCCCTACTCGACCTGCAGGACAGCCTGATGCGCCAGATCTCAGCGCGGAAGCGTTCCTCCCGATGAGTCAGACGACACCCGACGGCCTCGTGGTCGCCGCCGGTGCCGTGTGCTGGCGACGGCACGAGGGCGGCCCCCAGGTGCTCCTGATCCACCGCGAGCACCACAAGGACGTCTCGTTCCCCAAGGGCAAGGTGGACCCGGGCGAGTCGGTGCCGCATGCAGCGGTCCGCGAGATCCGTGAGGAGACGGGCTACCGCGTGCACCTCGGTGCTCCGATCGGTACGGCCGAGTACGTGCTCCCGAACGGCCGCGACAAGGTCGTCCACTACTGGGTGGCTCAGGTCAAGGACACCGAGATCGAGCGGGCCGGGGCCTTCCACCCGAACGACGAGGTCGCCGCGCTCGAGTGGGTGGACATCGACGCCGCACGGTCGATGCTCACGTACGAGCGCGACATCGCCATCCTCGACCGCTTCGCCGAACGGGCCGCCGTGGGCCAGCACCGGACGTTCGCGATGATCGCCCTCCGGCACGGCAAGACCACGCCGCGGCACCAGTGGAGCGGACCCGACGCCACCCGGCCACTCCTGCCGGTCGGGCGGACGCAGGCCAAGCAGGTCGCGCCGGCGATCGCCGCCTTCGGCCCGCGGAAGATCGTGAGCAGCACGGCCGCGCGATGCCTGGCGACGGTCGAGCCGCTCTCTGCGCGGACGAAGATCGGCGTCACGAGCACCGCCGACATCAGCCAGGACGCCCACGAGCACGGCAAGAGCGACGTGCCGGGGGTCGTGCGCAAGCGGCTCCGGAAGGCACGCACCACCGTGCTCTGCTCGCACGGCCCGGTGCTCCCCGACATCATCGCGCACATCGCCGCTGCGACCTCGGGCGAGGACTCGCGCTTCGACCTGCACCGGGCCGCGATGCTCTCGACCGGGGACTTCGCGGTGCTCCACATCGCCGACGACGAGCTCATCGCCGTCGAGACCCACTCGTCCGGCGTCCACGACTGACGCGCCTGCGGTGCCGGAGCGGGCACACACGGATCCACGTATAGCGCGCTCGGCACTGCGCCGCACGATCCCGCGATCCCGTTCCCCGCTCGTTCACCCGTCGTTCACCGAGCGGCGTCGTCCCCGTCACCTCCCTTCCTTACTGTCACTCGCAGGTCGGCCACCCACCGGCCGCCCCTGCACCTGACATCCCCGAAGGGACCCCTGTGAACATCAAGCGAATCGGTTCGGTCGCGGCCATCGCGATCGCCGGCGCGATCGTGCTCTCCTCCTGCGCGGCGAACGAGGGCAGCGGCAGCGGCAGCTCCGCCAGCGCCTCGTCCTCCGCCTCGACGGGCGCGGACCTCTCCAGCCTCTCCGGCACCCTGAACGGCATCGGCTCGAGCGCGCAGGGGACCGCCGAGACGACCTGGATCTCGGGCTTCCAGTCGAAGGCGTCCGGCGTGACGGTCAACTACAACCCGCAGGGCTCCGGCGCGGGCCGCTCGAGCTTCATCTCGGGTGCCGCCGACTTCGCCGGCTCCGACGCAGCACTCGCCGACACCGAGCTGTCGGGCGACTTCAAGGAGTGCAAGACCGGCACCAAGGGCATCGACCTGCCGATCTACATCTCGCCGATCGCCATCGCCTACAAGGTCGACGGCGTCAAGAACCTCACGCTCGACGCCGAGACCGTCGCCGGCATCTTCAAGGGCACGATCACCAAGTGGAACGACCCGGCGATCGCCAAGCTCAACAAGAGCGCGTCGCTGCCGTCCGCCTCGATCAACGTGATCCACCGCTCGGACGACTCGGGCACGACGCAGAACTTCACCGAGTACCTCTCGGCGAACGCGTCGGACGTCTGGAACGCCGCCCCGAGCCAGACCTACCCGTACAAGGTCGGTGACGGCGCGCAGGGCACCTCGGGTGTCGCGAGCGCCATGGGTGGTGCGTCGAACTCGATCACCTACATCGACGACTCCGGCGCCGGTAGCCTCTCGAAGGCCAAGCTCATGGTCGGCGGCACCGCCACCAAGATCAGCGCCGACGGCGCCGCCAAGGTCGTCGCGGACTCCGACGTCGTGTCGGGCCGCGCGAAGAACGACCTCGCGATCGACATCAACCGCAAGGACACCGCGAAGGGCGCCTGGCCGCTCGTGCTCGTCTCGTACGCCATCGCGTGCCAGCAGTACAGCGACAGCAGCAAGGCCGACCTCGTCAAGGCGTACCTGAACTACGTCGCCTCGTCGGACGCCCAGCAGGCCGCCGCGCAGCAGGCCGGCTCTGCCCCGCTGTCCTCGGACCTCGAGAGCAAGGTCCAGAAGGCCGTCGCCACCATCAAGTGACACCGTGTCAGCCCAGACGCCCGGTCACCACCCATCCGACCGGACGTCTGGGCCGGACCCGTTCACGGGCCTGACCGCGAGCGGCTCCGACCGCGAGCGGCTCCGACCGGCGCGCGGTCCACCCGACCCGCACCGTTCCTCCCGGCCCCGCAGCCACCGCAGCCATCGCAGCCACCGAGCACACCCCACCCGACGCCTCCCCCGGCGCCCTCCCCGACAGGAGCCCCATGTCCGCAGCCCCGGCACCGCAGCCGCAGGCCGTGCAGCCCCCGAAGCCGCGTGCGACCGTCCGCATCGGCGACCGCATGTTCTCCACCGCGACCGTCCTGGCCGGCGGGCTCATCCTCCTCGTCCTCGCCCTCGTCGCCCTGTTCCTCGTCTGGCAGAGCATCCCGGCGTTCTCCGCCAAGCCCGGGGACCTGCCGAACGACGCCACGGGCTTCTGGGACTACGTCGGTCCCCTCGTCTTCGGGACCGTCTGGGCGGCGCTCCTCGCGCTCGTCATGGCGACGCCGATCTCCATCGGCATCGCCCTCTTCATCTCGCACTACGCGCCGCGACGGATGGCCGCCCTGCTCGGGTACGTGATCGACCTGCTCGCCGCCGTACCGAGCGTCGTGTTCGGCCTGTGGGGCGTCCTGGTCCTGGCTCGCTTCGTGCAGCCCTTCTACGTCTTCCTCAACCACTCCCTCGGCTGGTTCCCGCTGTTCTCCGGACAGGTGTCCGGCACGGGTCGCACGATCCTGACGGCGGCGATCGTGCTCGCGGTCATGACGATCCCGATCATGACCGCGGTCATGCGCGAGATCTTCCTGCAGGCGCCGCGCCTCAACGAGGAGGCCGCCCTGGCCCTCGGTGCCACGCGCTGGGAGATGATCCGGCTGTCGGTGTTCCCGTTCGCCCGGTCCGGCATGGTCTCGGCGATCATGCTCGGCCTCGGGCGCGCGCTGGGCGAGACACTCGCGGTCGCCATCGTGCTGTCCGTGTCGAACAGCGTCACGCCGAAGGTGCTCACCTCGCTCAACCCGAGCACCATCGCCGCGAACATCGCGCTGCAGTTCAGCGAGGCGTCCGGCGTCCGGCTCAACGCGCTCGTCGCATCGGGCCTGATCCTGTTCGCCATCACCCTCGTGATCAACATCGCCGCGCGGTTCATCGTCCGCAAGCGCGTCGCCTGACGGGAAGGCCAGAACCATGACCATCGCGCTCCGCCCCGCCCGCGGCAACGTCTACGCGTCGGGCAAGCTCCCGAAGCCGTTCCCCTGGATCCTGCTCGCCGGCAGCTGGATCGCCTTCGGCCTCGTCTTCGCCCTGCTCAACGCGGGCGGTACCGTCGCGGACTTCAACGTCGTCGGCGCACTGTTCCTCGGGACCGTCCTGTTCGACGTCCTCATCGTCGTGATCTCGCGGATCGTCGAGGGTGGCCGCAAGGCGATCGACCGGCTCGTCACCTCGCTCGTCGCGACCGCGTTCATCGTCGCGGTGCTGCCGCTCGTGTCGCTGCTCTGGACCGTCATCGCCCAGGGGCTGCACCGCTTCGACGCCGAGTTCTTCACGTACTCGATGCGCAACGTCATCACCGTGGGCGGCGGCGCACTGCACGCCATCGTCGGCACCGTCGAGATCACCCTGCTCGCGACGCTCATCAGCGTGCCGATCGGGCTCCTCACCTCGATCTACCTCGTCGAGTACGGCCGCGGCTGGCTCGCCCGCGGCATCACGTTCTTCGTCGACGTCATGACCGGGATCCCCTCGATCGTCGCCGGGCTGTTCGCCTACTCGCTGTTCGCGCTCATCGTCGGGCCGGGCACCCGCACGGGCGCGATCGGGTCGGTCGCGCTGTCGGTCCTCATGATCCCCGTCGTCGTCCGGTCGACCGAGGAGGTCCTGAAGATCGTCCCGATGGACCTCCGCGAGGCCTCGTACGCCCTCGGCGTGCCGAAGTGGCTCACCATCGTCAAGGTCGTGCTGCCCACGAGCCTCGCGGGCATCACCACCGGCGTCATGCTGGCGATCGCCCGCGTCATCGGCGAGACCGCCCCCCTGCTCGTCACCGCCGGCTTCACGACGAGCATGAACTACGACCTGTTCGGCAACCCGATGATGACGCTGCCCGTGTTCGCGTACACGCAGTACTCGCAGCAGGGCGCGAACCCCGTGCCGTTCGTCGACCGCGCCTGGACCGCAGCGCTCGTGCTCATCCTCATCGTCATGCTGCTCAACCTCATCGCCCGCTTGATCGCCCGCGTCTTCGCACCCAAGATCGGTCGGTAGCCACTCCCCCGGCCACCGGCACCCGACCACCCATCCCAGAAGGAACCAGCGTGTCCAAGCGCATCGAGGTCTCCGGCCTCAACGTCTACTACAACAAGTTCAAGGCCGTCGAGGACGTCTCGATGACGATCGAGCCGCGGACGGTCACCGCCTTCATCGGCCCGTCCGGCTGTGGCAAGTCGACGTTCCTCCGCACCCTGAACCGCATGCACGAGGTCATCCCCGGCGCGACGGTGCAGGGCGAGGTCCGCATCGACGGCGACGACCTCTACGCGCCCGGCGTCGACCCGGTGCTCGTACGTCGACAGGTCGGCATGGTCTTCCAGCGCGCCAACCCGTTCCCGACGATGTCGATCAAGGACAACGTCCTCGCCGGCGTCAAGCTCAACAACAAGCGCATCAGCCGCTCGGAGTCCGACGACATCGTCGAGAAGTCCCTCCAGGGCGCGAACCTGTGGAACGAGGTCAAGGACCGCCTCGACAAGCCCGGCATGGGCCTGTCCGGTGGGCAGCAGCAGCGCCTGTGCATCGCTCGGGCGATCGCGGTACAGCCCGACGTCCTGCTCATGGACGAACCCTGCTCGGCGCTCGACCCGATCTCGACCCTGGCGATCGAGGATCTCATCGAGGAGCTGAAGCAGGACTACACGATCGTCATCGTGACGCACAACATGCAGCAGGCCTCCCGAGTCAGCGACAAGACCGCGTTCTTCAACATCGCGGGCACCGGCCAGCCCGGTCACCTCATCGAGTACGGCGAGACGGCGAACATCTTCTCGAACCCGACCGTGCAGGCCACCGAGGACTACGTCTCGGGCCGCTTCGGGTGATCCCACCGGCCACGCGCCGCGGGGCAGAGCGGATGACGGGAGGCGGTGCACCAGCAGGTGCACCGCCTCCCGTCCGTCCTGGACCTGGTCGTCAGGCGCTCGTGGGTACCGCCACGATCGGCTTCGTGGTCGGCTGCTTCGAGCCCCCGGCGGGTTCGACCGTGATGCCGATGGTGTCGCCCGCCGCCTTGGCGCCGGAGAGCACCGCGCTCGTCGTGCCACCGTCGACCGAGCCGACGAGTCCCGCCGGCGTGATCGAGGACCCGATGTACCAGAGTTCGTACGTCTTGCCGGCGGGCGCGGCCTTGACGCCCTTGAAGATCACGGCGGACTTGCGGAGCTGGTCGGACCACACGACCGTGGCCGTGCCTCCACCCTTGACCGCCGTCGACGCCCGCTGGAAGTCCGCGGCGGCGTAGATCTGGTCGAGCTTCGTCGAGGCCTGGACCTGCCCCTGTCCGGGTCCGGTCTCGTGCTCGGCGAGCGACTGGATCCCGAGGGTGCCGCCGGCGATCACGGCCACCGCGGCGGCGGCCAGGACCACGCGAGCCGGACGCTGGAACCAGCGGACCCGCGCGTTCCCCGACGCCGTGCCGGCGGGGGCGGCGGTGACGTCCGTGACGGCCGCATGCCGGGCCTCCCGGGCGACCGGCTGCGGCGCGACGGACTGTGCGGAGCCGGGCGCGGCGGCGGCGAGGTCACCCACGGACGAGCCGCCCTGTGCGTCCTCGACCGGCAGCGCCGGGAGCTGGGGCGTCGTGGCGATCTTCGCCATGAGCGCGGCCCGGAGGTCGCGCGGCGGCTCGACCGGCTCGACCGCGTAGGCCAGCAGCAGTGCGGTCTCATGGAGCGAGTCCACCTCGGCACGCACCGGGTCGGATGCGGCCATCGCCGCGTCGACCGCAGCGCGCTCGACGGCGTCGACCGCATCGGTCGCGTAGGAACCCGTCATGAGCGCCACGTCGTCGGGTCGGATGGTCATGACCTCACCCCCATCTCGTCGCGGAGTCGGATCATCCCGTCACGGAGACGGGTCTTCACGGTGCCGATCGGGACACCGAGGATCGCGGCCATCTCGCTGTGCGAGTAGCCGCCGTAGTAGGCCATGGTGACGGCCTGGCGTTGGAACTCGGTGAGGCGGGCGAGCGCCCGGCTCACCCGCTCGTGCTCGATGCGGATCTCGACCGACTCGGTCACCGAGTCGAAGTCCGTCTCGAAGTCGCGGATGCCCACCTTCGTGTCCCGGTCACGCGAGGACTGTGCGGCCCGCACCCGGTCGACCGCGCGTCGGTGCGCCATCGTCAGGATCCAGCTCGGGGCCGAACCGCGCGCGGCGTCGAACCGGCTGGCGTTCTGCCAGACCTCGAGGAAGACCTCTTGCGTCACCTCTTCGGACTGGGCATGATCTCGGAGCAGCCGCGTGATGAGACCCATGACGCGGCCCGAGAGCTGGTCGTACAGGGCTCCGAACGCCTCTTGATCGCCAGCGGCGACGCGTGTGAGGAGTTCGTCAGGCGACGCAACGAGTGGGGACGAGGGGGCCTCGTAGCCGTTCGTGTCGCGTTCCACGAGAGTCAGCATCGCAGGTTTTCCTCCTCACAGGGCGTCGGAGCGCAGCCGTTGTCCACGACGCGCTGGTGGTTCCGGGTACGTCGATGGCGGCTGGACGGCGACGGCACCGGACCCCGTGCGACCCGCAGGGAATGGGCCGTCGGCCCGGGTCGCACGGGGTGGTTCCGGTGGTGAGCGGCCGTCCCGCCGTCACAGCAGGGATTCGGCGTCCCCCGCGGATCGGATTGGGCGGGCTTCCGGCGGGGTGCCGCGGAAGGTCCGGGGCGGCAGAAGGTCCGGGGCGGCGGACACGACAGTGCGGAGGTCGAACGACAGCGGCCCCGTCGACACCTGCGCCCGCTCCCGCATCAGGCTCCAGCGGGACCGTCGTCGGCACCGGACGCCCGATGATCCGGGTCGCGGGAACGACGACGGGCCCGGCGGAGGGAACCGCCGGGCCCGTCGTGACGTGGACGCCGGACCGCAGAAACGCCTCTCGGCGCGAGGCCGCTCGGAGCGGCGAATTTTGGAGCCCGGGGTTACTGCGGCCCGACGTGGACGAGTGTAGCGAAGGCGCCCTGGCCACCGTCGGGTGTTCACGCAGAGAGGACGTGCGCGCGCCCCGGGCGCGTCGGTGCGGTCAGTCGAGGCTGTCGCGGCGCCACAACCCGGCGGCCGCAGCGAGGTCCTCGGCGAGTTCGGACAGGCGCAACGCACGACGGGTGAGCTCACTGGCTCGGTCCTCCGCCGTGAGGTCGGCGTCGTCCGCGACGCTCGTCGCTCCGGCGGCCGTCAGGCGGCAGAACGCCGCTCCGCGCTCGAGCGCGACCGCGAAGTCGCCGGTGTACAGGCCGCGGAGGATCTCGTCCGCCAGGGTGACGATCTCGGCCGGTCCGGTCGGTTGCTCCGCGCCCGCGACGGCCTGGTCGATCGTCGAGACCGCCTCGGTGCCGCGCTCGAAGAGGTACGCGACCTCGTCCGGGTTCTGCCGGATCAGGGTGCGGACGAGGTAGATCCGCCAGAGCGCACCGGGCAGGGTGTGGGCGCCGACCCGTGCCCAGAGCTCTGCGAGGGCGTCGATCCCGTGCACGTCCGTGTAGGTCACGAGGCGCTCGACGACGGCGGGGTCCGGATCGGTGCGGACGCGGTGCACCAACGCCGTCGCGGTCTCGTGCGCGACACGGTTGATGAGCGCCGGGTCGTTGCCGCCCTGGATGGCCTCGAACTCGGCGGCGGTGAACTGCACGGGTCGGTGGTAGTCGCGTGGCATCGGCGTCAGTGTAGGCGGGACCGGTGACACGGTGGTCAGGTGGGACGGCGCTCCGTCGGCCGATACGCTGGAGGGCGAGGGCCTCTAGCTCAGTCGGTAGAGCACCGGACTTTTAATCCGAGGGTCGTGGGTTCGAGCCCCACGGGGCCCACCGTCGCGAACGCGATCCGGGGCGCCCCTCCGAGTGGTGGCGGCAGCGGCGCGGGTCTCCGTCCGGGTGACGGGACCGTGACCCGCAGATGAAATACGCACATCCATCGGATCCACCGTCGCGTTGTCAGGCCGGATGCCGTAGGTTGGGCGGACAGTCGATGCGCAGAACAGACGCGTACCGCACCAGCAGAACAAGGAAACAACGCAGTCATGGCTACAGGCATCGTCAAGTGGTTCAACGCCGAGAAGGGTTTCGGCTTCATCGCTGCCGACGACGGCAGCGGCGACCTCTTCGCTCACTACTCCGCCATCCAGACGGGCGGCTACCGCTCGCTGGAGGAGAACCAGCGCGTCGAGTTCGACGTCGCGACCAGCCCGAAGGGGCTCCAGGCGGAGAACATCCGCGTCATCTGACCTCCCGGTCTCTGTTCGGAGCGCGGGTCCCTCATCGGGGCCCGCGCTTCGTCGTTCCCGCGGCGTCCGCTCGGGGCACGGTCGGCGTCCCCGCGCCTCGGGCGACGCGCCCGAGGTGGGCGCAGCGGGGTACACGCGCTCCTCAGCGCTGTCACGGCTGATCTTGTCCACTGTTCAGCTGCCGCTCAGTGGTTCGAGGGGGAGGCGCCGATAGCGTCGTTCGCGGATCCACCAGGTGGATCCCGACACCGGCACCACCAGCAACGAGGAACGGGGTACACCGTGACCGAACCCATCCACGACACGCACACCAGCACCACCGGCGCAGCGCGACGGGCGATGGCCCCGGCCACGGGGCGCCTCGCGCTCTCCGATGACCGCCTGCTCGACGAGCTCCGCCGCAACGCGCGGGTCTCGACGCGGCGGATCCGCGCGGACTTCGTCGAGGTGCACACGCCCACGCGCGTGCTCGGGTACGTCAAGGGGCAGCGCAAGTCCTTCGTGGCGCTCCGCGGGGACGACCCCGCCTGGGCCGAGGAGATCGGCCGCTACCCATCCGAGTCCCTCGCGGTCGAGGCCCTCCGCATGCGCCGAGCCTGAGCCGCTCGGGCTGCGGCTCCCGCCCCCGCTACCGCGACCAGACCCGGCGGATGCCCCAGCTGCCGGTCCATGCTTCGTCCGGTTCGAGCCAGCGCAGCCCCTCACCGCTGTTGAGGGCGTTCGCGGGCGCGGTCATCGGCTCGACCGCGAGCGCGAGCCCGACACCGTCGCCGCGGGGGAACTCGCGCGAGGTGAACACCTGCACGTAGGGGAACGAGGCGTCCTGCCAGAGTTCGACGCCGTCGCCGTCGGCCGCCCGGACGGTGGTCCGTCGCACGCCCTCGGCGTCCGCGGCGACGTCCGTGTACGCGGTGTCGAGGTCACTGTCGCCCACGACGCGGCCACCCCGGAGGTCGAACGGCGTCCCCTCGACCGACTCGGAGCCGTCCGGCACCTTGTGCTCGTCGGTCGTGAACCGGGTCGCGGCATCCAGGGTGACGGTGAGCTCCTCGACGGGGGCGTCCCCCGCCCGCAGGTACGGGTGGTTGCCGACGGCGAACGGCGCACGGCGATCGGACCGGTTCACGATCTCGTGCGTGACGCGCAGGCCGTCGTCGACGAGTTCGTGATGCACGCGGGTCTCGAGCAGGAACGGCCACCCGTGCTGCGGGTACACCGTCGCCTCCTGCACCAGCGTCGACTCGGTCTGCTCGACGACGCGGTAGGGCGCGTAGCGCAGGAGCCCGTGGCTGGCGTTGCCGTACTTCGGCTCGGTGACGTCGAGCTGCTGGGTCGTGCCGTCGAGCTGCCACGTCGCCCCGGCGACGCGGTTCGGCCACGGGACGAGGACGATCCCGCACGCGCCCGCGGGCATCTCGTGCGGACCGAACGACTCGGTGAGCGCGAACCCGTTCACGCTGAGCTGCCGGATGCCGGCCGCGACCTGGGTGATGTCGGCCTCGACGACACCGTCGGGTCCGGCGTGCCGCAGGTGGTACTGGCCGCCGGTGGGTGCTCCGCTCATGCGTGGTCCTCCTCGGGATCGTCCGCCACGAGCACCTGGACGCCCGCGGCACGGATGGGGGCGAGGTCGAACCCGCGCACGCCGGCGGTCACGAGGACGTCGACGCTGTCGAGGGCACCGACCACACCGATGTGGGACCGACCGAGCTTCGCCCCGTCGGCAACGACGACAGTACGCCGAGCCGCTCCGGCGAGCAGGCGCTTGACCTCGGTCTCCGGCAGGTTGACGTTCGTGACGCCGCGTTCGACGGACACGCCCGTGCAGCCGATGATCGCCAGGTCGGCGGCGATCATCGGGAGGACCGTGCCGACGAACGGGGAGACGAGCGAGTGCTGCAGGGGACGCAGCGTGCCGCCGGTCACGACGACCGTGAACCGGGGCACGGCCCGCTCGAGCACGAGCGCGTTCGTCAGGGAGTTCGTGACGACGGTGACGTCGGCGAGGTCGCGGCGGGCGACGAGTTCCTCGGCGACGGCGGCGGGCGTGGTGCCGACGTCGAGCACGACGCACTGCCCCGACCGGACGAGGGCAGCGGCGGCCCGGCCGATCGCCCGCTTCGCGGCGGCGTGCTCGACCGCGGTCTCCTCGTAGGGGCGTTCGTCGCGCCCGGGCTGCGCCGGGCGCAGGGCACCACCGTGCACACGTCGGATCCGGCCGGCGGCGTCGAGGGTCGCGAGGTCGGCGCGGACGGTCACCGCACTGGTCCCCACGGCGGCGGCGAGGTCGGCGGTCCGGACGAGGCCCGGTGCCTCCTCGATGAGTTCGACGATGCGGTCGTGGCGCAGGACGGCCGGCAGCGCGCTCGGCTCCGCCGCGTCGGGGTCCCGCTGCGACAGGTCGGTCATCACACCAGTTTCGTCTGCTTCCGTTCCGTTTCGCAATCCTTCGTCCGGGAGTAGGGTGGCCCGGTGTCCACCGATGGGAAGGAACACCAGTGAGCGGGATCACCAAGCGGGCGACGAGCCTCGCGGACGGTCGTGACCTCATCTACTTCGACGACGCGGACACGCAGCTGCCCGCCGAGCGTCGCATCGACGAGCGCGTGCTCGACTCCCGTCCCGCCACGGCGCACATGCGGCAGGACGTCCTGACGGGCGAGTGGGTGTCGATCGCCTCGGCTCGACAGAACCGCGCCTTCCTGCCGCCGGCCAACCTCGACCCGCTCGCGCCCCAGACGGACGAGAACCCGTCGGAGATCCCGAGCCGGTACGACGTCGCCGTCTTCGAGAACAAGTCACCCTCGTTCGGTCCCGACCTCGAGGCCGACGACGCACCACCGTCGGTGGCCGCGCTGTCCGAGGTCGGCCTCAACCGCACCTACCGGTCCGTCGGGCGCTGCGAGGTCGTCTGCTTCAGCCCGGAGACGAGCGGCTCGTTCGCGTCGATCACCGAGTCCCGCGCCCGGACCGTCGTCGAGGCGTGGGCCGACCGCACGGCCGCACTGTCCGCCATGCCGGGCATCGAGCAGGTGTTCCCGTTCGAGAACCGCGGCGAGGCGATCGGGGTCACGCTGCACCACCCGCACGGGCAGATCTACGCCTACCCGTACGTGACACCGCGCACACAGCGCCTCCTGGCGTCGATCGAGCGCTTCGGACCGGACCTGTTCGAGCAGCACCTGGCGAACGAGCGGGCATCGGACCGGGTGGTCCTCGCGGGCGAGCACTTCACGGCGTTCGTGCCCTTCGCCGCTCGATGGCCGCTCGAGATCCACATGCTGCCGCACCGGCACGTCCCCGACTTCGCCGGCCTCACCGACGCCGAGAAGGACGAGCTCGCGCACATGCACCTGCGCCTGACACGGGCCCTCGACGCCCTCTACGACTCCCCCACGCCCTACATCGCGGCGTGGCACCAGGCGCCGGTGTCGATCGGCCGCGACGCCGTCCGGTTGATGCTGCAGATCACGTCGCCCCGGCGTGCCGAGACGAAGCTCAAGTACCTGGCCGGCAGCGAGGCCGCGATGGGCGCCTGGATCGGCGACGTCGTCCCCGAGGCCCAGGCCGAGTTCATCCGAGGAGGGATCGAACGCGTATGACCACCGACTTCCAGAGCGTCTTCGGCGCGGAGCCGACCACGCGGTACTCGGCACCGGGCCGGGTGAACCTGATCGGCGAGCACACCGACTACAACGACGGGTACGTCCTGCCGTTCGCGATCGACCGCCGCACCGTCGCCGACATCCGCGTGCGCGACGACCGGCTGCTCCGCGTCGCGTCGTCGTTCGACCCGGAGGGCGGCCTGCAGGAGCGCTCACTCGACGCGCTCGACCTCGCCGACATGGACGGCTGGTCGGCGTACGTGTTCGGGATCGCCTGGGCCCTGCAGGACCGGGGGGCGGACCTGTCCGGCGCGACCGGGCTCGACGTCTTCATCCACTCCGAGGTCCCGGTCGGGGCGGGGTTGTCGTCGAGCGCCGCGATCGAGTGCGGCGTCGCGCTGGCGTTCGACGAGCTGTGGGGCCTCGGCCTCGACCGGCAGGAGCTCGCGCGCGTCGGGCAGTGGGCCGAGAACAAGGCGGTCGGGGCACCCACGGGCATCATGGACCAATCGGCGTCGCTGCTCGGCCGGCAGGACGCGGCCGTGTTCCTCGACTGTCGATCGCTCGAGGCAGAGGTCGTCGACCTCGGCTTCGACGCCGCGGGGCTCGAGCTGCTCGTCATCGACACGCACGTCCAGCACGCCCACGCCACCGGGGGCTACGCCGCACGTCGGGCGTCCTGCGAGCGGGGGGCCTCGGTGATGGGCGTGTCCGCGCTCCGCGACCTGTCCGTCGACGACCTCCCCCGCGCGCAGGAGCTCCTCGACGACGAGACCTTCCGCCGCGTCCGGCACGTCGTCACCGAGGACCAGCGTGTCCTCGACACCGTCCGCACGCTGCGCGAGCAGGGTCCACGCGCGATCGGCGACCTGCTCGTCGCGTCGCACGCGTCGATGCGCGACGACTTCGAGATCTCGGTCGCCGAACTCGACCTCGCGGTGGAGACCGCGCTCGAGCACGGCGCCGTCGGCGCCCGCATGACGGGAGGCGGGTTCGGTGGCGCCGCCATCGCGCTCGTCGACCGGGAGGCCCAGGACACGATCGCGGACGCGGTCACCGCCGCCTTCGCCGCGGCCGGGCACTCCGCGCCCACCGTGTTCACCGTGCACGCCGACGAGGGTGCCCGGCACGACGCGTAGCGCCGGCGGTCGGGACGACGCTCCCACGGCGCCGACCAGCAGCGAGATCGAACCGCGCGATGCCGTTCGAACACGGGGATCCCGGTGTTCGAACGGCATCAGCGTGTTCGACGCCGACGCCCGGCGCGGTGAGCTCAGTGTCGGTGGCGCTCGGCGGCCTCGACGACGTTCTTCATGAGCATCGCCCGGGTCATCGGCCCGACGCCGCCCGGCACCGGCGACAGGAACCCGGCCACGGACGCCACGGCGGGGTCGACGTCGCCACGGAGCTTCGCCCGACCCGTCTCGGGGTCGACGACGCGGGTGATCCCGACATCGATGACCGCCGCACCGGGGCGCACCCAGTCGGGCTGCACCAGACCCGCGACACCAGCGGCCGCGACGACGATGTCCGCCCGTCGGGTCTCCGCCGCGACGTCGGACGTGAGCGAGTGCGTCAGCGTGGCCGTCGCCTCGAGCCGGGTGAGGAGGAGCCCGAGGGGTCGTCCGACGGTCAGCCCCTGCCCGATGATCGTGACGTGCTGTCCTCGGATCGGGACGTCGTACGCGCGGAGCATCTCGACGATGCCGCGCGGCGTGCACGGGAGCGGCGCGTCGATCGTCCCCGCGCCTCCCGGCACCGCGAGCACGAGCTCACCGAGGTTCGTCGGGTGGAGGCCGTCGGCGTCCTTGTGCGGGTCCATGAGCTCGAGCATCGGCGTCGGGTCGATGCCCTCGGGCAGCGGGAGCTGCACGATGAACGCGGTGACCGCGGGGTCGTCGTTCATCTGCAGGATCGCCGCGCGGATGTCGGCCGCCGACGCCGTCGCGGGCAGGTCGATCCGCACCGACTCGATGCCGATCTCGGCCGAGTCACGGTGCTTGCCGGCCACGTAGGACAGCGAACCGGGGTTCTCGCCCACCAGGATCGTCCCGAGTCCGGGGCGCACGCCGTGCTCGTGCAGTCGTGCCACGCGGTTCCGGAGTTCGCCCCGAACGCGAGCGGCCAACGCGGCGCCGTCGACCCGGATCGCCGTGCTGTCGGCGTCGAAGCGGTCGCGCGGGAGCGGCGGCAGCTCGTGCTCCGCCGCCGTGCCGGTGTCGCTCACGCGTACAGCGGGAACGCGGCGGTCAGGGCCTTCACCCGGGCCGAGAGCGCGGCGATGTCCGGCTCCGGCATGAGCGTGGCCGCGATGACGTCCGCGACCTCGGTGAACTCCGCGTCGCCGAACCCGCGGGTGGCGAGGGCGGGCGTGCCGATCCGGACGCCCGAGGTCACCATCGGCGGCCGCGGGTCGAACGGCACGCTGTTGCGGTTCACGGTGATGCCGACCTCGTGGAGGAGGTCCTCGGCCTGCTTGCCGTCGACCTCGGACGCGCGCAGGTCGACGAGCACGAGGTGCACGTCGGTCCCGCCGGTCAGGACGTCGATGCCCGCTGCCTTGGCGTCGGGCTGCGTCAGGCGCTCGGCGAGGATCTTGGCGCCGCGGACGGTGCGCTCCTGGCGGTCCTTGAACTCGGGCTCGGCCGCGAGCTTGAACGCCGTGGCCTTCGCCGCGATGACGTGCATGAGCGGCCCGCCCTGCTGCCCGGGGAACACGGCCGAGTTGAGCTTCTTGAAGAGCGATTCGTCGTTCGACAGGATCACGCCCGACCGCGGCCCGGCGAGGGTCTTGTGGACGGTCGAGGACACGACGTGCGCGTGCGGCAGCGGCGACGGGTGGAGGCCCGCGGCGACGAGCCCGGCGAAGTGCGCCATGTCGACCCAGAGCTTGGCGTCGACCTCGTCGGCGATGGCCCGGAACGTCGCGAAGTCGAGCTGCCGCGGGTACGCCGACCACCCGGCGATGATGACCTTCGGCCGGTGCTCGAGCGCCTTCGCCCGGATGTCGTCGTAGTCGACCTCGAAGGTCTCCGGGTCGACGCCGTAGGCCACCGCGTTGTAGAGCCGCCCCGAGAAGTTGAGCTTCATGCCGTGGGTGAGGTGCCCGCCGTGCGCGAGCTCGAGCCCGAGGATGGTGTCCCCGGCGGAGGCGAGCGCGTGCAGCACGGCCGCGTTCGCCTGGGCGCCGGAGTGCGGCTGGACGTTCGCGTACGCGGCGCCGAACAGTGCCTTCGCCCGGTCGATCGCCAGCTGCTCGGCGATGTCGACGAACTCGCATCCGCCGTAGTAGCGCTTGCCCGGGTAGCCCTCGGCGTACTTGTTCGTCAGGACGGAGCCCTGCGACTCGAGCACCGCGCGGGGCACGAAGTTCTCGGACGCGATCATCTCGAGGTAATCGCGCTGGCGCCCGAGCTCGAGCTCGAGGACCCGGGCGATCTCCGGGTCGACCTCGGCGAGCGGGGCGTTGAAGGTGGACGGCAGGCGGTCGGACGTGGCGGCGCTGGGCTCGGAGATGGACACGGTGGCTCCTCGTGGTCGTTCACGGAACGGTCGGGTCTCGTGGCCCAGGCGTACGGCCGCGATCCGTGTCTGTTGCCGCTCCCCGATGGTGACCCATCCAACGCCAGTCGCGACAGCAGGGATCGTACCAAGGCAGGCCTCCCGGGCGCGAGGGCCGAGCCTGCACGAGCAGTGGGCGAAGCGACCGGGCGCGTGCGACCCTGGAGGGGTGACGATGCTCGAGCCCGACCTGGACGTACGGGAGCGCACGCGCTCGGACCCGCCCTGGGTCGCGGTCGTGTGGGACGACCCGGTCAACCTCATGTCGTACGTGACGTACGTGTTCCAGACCTACTTCGGCTTCCCGCGACAGAAGGCCGAACGGCTCATGCGACAGGTGAACGACGAGGGCAGGGCGGTCGTCGCGCGCGGTCTGCGCGAGGAGATGGAGCGCCACGTCGAGGCCATGCACGGGTTCGGTCTGCAGGCGACGGTCGGCAGGGACGCCACGTGATCCCGTTCGTCCGACGTCGCGACGGCGTGCACCTGACGCTGTCGCGGGGCGAGCGCAGCGTGCTCGAGAGCCTGACGGCGCAGCTCATGCAGATCCTGCAGGGGGACCTGGCCGGTGATCCGGTCGCGCTGCGGCTGTTCCCCGTCGCCTACCCGGACGACCCCGAGGCGTCCGCGGAGTTCCGCCGCTACACGATCGTCGACCTGCAGACGCAGAAGGCCGAGAACGCCCGCATCGTGCACGACTGGTTGACCGGCCGCGCGTCGGGACCCTTCGACCGGGAGGCCGAACAGGCGTGGCTCCGCTGCCTCACCGACCTGCGGCTCACCGTCGCGGAGCGGCTCGGGATCACCGACCACGACCCGGACGACCCCGACGCCGATCCGGACGGTGTCGGGAGCGAGATCGGACTCCGCGACGTCTACGACTGGCTCGGCTACGTGCAGGAACACCTCGTCGTCACCCTGCAGGGGCACGGGGACTGAGCCCCACAATGGAAGCCTGCCTTGCAAGGCTGGCTTCCCAGGCGTAGCGTCGTCGCGTGACCGAGCGCAGCGCACCCGACATCGACCTCGCCGAGGCGCTCATCGCCGTGCACGGCCGGTTCCGTCGCACGCTCCTCGTCGCCAAGACCGACGAGATCTCGCCGACCCAGTCCGCCGTGATCGGCCGCCTGCTCCGCGACGGCCCGCAGACCACCGCGGACCTCGCCCGCGCCGAGGGCGTGCGCCCGCAGTCGATGGGTGCCACGATCGCGGGTCTCGTCGAACTCGGTCTCGCCGTCCGTGAGCCGCATCCCACGGACGGCCGGCGGGCGCTCGTCCAGCTCACCACCGCCGGCCGGGAGGCCCGTGCCGGTTCCCACGCGAGCCGCACGCGCCTCGTCGCGGACCGGCTCGCGGGCCTCCCGGCCGAGGACCGCGCCGCCGTCGAGCGCGCGGTCGACGTGCTCGGGTCGCTCGTCGACCCCTGACGCGGGCGCCGCACCGCGCTCCCGCCGTGGCTCCACCGCCACCCCGCCCGCTCGGTCGCTCGCTCGCCGCACCTCCAGCTCGCCGTACCTCCAGCTCGCCGTACCTCCCGCTCGCCGCACCGACCGAAAGCCGCCGTCACGTCCGCGTCCACCGCATCCGTCCCCACCACCGGCCCCGCACGGCAGCGCCACCCCGGTTTCGGCCCGAAGCTCCTCGTCCCGGTGCTCGTCGGGCCGCTCCTCAACCCGATCAACACCACGATGGTGTCCGTCGCGCTCGCGCCGATCTCCCGCGACCTGGGCATCGGGTCCGCGCAGGCGATCTGGCTCGTCGCGGCGCTGTACCTCGCGAGCGCCGTCGCCCAGCCGTCGATGGGGAAGCTCGCTGACCGGTTCGGGCCGAAGAAGGTGTTCCTCACGGGGCTCGTCATCGTCGGCGTCGCCGGGTTCGTGCCCGAGTTCCTCACCGGGTTCGGGGGCGCCGTCACCGCTCGCGTGCTCATCGGCATCGGGACCTCGTCCGCCTACCCGGCCGCCCTGACCACACTCCGCCAGCAGTCCGAGCGCATCGGCAAGCCGACCCCGCCGCTCGTGCTCGGCGCGCTCTCGATCACGTCCCTGGTCTCCGCGGCCGCCGGGCCACCGCTCGGGGGCGCACTCATCGCCGCCTTCGGGTGGCACGCGATCTTCCTCGTCAACGTGCCCCTCGCCGCCTTCGGGTTCGTCGTCGCGGGGCTGTGGCTGCCGTCCGACGCGTCGCGGCCCCGCCACGACGACGGGGTGCCGGTGCTCACCGCGCTCGACCCTGCCGGCATGCTCCTCATGACCGGGACCGTGTCCGCGCTGCTCGTGTTCCTGCTCGACCTGTCCGACGGCCTCTGGTGGCTGCTCGGGGTCGCCGTCGCGCTGCTCGTGGCGCTCGTGCTCCGCGAGCTCCGGGCCGTCAAGCCGTTCATCGACGTACGGCTCCTCGCCACGAACCGCGCGCTGAGCCGCACCTACGTCCGGTTGTTCCTCGTGTACATGGTCGCGTACACGATGACCTACGGGTTCTCGCAGTGGGTGCAGGACGTCGCCGGCTACTCGAGCGACCAGGCCGGGTACATCCAGCTGCCCTCCGCCGTGATCGCCGGCGTCGTGTCGTTCCTCGTGGCGCGACGGACCCGCGTCCGGACGCCGCTCGTGATCGCAGCCACGGTCCCGGTCGTCGGCGGGCTGCTGCTCCTCGGCCTCCACGCCGGCAGCCCGGTCTGGCTCATCGCCCTCGTGCCGACCATGTTCGGGGTGCCGCAGGGGCTCGCGTCGGTCTCGAACCAGGCGGCGCTGTACCGGCAGGTGCCCTCGTCGTACATCGGCACCGCGGCCGGGCTGTCCCGGACGAGCGTGTACATCGGGGCGATCGCGGCGTCGTCCCTCATCGGCGGTGTCTTCGGCGAGCGCCCCACCACGCCGGACCTGCACCTGCTCGGATGGGTGATCGTCGGCGTCGCACTGCTGCTGTCCGCACTGACGATCCTCGACCGGGCACTGCGGCGGGCGGATCGCAGCGCCGCGGGCTGACCCGGAGCGGACGTGCGCCGGGCCTCCCGGGCCGTCCGCTCGCCCCGATACGCTGAGCGGGTGACCGACCCGACCCACTGGACACTCACCCTCGTCTGCCAGGACCGCCCCGGGATCGTCCACGCGGTGAGCGGCGCCGTCGTCGCGGCCGAGGGGAACATCACCGAGTCGCAGCAGTTCTCGAGCGAGGACACGAACACGTTCTTCATGCGGCTCCAGGTGCTCGCACCCGTCTCGCGTGCGGCGTTCGAGGCCGCACTCGCCCCCGTGGTCGAGCGGTACGACATGACCGTGCAGCTCGACGTCGTCGGACGCCCCCTGCGCACGCTCGTGCTCGTGTCGAAGGCCGGCCACTGCATGAACGACCTGCTGTACCGGCAGCGGAACGGGCAGCTCCCGATCGAGGTCCCCCTGGTGCTGTCGAACCACCCGGACCTCGGCGAGCTCGCCGCGTTCTACTCCGTGCCGTTCGAGCACCGCGCGGTCGTCGACGACGCCAGCAAGCGTGCCATGGAAGCGCGGGTCCTCCAGGCCGTCGAGGAGCACGACATCGAGCTCGTCGTGCTCGCACGCTACATGCAGATCCTCTCGCCCGAGCTGTGCGCCGCGCTCGCCGGCCGTGCGGTGAACATCCACCACTCGTTCCTGCCCGGGTTCAAGGGCGCCAACCCGTACCGGCAGGCCCACGCGCGGGGCGTCAAGCTCATCGGGGCGACGGCGCACTTCGTGACGAGCGACCTCGACGAGGGGCCGATCATCGAGCAGAACGTCGTCCGGGTCGACCACTCCCGCACGCCGCAGCAGCTCGTGTCCATCGGACAGGACGAGGAGTCGCGCACGCTGACCCAGGCCGTCCGCTGGATCGCCGAGGACCGCGTGCTCCTCGACGGCGGCTCCCGCACGATCATCTTCCGGTGAGCGACATGTCGAACCCGCCGCAGTCCCCCGTCGACTGGGAGGACGTCCCACCGCCCGCAGCCGGCGCGGGCCACGCCGCCCCCGCTCCAGGCCGCGCCGCACCCGCCGTGGGCCGCACGTCGGCGGCGGGGGCTCCCCGAGCCTCCCGGCCGCGCCCCCGCGTCGACGTCTGGACGGTCGTCCGGGTGGCCGTCATGGTGTTCGGCCTGTTCTCGCTCGCGTACTGGGGCTACATCTCGTGGGCCTTCCCGAGCCCCGCCGTCGTGTTCATGGTCGGCGCGCCGGTGTTCGCCGCACTCGTGTGGTTCTTCTTCCGCTCGCCGCGGTCCCCGATCCCGACGGACGCGGTCGGCAAGACGATCGTCGAGGTCGCGCTCATCGTCGCCGCGGGCGGCGCCTGGCTCTCCATCGGCCGGCCGTGGGTCGGACTCGTGTTCATCGTCGTCGCCGCGGTGTCGGGCATCGTCGTCGGTCGCCGGGAGACCGCACCGTGACCGGCGGGGAGGCCCGGACCACGCTCCTCCGCGCCGCTCGCGCGGTCGACGTGTCCGGGATCGTCGAGGACCCGTGGCTGCTGCTCGACGGCGACACGATCCGAGCGACGGGCAGCGGACCGGACGCGCCCGCAGCGGCGGAGGTCGTCGACCTCGGCACGGCCACGATCACGCCCGGGTTCGTCGACCTCCACGGGCACGGTGGGGGCGGCGGCGCCTACGACCACCCGGACCAGATCCCGACGGGACTCGCCGTCCACCGTGCACACGGCACGACGCGGTCGGTGATCAGCCTCGTGGCGAACCCCGTGCCGGTGCTCGTCGACCACCTCACCGCGATCCGCGCGCTCGCCGCCCGGGACCCACTCGTGCTCGGCGCGCACCTCGAGGGACCGTTCCTGTCGCCCGACAACCGCGGAGCGCACCACCCCGCGTACCTGGTCCCCCCGGAGCCGGACGCCGTCGCCGCGCTGCTCACCGCGGGCGAGGGAGTCCTGCGCCAGATCACGATCGCGCCGGAACTGCCCGGCGCCGAGCGGGCGATCCCCGCCGTCGTGGAGGCCGGGGTCGTCGCCGCGGTCGGGCACACCACGGCGGACCACGGGACCGCGCAGCGGGCCTTCGACCTCGGTGCCTCGATGCTCACCCACGCCTTCAACGCCATGCCGGGGATCCACCACCGTGCCCCCGGGCCGATCTCGGCCGCGATCGCCGACGACCGTGTGACGCTCGAGCTCATCCTCGACGGTGTCCACGTCGCGCCGGCGGTCGCGCAGATCCTGCTCCGTGCCGCGCCCGGCCGTGTCGCCCTGATCACCGACGCGATGGCGGCCGCTGGTTCCCCCGACGGCGACTACATGCTCGGCGACCTGGGGGTGCGGGTGACCGACGGCGTCGCGCACGTGGCCGGCTCGGACACCATCGCCGGATCGACGCTGACGCAGGACGCCGCCCTCCGCATCGCCCTGACGCAGACCGACGTGTCGCTCGTCGATGCCGTCGCGGCGCTCACGGCCGTCCCCGCGGGTGCCATCGGCGAGGGGGAGCGCCTGGGCCGACTGGCACCCGGGTACGCGGCCGACGTCGTCGCGTTCCGCGGGGACTGGACCGTCTCGGGGGTGTGGGCTGCGGGGGTGCCGGTGGCCGGGGCCTCCGCCGACTGACGGTCAGCCGGCCAGGAGCGCCCGGGCGCGCGACGCCGCACCGAGCGCCACCGCGTCGCTGCCCAGCCGGGCCCGCTCGACCCGGACGACGGCACCGCTGACGGGGGGTTCGGCCTCGAGCGCCCGGCGCATCGGCGGCTCGAGCAACGCCCACGCGGCGGACACCCCGCCGCCGATGACGACGGTCCGGACGTCGAGGATCCCCGCGGTCAGGAGGATCGCCCGCGCGAGCCCCCACCCGGCGGCGTCGAACACCGCACGGGCGTCGGCGTCGCCGGCCTCGGCAGCGGCGGCGACCTCGTGCGCGTGGCGGGTCCGGCCCGTGCGCTCGGCGTAGCGCGCGCTGATGCTCCGCGCGGACGCCAGGGTCTCGAGGTGCCCGCGCTGCCCGCAGGTGCACCGGGCGTCGCCGAACCCCGGGACGTGACCGATCTCGCCGGCGGCACCACCGGGCCCGTCGTACAGCTCGCCCGCCAGGATGAGGGCGCCGCCGACCCCGGTGCCGAGCGTCATGCCGAGCACGTCCCGCTCCCCCGCCACGGCGCCGGCCGAGACCTCGCCGCGGAGGAACGCGTTCACGTCGTTGTCGAGGGTCGCCGGGACGCCGAGCGCGGCCTCGATCGCTGCGGTCACCCCGAAGCCGGCCCAGCCGGTGAACGAGTCGCCGGTCACGAGCACGGTGCCGCTCGCCGCGTCGACGACACCGGCCGCGCCCACCCCGACGCCGATGAGCGTGCCGTGCTGCCGCGTGAGCAAGGCGCCCACCGCCGCGACCGCCGCGCGGACGATCGCAGCGCCGCCGTCGTGCGCCGGTGTCGGGACGTCCGTCCGGTCGAGCACCACGAGGTCCTCGGTGCACAGCAGCACCTTCGTGTTCGTGCCGCCGACGTCGATCCCGCCGAGCAGGCGACGTGGCGCATCGGTCGGGAGGGCCGGGGCCGCGGTGTCCGTGCGGCTCACGCGCGTTCCCCCGGGACCGGTCCTCCGGAGCCGGCGGCGAGCGCCGCCTGTCGCTCCGACCGTCGGCGGCGCTGGAGCACGGGGTCCGGGACCGGCACGGCCGCGAGGAGCCGGCGCGTGTAGTCGGTCTCGGGGTGCAGCAGGGTCCGGCCGGTGGGGCCCTGCTCCTCGATCCGCCCGCCGCGCATGACGACGACCCGTGCGGCGAAGTGCTGCACGACGGCGAGGTCGTGCGACACGAACAGGCACGCGAACCCGAGGTCGTGCTGCAGGTCGGTGATGACCTCGAGCACGGCCTCCTGCACGCTGACGTCGAGGGCACTCGTCGGTTCGTCGGCCACGAGGAGCTTCGGCCCGAGCACGAGGGCCCGGGCGAGACTGACGCGTTGCCGTTGCCCTCCCGAGAGCTCGCGCGGCGCGCGTCCGGCCAGGGCACGGGGCAGCCGGACGGCGTCCAGGGCCTCGGCGACGAGGCGGTCCCGTTCGGCACCACCCATGCCCCGGCGGTGGACGCGGAGCGGCTCGGCGATGCACTCGCCGACCGCCATGCGGGCGTCGAGCGACGCGACCGGGTCCTGGAGGACCACCCCGATTCCGCCCTGGAGGGCCCGTCGTGCACGCCCTCGCGTCCGGCGGAGGTCCTGGCCGAAGAGCGCGACGGTCCCGGAGGTGGGCAGCACGAGGCCGAGCGCCACGCGCGCCGCGGTCGACTTGCCCGACCCGGACTCGCCGACGAGGCCCACGGTCTCCCCGGCGTGCACGCGGATGTCGACCCCGGCGAGGGCCTGCACGGCGCGGCGGCCTCGACCGAAGGCGACCCCGACGTCCCGCAGGTCGACCACCGGAGGCGTGCCGTCCCTCCCGACCGTCGACGGGTCGTCCGGGACGGGCGCGGGCCGGTCCGGATCCGCCACGAGGAGCCGCGGCACGGCGGCGAGGAGCCGCTTCGTGTACTCGTGCTCCGGTCGGAGGAGGACGTCCTCGACGCTGCCCGTCTCGACGATCTCGCCGCGGAGCATGACGGCGACGCGGTCGGCGAAGTCGGCGACGACGCCCATGTTGTGCGTGACGAGCAGCACCCCGGTGCCGGTGTCGACGGCGAGGCGGCGGAGGAGTTCCAGGATCTCGGCCTGGACGGTCACGTCGAGTGCGGTGGTCGGTTCGTCGGCGATGAGGAGCCGCGGTTCGTTCGCGATGGCCATCGCGATGACGACGCGCTGCCGCTGGCCGCCCGACAGCTGGAACGGGAACGCGGAGGCGCGCTGCTCGGGGTCGGGGATGCCGACGCGGCGGAGCAGGTCGACGGCCTCGCGAGCGGCGTCGGCCGCGGTGATCTGCCGGTGGTTGCGGATCACCTCGGCGATCTGGGCGCCGATCCGGGTGAGCGGGTCGAGTGCGGTCGCGGGTTCCTGGAAGACCATCGACACCGTCCGGCCACGGAGTGCCGCGAGCGACGGCTCGGACGCGCCGACGACGTCGGTCCCGCCGACCGTGGCTCGGCCGCTCGGCGTGGCGTTCGGGGCGAGCAGGCCCATCGCGGCGAGCGCGATCGTGGACTTGCCCGATCCGGACTCGCCGACGAGAGCGAGCGTCTCGCCCGGCCGGACCTGGAGGGACACCCCGCGCACCGCGGGCACGGCGCCGGTCTCGGTGGCGAAGGTGACGTCGAGGTCCTCGACGTCGAGGATCGGCACGGTCGTCTGGGTGGTCGTCGGCATCAGCCGCGTCCTCTCGCGTCGAAGGCGTCCCGGAGCCCGTCGCCGATCGCGTTGAACGCGCAGACGACGAGGATCACGGCGAGGCCGGGCGGCAGGATGAGCCACCACCGGCCCGAGTACGCGGCGGTGAGGCCCGCCGAGAGCATGCCACCCCAGTCGGTCGCGGGTGGCTGCACGCCGAGGCCGAGGTAGGACACGTAGGCGACGAGGAGGATCGCGTCGGCCACCTGGAACGTCGCGGCGACGACGATCGTCGACACGGAGTTCGGGAGCACGTGACGCATGACGGCGCGGGCGTGCGTGCCGCCGATCGCCCGGAGTGTCAGGACGTAGTCGCGGTTCTTGAGCGTCAGGGTCTCGGCTCGGATGAGGCGCGACGGCACGAGCCACGACACGAGGCCGAGGATCACGATGAGCCCGAGGACGTCCGGCGTCGAGATCGCCGAGATGACGAGCAGGATGAACAGCGCGGGGATGGCGATGCCGGCGTCGACGACGCGCATCATGACCGCGTCGACCCATCCGCCCGCGTACCCGGCGATCGCACCCCAGAGCGTGCCGATGACCGTGGCGAGCAGCCCGGCGGCGAGACCGACGAGGAGCGACACGGTCCCGCCGTACATCAGGCGACCGAGCTCGTCGTGGCCGACGGCGTCGGTGCCGAGCAGGTGTGCGCCGCCGGGCCGGAGGTTCGCCTGCGACAGCGTGGTGTGCGTCTGGTCGGTCGGGTACACGAGTGGGCCCACGAAGCAGAACAGCACGAACAGGACGACCACGACGAGGCCGACGACCGCGAGCCGGTTGCGGAGGAACCGGCGCAGCGCGATCCGGAAGCCGGTGGCACCGACGACCTCGACGGCGGGCCCGGCGGCGGAGTCCGGGCTCAGTGGCGTCTGCCCGGGTTGGAGGACGGCGCTCATGCGGGACCTGCCTTGCTTCGGGGGTTCGGGGACCGGTCGCCGGTCATGCCGTCGCCGCCCTGACGCGGGGGTCGACGATCGACTGGATGACGTCGGCCAGGAGCGTGCCGACGACGGTGGCCACGGAGATGACGAGGACGCAGCCGAGGAGCACCGGGTAGTCGGACGACTGCGCGGCACTCCAGAACAGCAGGCCCATGCCCGGGTAGTTGAAGAGCTGCTCGACGACGAGCGATCCGCCGAAGAGCACCGGGACGTAGTACCCGAGCATCGCGATCACCGGCGTGAGCGAGTTGCGGAGGACGTGCCGTCGGAGGATCGCACCCTGTCGTGCGCCGCCGGCCCGCGCGGTGCGCACGTAGTCCTCCTGGAGGTTCTCGAGCGTCGACGACCGCATGTACCGGCTGAACACGGCGACTATGGCGGCGGCACCGGTCACCACCGGGAGGACGAGACCGGCCGGGTCGGCGAAGACCTCGGCGAGCGTGTTGCCGTTCGGGGCCTGCGAGGGGAACCACGGCAGGACCTGGCTGAACACCACGATGACGACGAGCCCGAGGAAGAACACGGGGGTGGAGTACGCCACGAACGCGAGGGTCGTGACGACGTAGTCGACCGGCTTGTTCCGCCGGACGGCCTGCCACATGCCGAGCGGGATCGCCACGGCGAGCGCCACGACGGCCGACAGGATCGTCAGCACCAGGGTCTTCGGCAGTCGCTCGACGATGAGCTGCGTGACCGGCTCGTTCAGTGTGTACGAGGAGCCGAGGTCGCCGCGGAGCAAGGTACCGAGGTAGTAGACGTACTGCACGACGAGGGGCTTGTCGAGGCCCTGCTCGCGGTTGAACTGCGCGATCTGCAGGCTCGTGGCCTTCGCCCCGAGGATCCCGCGAGCGGGACCCCCGGGGAGCGTGTGCAGCAGGCAGAACACGATCACGGTGACGATGAACACCACGATCACGGCCTGCAGCACACGCCGGGCGATGTAGAGCGCAGTGGTCACTTGCTCCACTTCCACTGCGCGGGGTGGAAGTTCGCCAGGGAGTCCTGGTCGAACCCGGTCAGGCCCTTCTTGACGACCGAGATCTGGTAGTCGGGGCTCGGCAGCCAGATCACCGGCAGGTCCTTCGCGACCGTCGCGCTGTAGTCCTGCACCGCGCTCGAGTCGGTCGACGTGGTGCTGGCCGAGATGAGCTGGTCGACCTGCTTGTTCGAGTAGTTCCCGAAGTTCGCGCTGCCGGCGGTCTGGAACAGCGAGTCACCGGTCGGGTACGCGTTGAAGTACCAGCTCCCGGCGGTCCCGAAGAACGACAGCTGCCACTTGCAGATGTCCTGGTCGGCGGTGCACTGCGGCGTCTGCGACAGGACCGTGTTGACCGGAGCGGTCTTGATCGAGAACCCGATGCCGGTCTTGGCGAGCGAGGACTGGATCGCGCTCATCATGTTGTCCGTCACGGTCGAGCCGGACTGCGACAGCACCTGCATCTGGAACTTCGTGCCCTTGGCGACGCCAGCACCGCACTGCGAGCTCCCGGACCCGGCGTCGGTGCAGACCATCGTGCCGTTCTGCTCGGTCCAGCCGTGGCTCGTGAGCAGGGCCTTCGCCTTGCTGCTGGAGTACGGGTACGGGTTGTCCGTCTGGGTCGACGAGACGAAGTCGGACTTCTGCGCCTGCGGGACCGGCCCGTAGCCCGGCGTCGCGGTGCCGTTGAACACGACCTTGGACAGCTGCGGCTGGTTGATCGACATCTGCACGGCCTGACGGGCGTACAGCTGCTGGAACACCGGACCCATGGTCGGGTTGTGGAAGTTGTACGGCATGTACGTGATCGCCCATCCGTTCCACGGCTCGACCGAGTAGCCCTTGGACGTGAACGAGGCCTTCTGGTCGATGTCCGAGGGACTGATGTAGCCGTAGTCGACGGAGCCCGAGCGGAGCGCGTTCGTCTCGGCGTCGCTCGTGGTGAACGGCAGCAGGTCGACCGTCGTGATCGAGGGCTTCTCGCCGCCGTCGTACTTCTTGTTCGCGGTCAGGACGACCTTGCCCGAGGTCGAGAACGAGTCGATCGCGTACGGGCCGGAGATCGTGGTCCAGAGCTTGTTCGAGTCGTACCCGGAGATGTCCTTCGCCGCGGCGTTGAGGAACTTCCACACCTGCTTCGCACCCGCGGTCGTGCGGTCGGCGTCACCCACCGAGCCGTTCGCGCTCGTCTTGTCCCAGGCGTGCTGCGGGAGCGGGGTGATGAGGCTCAGCTCGTTCGCGAGCATCCACTGCTCGTTGTAGGCCTTGTCGAACGTGATCGTGAAGTGTCGGTCGTCGATCGTCTTCAGGGACGTCCAGTTGTCGGGCGCCTTGCCCTCGTTGTAGCTCGCCCAGTCGGCCTTGTTCGCCTTGATCACGTTGAACCAGAACTCGACGTCGCGCGACGTGATCGCCTTGCCGTCGCTCCAGTGGCGGTCGCCGAGGGTGATCGTGACGCTCTTGCCGTCCGAGCCGAAGTCCGCGGCCGTGGCGATCGAGCCGGCCTTGTTCCAGGCGATCTTGCCCGTCGAGCCGTCGTACGCGATGAGGGGCTCCCAGAGCGACGACGCGATCGACCCGTTGTTCGTGTTGAGGTGCGCCGCGGTCCCGATCGGCAGGATCCAGTTCGGCGTGAAGTTCGCGGGCAGGGCGTAGTCGATGGTGTCGGAACCCGACGACGCGCTCGATCCGCCGGAACCGGCGCAGCCGGCGAGCAGTGCGGACGCGGCGACTGCCACTCCCGCGACGAGCGCCCAGGGGCGGCGGGACCGCCCTGTGCGTGCTGTGGACATGGTGTTCTCCTTCGAACGGGGCCGGTCGGCACCAGGGGTGGAAGGCGGAGCGGAGGGGTGGCGTCGTGCTGGTGGACAGTCAATGGGCAAACCTCGTGGAGAAAGAAGTACCTCTGTGTAAAAACTGCGTTTCTGCGGAACTGGGGAAAGCCGAGAGCCTCGACGTGCGCCATACACTCGCAGCACTCGCCCTCGATGGAGATAGTTCGGCCATGTCTGTAGAAAGTCCCCGGGACCGGTCCCGTGGCTGAGCTCAGTGCCCGCGTGCTCGAGCTCATCGCCTCGGGACAGGCGACCAGCCGCACCGAGATCGCCACGCACCTCGGCGCCGCGCCGTCGACCGTGTCGCTCACGGTCGGGCAGCTCATCGCGAACGGCCTCGTGGCCGAGGAGGGCACCCGCTCGTCGACCGGCGGACGCCCGCGGAAGGTGCTCCGCCTCGGGGGCGTCGACGAGTACGCGCTCGCGGCGGACCTCGGCGGCACGCACGCCCGGGTCGGCGTCGTCCTGCCGGGCGGTGGCCTCAGCGACGTCCGCACGATCCCCTTCGCCATGGTCGACGGGCCGCGCCCCGGGCTCGAACGCCTGGCGGAGGTGCTCGAGGAACTGGCCACGCGCCGGGGCCGGAGCGCGCTCCGCGGCGTCGGGCTGAGCCTCCCGGGCCCCGTCGACGTCGAGGCGGGCGTCGTCGACCTGCCGAGCCGCATGCCGGGCTGGAACGGGTTCCCCGTCGCCGCCTGGCTGGCCGAGCGGTTCGGGGTCACGGCGGCCGTCGACAACGACGCGAACTGCATGGCCGTCGGCGAGCACGCGGTGCAGCCGCCGGAGCGTCGCCAGGCGATCATGGTGAAGGCGGGCTCGGCCATCGGTGCGGGGATCATCGCCGACGGCCGGCTCTACCGGGGCGCGACCGGCGCGGCCGGGGACATCACGCACGTGCGCATCGACGCGGCCGGCGACACCCCGTGCTCGTGCGGCAACACCGGGTGTCTCGAGACGGTGGCGTCGGGCGCGGCCCTCGTGCGCATCCTGCAGGAGTCCGACGTCGACGTGGCCACCACGCAGGACGTCGTCGCGCTCGCGACCGACGCCCACCCGGCCGCGACCCGAGCCGTCCGCCGTGCGGGCAAGTACCTCGGCGAGGTGCTCTCCGCCAACGTCAACTTCTTCAACCCCGACGCGGTGTACCTCGGTGGCATCCTCTCGACCGTCGAACCCTTCGTCGCGGCCGTGCGCAGCCAGCTGTACGAGGGGTGTCACCCGCTCGTCACCCAGCACCTCACCATCGAGCGGGCATCGCTCGGGGCCGACGCCGGCCTCGTCGGCGCCGGGCAGTTCGCCCTGCAACGCGCCCTCACCGCCACCCTCGACGCCGTCGCCGGCGCATCCACCACCAACCACCACCGGAGGATCCGTGTCCCCTGAACCCAGCCCGTCCCTCCCGGTCATCGCCGTCGCCGGACTCGGCATCGAGTCGTCGACGTTCTCACCGGCCCGGACGCTGGCCCCGGCGTTCCACCCGCTCCGCGGCGACGAGGTCATGGACCGGTACCCGTTCCTCCGCGCCGGGCAGCCGCTCCGCGAGGCCGCCCGGTGGCGCGGTGCGCTCGTCGGCAAGGCACTGCCCGGCGGGATCGTCACGCGGGACGCGTTCGAGGAGCTCGCCGGCGGGATCACCACCCGGCTCGACGCCATCGTCGGCAGCGGGGCGATCGACGGCCTCTGGTACGACATCCACGGCGCGATGACCGTCGAGGGCCTCGACGACGCCGAGTCGGTGCTGCTCGCACGGATCCGTGAGGTCGTGGGCCCGGACGTGATCGTGTCGACGTCGATGGACCTGCACGGCAACGTGTCGCGGGAGCTGGCCCACGCCTCCGACCTCATCACGTGCTACCGGATGGCACCGCACGAGGACGCCCTCGACACGAAGGAGCGGGCGGTCCGCAACCTGGTCGACCTGCTGGCCGCGCAGCCGACCCTGCCGTCCGCCACCGACGCCGCCGACGGCGGGGCCGCCCCGCGCGTCCGTCCCGTGAAGGCGTGGGTGCCGGTGCCGGTGCTGCTCCCCGGCGAGCAGACCTCGACGAGGATCGAGCCCGCCGCGCACATCTACGCCGGCGTGCCGGAGGTCGAGGCCGCCGACGGCGTCGTCGACGCCGCGATCTGGGTCGGGTACGCGTGGGCCGACGAGCCACGGAACCGCGCCGTCGTCGTGGTCACCGGCTGGGACGAGGACGCCGTCACCGCGGGGGCCGAACGCCTGGCCCGGAGCTTCTGGGAGGCCCGCGAGGACTTCGCGTTCGTCGCCCCCACCGGCTCGTTCGCCGAGTGCCTCGACGCCGCGCTGGCCTCCGACGCCCGCCCGTACTTCATCTCCGACTCGGGCGACAACCCGACCGCCGGTGGCGCGGGCGACATGACGTGGGGCCTCACCGAGCTGCTCGCCCGGCCCGAGTTCGCCGAACCGAGCGGTCCGACCGTCGTCTACGCCAGCGTCCCCGGACCGGAGGCGATCCGTACCGCCGTCGCGGCCGGCGTCGGCGCGACCGTGACCGTCACGGCCGGGGCGCAGGTCGACGACCGGCACGCCGGACCCCTGACCATGACCGGGCGGGTGCACGCCATCCGACACGGCGATCCGGACGCCGTCACCGAGGTCGTCCTGCAGGTGGGCAGCGTGTTCGCGATCCTCACGGAGCTCCGGAAGCCGTACCACCACGAGCACGACTTCACCGACCTCGACCTCGACCCGCGGTCGGCTGACGTCGTCATCGTCAAGATCGGGTACCTCGAGCCCGAGCTGTACGACATGGCGGCCGACTGGATGCTCGGCCTCACCCCCGGCGGCGTCGACCAGGACCTCGAGCGACTCGGCCACCAGCGCATCCGCCGCCCCATGTTCCCGTTCGACCCGGCCTTCCCCGCCGAGCCGGACCTGTCGGCGCGCATCCTGCCGGCCTCGGACGTGCCGCTCACCGGGCCGGACGAGTGAACGACCGGCAGCCGACGTCGGCAGCCGTGGTCGGGCCTCCCGGCCGGGAGGCCCGACCAGCGCTGGAGATCGCGGTCACGTCCGCCGCGGGTGCGGTCGTCGCGCGCGATGGCGGCGCGGACCGCGTCGAGCTCTGCACGGCGCTCGAGCTCGGCGGCGTCACCCCCGCGCAGGGACTCGTGGAGGCCGTGGTCACCGTCGGGATCCCCGCGCACGTGCTCGTGCGGTGTCGGCCGGGTGACTTCGTGTACGACGAGGACGAGATCGCCACGATGATCCGCGAGGTCCGGGCGGTCGTGGCCTCCGGCGCGCAGGGCGTCGTCGTCGGGGCGCTCGGGCCGGACGGGATGCTCGACATCGCGACGATCGCGCGGCTCCGGAGCGCGGCTCGGGACGTCCGGGCCGATGTCGAGGTCACGGTGCACCGCGCGATCGACCACGCCGCGGACCCGATCGCCGCCGCCGGGACCCTGCCGACGCTCGGCGTCACGCGGGTGTTGACGTCGGGTGGTGCCGCGACCGCGCCGCAGGGCCTCGCGACCATCACGCGGATGGTCGCCGCGGCCGGTCCGGTGCAGGTGATGGCGGGGAGCGGCGTGGCACCGCAGGACGTCCCCGCGTTCGCGAACGCGGGTGTGGCGGCCGTGCACCTCTCCGCGAAGCGGCTCGTGGCCGGGCGTGGGACGCGAGGGAGTCGCGTGCCCATGGGCGTCGCGGGCGAGGACACCCACCTGGCCACGGACCCGGCCGTCGTGGCGGCGGCGCGGGCCGCGGTCGACGCGGTGCGCTGACGCCGGGGTTCCTGCCAGGCTGTGGGCATGAGCCTGATGATCTCGCCCTTCGACGCGCGAGCGACCCGCACCAGTGGCAAGTACACCGACTTCCCGCCGGACGTGATCCCGATGTTCGTCGCCGAGATGGACTGCACGCTCGCCGAGCCCGTCCGCGACGCCATGATCGCGGCCGTGCAGGGTGGCGACACCGGGTACCTGGGGTCCTCTCGGGAACTGCCGGACGCGTTCGCGGACTTCGCCGAGCGGCGGTGGGGGTGGCGCGTCGAGCCGGACCTCGTGCACACGACCACCGACGTGTCCGTCGCAGCGGTCGAGGTGCTCCGGCAGGTGACGGAGCCCGGTGACGGCGTCGTCGTCATGCCGCCCGTGTACCCGCCGTTCTGGGAGTTCGTGGACGAGGCCGGATGCATCGCGGTCGAGGTCCCGCTCCTGCCGCCGTCGGACGCCGACGACGACGCGACGCCGTTCCCGACGACCGCCGGCTGGCGGATCGACCTGGACGGGGTGCGCCGCGCGTTCGCCGACGGGGCGCGCACGGTGCTGCTCTGCAATCCGCACAACCCGCTCGGTCTCGTGCACAGCCGGGAGGCCCTCGCCGCGTTGGCCGCGCTCGCCGCGGAGTGGGACGCGGTCGTGGTGAGCGACGAGATCCACGCGCCGCTCGTGCACAGCGACGCGGTCTTCACGCCGTTCCTCGCAGCCTCGGACGACGCGGCCCGGGTCGGGGTCACGGTGACCGCGGCGAGCAAGGGATGGAACATCGCGGGGACCAAGTGCGCCATGATGATCGGCGCCTCGGACCGGTCCGCTGCGTGGTTCGACGCGCTGCCGCGCGAGGTCGAGTGGCGGACGAGCATCCTCGGGTACCTCGCCAGCACGGCGGCCTACCGTGACGGCGAGCCGTGGCTCGAGACCCTGCTCGGCGAACTCGTCGCGAACCGTCGTCTGCTCGCCGAGCTGCTGCCCGAGGTGGTGCCGGGGGCGCGCTACCGGCAACCGCAGGCGTCGTACCTGGCGTGGCTGGACCTCCGCGGCACGCCGTGGGGTGACGACCCCGCGACGCCGCTCGTCGACGCAGCACGGGTCGCACTGGGCCACGGACCCGAGTTCGGCACGCCCGGCATCGGGCACGCCCGGCTCAACTTCGGGTGCTCCGAGGAGACGCTGCGCGAGGCCCTCCGCCGGATCGGCGACGCGACGACCCGCGCCGCGCGCTGACCCTCGGACACGACGACGGGCCCGGTGCGTGTGCACCGGGCCCGTCGTCGTCCATGCCCCGGAGGACCGGGAGTGTTACTTGATCTGCGCCGTGATGGTCGCGACACCCACGAGGAGGTTGCTCTTGACGGCGGTCGTGCCGAACGTCTTGTTGAGCAGCGCGGCGGCGTCCGACGACACGTGCACGGTGGTGCCGGTCAGGATCGCGTCGTCGCCCTGGAGCTTCAGCGGCTTGAGCGTCCCACCGTGCAGGGCGAACAGGTAGGCCTGCGTCGCGGCGGGCTTGCCGTTGACGAGCACGTCACCGTAGAGCTTCGAGCTGCCGGGGTTGACGGTGAAGTTCTCGAGCGTCACGGTGGTCGAGCCGCCCTTGAGGGTCAGGCCCGAGCCGTCGTGCTCGATGAGGCCCTGCACGTAGGGGCGGTAGTCGCTCTTCGGCGACCAGTAGACGACGCTGCCGCCGGTGATCGGGAAGGAGACGGTCGACCCGGACAGCTTCGCCGAGCCGCTGACGCCCGGGGTGAGCTTCAGCGAGGTCAGCGCGCTCATGAAGCCGCTGTCGAGCGCGACCGCGGTGTCGCCGCCCTTGATCTCGGGGACGGCTGCGGCCGGGGCGGGGATCTTCGACGACGACGACGCGGCGAGGTGCACGGCGGGGGCCGCGGCGTTCGCGGCGCTGACGCCGAAGCCGCCGAGCCCGGCGACGAGCGCTCCAGCGGTGGCGATGGTGACGGTGGTCTTGGTGAATCCACGCATGATGACTTCTCCCTTGCTGTGGGCACGCCGAACACACCCTGATTGAGGGTGGAGAACCAGCCGCAGGTGGCCGGTGAGCGCTTCGAGCATTTGCTCGGTCTGTGCAGGTAGTTCGGCGCCCCCACGGAGGTGGATTGGTCGGCCTCGGAGCAATTCTCCGATCGCTCGGATGCGGTTCGGCTGGTCACAACTGTATTGCGTGCAATACTTACGTCATGGACACGCCTGCCCCCGTCGACGAGATGGTCTGCTTCGCGATCTACGACGCCGCCCGGGCGACGACCCAGGCGTACCGCGCACTCCTCGCCCCCTGGGGCCTCACGTACCCGCAGTACCTCGTGCTCGTCCTCCTCTGGGACCGCGGGCCCCTGACGGTCGGCGCGCTCGGCGACCACCTCGACCTCGACTCCGGCACGCTCTCACCGTTGCTGCGGCGCATGGCAGATGCGGACCTCGTCACGCGTGAACGCAGCCGCGCCGACGAACGGGTCGTCGAGATCGCGCTGACCGACCACGGCCGGGCACTGCAGTCCGACCTCGCCCACGTGCCCGGGTGCATCGCAGGCGGGATGGCGATCGACCTCGACACGGCACGTGGACTCATCGACACCCTGCACCGCGTCACGGCGGGGATGCAGGCGACCACGGCCGGCGCACGCTAGCCGCGCCTCCCGTCCGGCCCGGCCGGGAGGCCCCACCCACCCCCGTCACGCGCCGCGTGACGACCACGAACAGGAGACACCATGGACGCCCTCTACACCGCAGAAGCGCTCTCGACCGGCGAAGGCCGCAACGGCCACGTCCGGACCACCGACGGCACGCTCGACCTCGACATGGCGATCCCGAAGGAGATGGGCGGCTCGGGCGCCGGCGCGAACCCCGAGCAGCTGTTCGCGGCCGGGTACGCTGCGTGCTTCCACTCCGCGCTCCAGGGCGTCGCCCGGGCACAGAAGGTCTCCATCACCGACACCACCGTCGGCGGCCGGGTGCAGATCGGCGCGAACGGGCAGGGCGGGTTCCAGCTGGCGGTCCACCTCGAGGTCGTCATCCCCGGGATGGAGCACGACGCAGCACAGGCCCTCGCGGACGCGGCGCACCAGGTCTGCCCCTACTCGAACGCGACGCGTGGCAACATCGAGGTCACGATCAGCGTCTCGGACGACTGACCCCACCTCGACGCCGCACGATCCGCTCCCCACCGCCACGAGCCGCGGTGGGGAGTGGACCGCTGCGGATCAGCGTGTTGGCGTCTCGTCGAAGCGCTGCCACGCCGGCTTGTTCGCAAACACGTGGCGGTAGTAGTCGGCGAGCTGCAGCTGTGCGGCGGCGGCCTCGTCGACGATGACCGTCGCGTGTTCGTGCAACTGCAGGGCGCTGCCGGGCACGAACGAACTGACCGGCCCCTCGACCGCGCCCGCGACGGCGGCGGCCTTGCCCTCGCCCTGCGCCACGAGCACCAGCTCCCGCGCCTCGAGGATCGTGCCCAACCCCTGCGTCATGCAGTGCATCGGCACCTCCTCCACCGAGTCGAAGAACCGCGCGTTGGCCGCGCGCGTCGCCGGCGCGAGCGTCTTGATGCGCGTGCGGGACGCGAACGAGGACGTCGGCTCGTTGAACCCGATGTGCCCGTTCGCGCCGATCCCCAGGATCTGCACGTCGATGCCCCCGGCCGCGCGGATCGCGGCGTCGTACTCCTTCGCCGCGAACTCCAGGTCCGCCGCACGACCGTCGGGGACCCGGACCCGCGCGGGGTCGAACCCGAGCGGACCGACGACGTCGCGGGCGATGACACTGGCGTAGCTCTCCGGATGCTCCAGCGGGATCCCGACGTACTCGTCGAGCGCGAACCCGCGGGCCTGCGCGAACGAGATCTCCCCGCCCTGCACCCGCCGGGCGAGGTCGGCGTAGATGTCCTGCGGACTCGACCCGGTGGCCAACCCGATCACGGCGGACGGCTTGCGGGACACGACGGACGCGATCTTCGCAGCGGCCATCCGGCCGACCTCGACCGCTGTGGGCAGGATGATGATCTCCATGACGGGCCCAGCCTATGCGGCCTGATCCTCCCATGACGCGGTTCATCGGAGAGCGTCGCCCGCGACCGAGCAGCGCTGCCCGCGGCGGTCGCTGACCCCAGAACGGGTGCATGGCTGGACGGATGTTCCGCCAGCGGCCTCATACCGCTACGCTCCGAGCACACCCGACATTCTCGGTCGATTCACATGTCCGCATCAGCGGACCGAAAATTGGGGGAACACCCGTGCACCGCAGCACCTCCGGCACCCGACGCGCCTGCGCCGTCGGCACCACCATCGCCCTCGTGGGGCTCACCACCGGCCTCGGCGTCTTCGGCGTCCAGGCGGCCTCGGCCGACACGCTCACCCGGTTCGACGCGACGTCCGTCTCCGCGGCGGCGGACATGTCCCCGACGAGTGCCCCGACCGCCGACACGACCACGCCCGCTGCGCCGGTCAGCACGAGTGCACCGACCGCCCCGTCGCCGACGAGCACGGCGAGCGCCTCCCCGAAGGCGACGACGCCGGACACTCCGGTGACCAGCACGCGGGTCCCCACCCCCGCGGCCGCCACGCAGACCGTGACCCTGAGCAGCACGACGGCCAAGGTCGGTCAGACGCTGACCGCCGACCCGAACGGATTCACGGGGACGCCGCTCTACGCCTGGACGCGCGAGGGCGTGACCGTCGGCAACGGAGCGAGCTACATCGTGAAGACGGCGGACATCGGCGCGACGCTGACGGTCACCGTCACGGACAACACGGGCGCCTCCGCCTTCGCGACGACCTCCGCGGTCACCGAGGACCCGCAGTTCCCCGACACCACGTCTGCCGCGCATCCGCTCGAGCTGAGCGTGACCGCCGGCGAGTCCCTCTCCCACACCTTCGCCGCGACGGGCGCACCCGCTCCGACCTACGCCCTGGCGTGGGCCGACCCCGACGAGGGCGACCCCTCCGACCCGACCGACGACCCGAGCGTCCAGCTGCCGGACGGCGTCACGTTCGACGCTGCCACCGGTGTGCTCAGCGGAATCCCGACCGACGCGGATGACTCGCCCTACGACTTCGCGGTCACGGCGACGAGCGGTGGCGCAACGGCCACCGAGTACGTGGAGCTCACCGTCGAGCCGGGCGCTCCGTTCGGTGTCGAGGTCTACACCACCGACAAGAAGGACTTCGACTCGTCCACGGGCACGTCGTGGATCATCGGTACGGACGGAAGCGTCGAGACGGTCACCGTTTCCGGCAGCGACTTCGACCAGACCGTCACGGAGACGGACGGTGGCCGCCCGACGGTGCACCAGGGCGGAACGCTCGTCGTCGAGGGCGACCTGGTCGACCGCTACGGCAACGCGACCTACGACGCGGACGGGAACGCCCCCATGCCGACCGTCACGTCGGACTACGCCACCGACAAGATCACGAGCGACCCCGAGTACGGGGACTTCGGCCTCGTCGACGTCACGTTCCCGCACGCGTCGACCCACCACCTGACGGTGTCGGCCGACGCCTTCAGTACCGCGTTCGCCGTGGACGTCGTTCCGGCCGCGACCACCGTGGCCACCACCACGTCGACGACGCCGACCGCCACGACCGCCACGGGTGAGCTCGCGTTCACGGGCTCCGAGACGACCCGTGCCCTGCCGTGGGCCCTCGGTCTGCTCATGGCCGGCCTCGGCGTGACCGGTCTCCGGATCGGTCGCCGGCGCACGCAACGCTAGTCGGTCCTCCCGTCCCGCGGTCCGCCGCAGGACGGGAGGCACGACGCGGGGCCCGTCGTCCACATCGGACGGCGGGCCCTTCGTCGTCCACAGGCCGTCCGGGACGCCCGCCCGCTGCCACCCTGGTCGTTACGGTGGGGGCATGCCCACTCCCGAGTTCGTCCTGGCGCTCCGCGAGAAGGTCGGGACCGACCTGCTCTGGCTCACGGGTGTGACCGCCGTCGTGCTGCGGGGCGACGGCGACGAGCAGCAGGTCCTCGTCGTCCGCCGTGCCGACACCGGAGCCTGGACACCGGTGACCGGGATCATCGACCCCGGCGAGGAACCCGCGGTCGCCGCCGCGCGCGAGGTCCTGGAGGAAGCCGACGTCGTCGCCGTGCCGGAGCGACTGGCGATGGTGCAGACCCTCGCGCCGATGACCTACCCGAACGGCGATCGTGCGCAGTACATCGACATCGTGTTCCGGTTCCGGTGGGTGTCGGGCGAGCCGTTCCCGGCGGACGGCGAGAACACGGAAGCTGTCTGGGCGCCGGTGTCGGACCTCCCCGCCATGTCGGACGACATGCGGAGTCGGGTGGCAGCCGCGCTGCGCGACGATCCCGCCGCGGTGTTCCGGACCTGAGTCTCAGCGTCCGAGCGGCACGGCCGCGGTCACCCGGAGCTTGACGGCGGACAGGATCGTCGCAGCGGCCGCCGCCACCACGGCGACCCACAGCACGGCGCTGGCGGCAGACGACTGCGCTGCCATCGACCCGGCTGCGGCGCCACTCACCACGAGTGCGATGCTGACGACGGCTGACCCGGCGGACTGCCCGACGGTTCGGTTCGTGTTGAGGACGGCCGATGCACTCGCGGCGTAGCGGAGGGGAGCGGCGGCCATCATGTCCCGGTTGTTCGGGCTCTGGAACGTGCCGTACCCGAGGCCGCACACGGCGGTGGACAGGAGCACGAGCCAGATCGGCGGCGCGGACCCGAGCAGCGCGAGCATGACGAGGCCGATCGTCAGGACGACGAGGCCTGTGAGGGCCAACACCGCCGGACGGACCCGGTCGGCGATCCGCCCGGACAGCGGTGCCACGACGACGATCACGAGCGGCCACGGCGTGAACAGGAGCGCCGACTCGAGCGGGCTCGCCCCGTACGCGGTCTGGAACAGGAACGGCAGGGCGACGAACGCGATGCCCTGCCCCAGGAACGACGCCCACGCGGTGCCGACCGTGAGACTGAACGGGCCGGTGAACAAGCCGAGCGGGATGAGCGGCCGGGCGGCCATCCGCTCACGACGCACGAACAGCACCGCGCACACGGCACACACGACGAGGAGCACCAGCGCGTGCCAGAGGGTCGTGACCGCGGCGAGCTGTCGGACGCCGACGAGCAGCGCGGCGATCGCTCCCGCGGCCCAGACGGCACCGGGCCAGTCGTAGTCGCCCCGCTCGGGCACGCCCTTCGGCAGGACGACGAGCGCGAGCACGAACGACGCGACACCGATCGGCACGTTGATGAGGAAGAGCCACGGCCACGGGAGTGCGGCGAGGATCAACCCTCCGAGCGTCGGTCCGGCCGACGTCCCGATGGCGACCGTCATCGCGTTGAGCCCGAGCGTCTGCCCGAGGCGCTCCGGCGGGAACAGGCGCCGGATCAGCGGGATCGCCACGGCGAGGACCACCGCGGACCCGATGCCCTGGACGACGCGGAACGCGACGAGGACCGCGAGCGTCGGCGCGAGCGCGCAGCCCAGGGACGCCAACGTGAACACGGGGACGCCGATCAGGTACAACCGGCGGCGACCGATCTGGTCGCCGAGCGCACTCGTGGCCGGGACCGAGCAGGCGACGGCCAGGAGGAACGCGGTCGCGACCCACACGGTCTCGGACGGCGCCACGTGGAGATCGGTCGCGAGCTTCGGCAGGGCGACGTTGACGATCGAGGTGTCGATGGTGCCGGTGAGGGTCGACAGGAGGATCGAGACGAGGGCCAGGGTCCGCCGCCGGGCGCTGAGGGTGGGCGCGGCAGCGGAGGAGGTCACCGTCGCTAGTTTAGCTTTGCGAACTATCTGGATCGTCAGCTACGGAAGGTCCTCACCCACCGCGGATCGCCCGGTCCTCCAGCTCGGCATGATCTCCACGCGCGGTACGACCTCCGACGTCACGCCGGGACGAGCCGTTCGACCCGGGCGAGTTCGTCGTCGTGCTCGTCGTGCTCGACTTCGATGTCGTAGTCGTTCTGGATGTTGAGCCAGAATCGCTCGGACAGCCCGAACGCCTGCGACAGCCGGAGCGCAGTGTCGGTGGTGATACGGCGCTTCCCCCGGATGACCTCGCTCAGCCGCGTCTGCGGGAGCCCGGTCGCCTGCGCGAGTCGGTACGCCGTGATGCCGAGTGGCTCGAGGAACTCGGTCCGCAGGATCTCCCCGGGTGTGATCGGGTCATGTGCTTTCGACATCAGTGTTCCTTCGCTCGTGGTAGTCGGCGATGTGGACATCGGAGGGTCCTGCGGCCGTCCAGACGAAACAGATCCACTGATCGTTGACGCGGATCGAACACTGCCCCTCGCGGTCGATGACGTCCAACAGGAGCACGTGATCGCGGACTCTCTCGCCGACACAGGGCGCTCCGGCGGTACGGCGTCGATGGCCCGCAGCACAGCGGACGGGAGGCGCCGCACCCGATGACACCGCGCCTCCCGGGCGCAGTTCAACCGAGCGGCGCCACCGCGACCGGCGTCCCGAGCAGGCGGACGTGGACCTCGTCGCCGGGAACCGGCCGCTGCGCGACGTCGTGCTGGACGACGAGCGCCGTGCCGTCGTCGAGTCGGAGGGTCGTGCGGCGGACCGAGCCGAGGAAGCTCGACGTGAGGACGGCGCCGGACAGGCCGCCGTCCGGGGCGAGCACGACGTCCTCGGGGCGGACGTAGGCGGTCACGGGCCCGTCGTCGAGGGTGCGGTCGATGCTCGGCAGCGAGAACCCGTACGTGAACACGTCGCCTCCGCGGAGGTCCCCGCGGAGCCGGTTCGACTGACCCACGAAGTCCGCAGTGAACGCCGTCGCGGGCCGCATGTACAGCTGCTCCGGCGTCCCGATCTGCTCGATCCCGCCCCCGTGCATCACGGCGATCCGGTCCGAGACGGCGAGCGCCTCCTCTTGGTCGTGGGTGACGAACAGCGTCGTGATGCCGAGTTCGGTCTGGATGCGACGGATCTCGTCGCGGAGCGTCACCCGCACCTTGGCGTCGAGCGCTGACAACGGCTCGTCGAGCAGGAGCACCCGGGGCCGCGTGACGAGCGCTCGGGCGAGCGCGACGCGCTGTTGCTGCCCGCCGCTGAGCTGGTGCGGATAGCGGTCGGTGAGGTCCGCGAGGTGCACCATGTCGAGGGCCTCGACCACACGGCGGCGCCGGTCGTCCGCGGGGACCTTCCGCATCTCGAGCCCGAAGGCGACGTTCTGCCGGACGGTCATGTGCGGGAACAGCGAGTACTGCTGGAACACCATCCCGATGTCCCGTCGCTCCACCGGCACGGCCGCGACGTCCTGGCCGTCGATGCGGATGGCGCCGGCGTCGATCACCTCGAGACCCGCGAGTGCCCGGAGTGCGGTGGTCTTGCCGCACCCCGACGGTCCGAGCAGCGAGACGAACTCCCCCGGCTCGAGTCGGAGCGAGAACCCGGTGAGCGCGGTGTGGGCGCCGTAGGACTTCACGACACCGTCGAGCTCGACGGTGGCCCCACTGCGGTTCGCCGTCGTGGGGGTGGGCTGGGCGGTGCGGGTCATGCGGGCTCCTGGGAGGTGGGGGCGGCGACGGCGACACCGTCGAGGACGTGCGAGCGCAGGGCGGCGTCGGCCGGGCCACTGGACCCGGTGCCCGTGCTCCCGGCACCGGACGCGCCGCCTGCTCCACGACGGATGCGGCGCGCGCCAGGTCGAGCCGACCCGACGCGGCCGATCACGACGAGCAGGACGAACCCGAACACGAGCGCGGCGAGCGAGAAGATCGCCGCGACGAACGGGTCCGTCTGCTGGATGAGCACGAGCGCCGTCTGGAAGGTCGTCCGCGACAGGAATGACGCGAGCGTGTACTCGCCGAGCACGACCGTGACGGTGAGGAAGCACGCGGCGAGGATGCCGCGGCGCAGGTTCGGCAGGAGCACCCGCATGACGACCGTCGCCCAGCCTGCCCCGAGTGATCGAGCGGCCTCGGCGAGCACGACGACGTCGACCGTGGTGAGTGCGGTGGCGATGGGCCGGAACGCGAACGGCAGGCTGATCACCCCGATCGCGAAGGCGAGCGTCCACGCACCCGACCCGAGGACCTGCGCGATCACCTGGTACACGGGGACGAACCCGACGACGAGCACGACGGTCGGCACGGTGATCGGCAGGATGCACACGAACTCGAGCGCGCGCCGGAGCCGGGGGTACCGGAGTGTCGTGACGATCTGGGCGGGCAGGAGCACGAACAGGACGATGCCGACGGTGATCGCCGCGATGACGAGCGAGTTCACGAGGCCGTCGAACAGGGGCTGGTACGTGGCCCGGTTGACCGGATCCGCGAGCGCCGTGTAGTGCGACAGTGTCAGCCCGGCCCCCGCACCCTGCCGGAGGGTGAACTGCGCCAGCGCGACGATCGGCACCGCGAACACGAGCCCGACGACGACCAGGACGACGGTACCGACCGTCTTCGAGGGTGCGGGGCCGTACCCGCGTGCCGAGCTCATCGCTGCCACCGCGAGGCGCGACGCTCGAGCGCGGAGTACCCCGCCATCACGGCGACCATGACCACGACCATGCCGAGCGCCAGCACCCCGGCGACGTTCTGCACGCCGACGATGGTCTCGCTCGTGAGTTCCTGGCGGATCGTCAGCGGCACGATGCCGCCCTGGGCGATGAGCGCCGCGGCCGTGGCGTACGACGAGAACGCGTTGGCGAACAGGAGCAGCAGGCTGCCCCAGAACGCGGGTGCGAGCACGGGGATCGCGATCCGGCGCCAGTACACGGACCGGGAGGCCCCGAGCGTCGCCGCCGCCTCGCCCCACTGCACGCCGAGGCCCTCGAGCGCCGGCATGAACGTCAAGACCATGAGCGGCACCTGGAAGTAGAGGTACGGGACGACGAGTCCAGCCACCGTGTAGAGGAACGGGCCGTTCGCGTTGATGTCGATCCCGATGCCGCGGAGCCAGACGGTCACGATGCCCTGGACGCCGATCGTGGCGATGAACGCGAAGGCCAGCATGACCCCGCCGAACTGGGCCAGGACGCTCGACGCGGCGTCGACCATGGACCGGACGAGCCCGTCGGGGCGGAGCGTCGTCAGCGCCCAGCACACAACGGCGCCGATGGCCGTGCCGAGTACCGCCGACGCTGCGGACAGCCCGGCCGAACCGGCGAAGGCCTGCAGGACCGACGGATCGGTGAACGCCCGGAGGTTCGCGAGCGTGGGGACGCCCGCGGCGGTGGAGAACCCGCTGGCGACCGCGATGACCGCGGGAACGGCGAGGAAGAGGAGCACGTAGAGCGCGAACGGGGTGAGACCGAGCCACGCGACGCCGCGGCGCCGGGGTCCTCCCCCGGCGCCGCGGCCTGCGGTGGTCAGCCCCCGCGCGGCCCCGTGCGCCTGCACCGCACGGGGCGGCGTGGCGGTCGTGGTCGCGTCAGCGGTGGCCATGGGTCAGCGGACCGTCGAGGACCACGTGCTGGTCAGCAGGGTGGCCGCGGTCGCCGCCTCCGTGCTCGACAGCTGGACGAGGCTCTTCGGTGCGTCGCCGACCTTCGCCAGGACGGCCTTGTCGACCGTGCCGTTCTTCTCCATCGCGGCGAGCGTGGCGGGGTACGCGCCGGACGCGAGGTACAGGTTCTGCACCTTCGGGCTGTAGATGTACTCCTCCCAGAGGCGCGCGGCTGCCGGGTGCGGCGCGTCGACGTTGATCGCCTGGTTGTAGTAGCTGCCGAGCGCGGTGCCCTTCGGGATCACCGTCTTCCAGTTCGGGTTGCCGGCGGATCCGCCTGCGGCGCCCCATGCGAGGTTGTTGTACGACCACTGCACGACCACCGGGGTCTCACCCGAGTTGACGGTGGCCTGCGTCGGCAGGACGTTGAGCATGTTGCCCGCGGCCTTGAGCTTGCCGAAGTAGTCGATGCCCGGCTGGATGTCCTTCGCCGAGCCGCCGTTCTCGAGCGCGGCGAGGTAGACGGCGCTGGCGGCCTCGTTCGCCTGCGTCGGGTCGCCCTTGATCGCGACCTTGCCCTTGTAGGCGGAGCCGAGCAGCGACTTCATGCTCTTCGGGGCGGTCTTGATGACGGACGAGTCGTACCCGATCGACATGAGGCCGGTGTAGTCGTAGTACCACCCGCCGTCGGCGGCCTTGTCCGCGGTGGGGATGTCCGCCCAGTTCGCGACCTTGTACGGCGCGACGAGGTCGAGGTTCTGGCTGAGGACCGCGGTGCCGATGTCGAAGACGTCGGGGGCGGTGGACTGACCCTTCTGCGACTTCGCCGCGGCGACCTCGTCGGCGCTCGAGCCGTTCGGGTTCGCGGAGTTGATCGTGATGCCCGGGTACTTCTTCTCGAACCCGGCGATGATCTTGCCGTAGTTGGCCCACGAGGGCGGCAGCGTGATGACGTTGAGCTGTCCCTCCTTGTCGGCCGCCTTGACGAGGGCGTCCATGCCACCGTTCGACGACGCGGACGTCGCCGTCGACCAGTCACCGGAGGCCGAGGCGGATCCGGACGAGTCGGTGGTCGCGGCGCTGCTCGTGGTGGAGCAACCGGTCAGGGCGGCGAGTGCCGCGGCGGCCAGCGCGATGCCGGCGGATGAGCGCTTGGAGAGCACGGGTGTTCCCTTCCTGGGGGCGACCGGCCGTTCACTGTGGGACGGGTGTGGGAGTCGGAACGTGGGGTACCGGCCGCTGGACGAACGTCATCGTGACCCGGGGCGGTGACGCACTCGTGCCCCGTCCGTGAACGGATGGGGAACAGCGCGTGCGTGTCGGGGACCGCGGCCGTCAGACGGGCGCGGGAAGCGCCTCCAGGCCGGCCCACGTGCGGGCCGCGAGCCCGTGCGAGATCGTCATGCCCACGCCACTCGTCACGCTGACGACCGTGAGCCCGGGCGCGGGGTGGGCGACGAGGTACGGCTCGGGCGCGTGCGCGTAGACGCCCATCCAGCGCTGCCGCACCCGGAACCCTCCGACCCCGAGCAGCGTCGCGACGTCCTGGAGCAGGGTGTCGCTGACGCCCTCGTCGAGGAACGGGTCGAGCGTGACGTCGTACCGGTGACTGTCCCCGACGACCAGGCTGCCGTCCGGCCGCTGCGTCAGCATGACGTTCGCGTCCATGGCGACGAGGTCCGGTCGATCGCGGGTGATCTCCTGCCGGAGCACGGTCGCCGCGGCGGTCTCGGCGAACGCCGGGTAGCGGAGCATGCTCGTGCCGGTGAGCACGGCCGGGGTGATCGACAGCCCGGTGGGCGGTTCCACGAGTGCCATCTGCAGGCCGCAGCGACGGATCCCGTGCTGCTCGGCGAGGTCCGGGTACAGCTGGTCGACGTCGTGCCCCACGCAGACGATCGTGCGGTCCGCCCGGACCGTGCCGCGCGAGGTGCGGACGAGGCCGTCCTCCCATCCGAGGTAGGCGGTGCCCCACCGGAACGTGACACCGCGCGACGCGAGCAGTGCGGCGAGCCCCGCGACGGCAGCGCGCGGGTCGACGCGGACGTCGTCACGGAGGAACGCCCCGCCGACGATCGTCGGGTCGCCGACCCCACCGATCCGGTCGACGGTCTCCGGAGCGGCGAGGAGCCGGACCTGACCCGGCTCGCGCGACGCGGCCAGCTCCTCCAGGACCGCGAGTTCGGCCCGGCTCCGCGCGACGGCCACCGCGCCGGATGCGACCGCGGGGAAGCGGCCGTCGTGGGCGTGCCGGAGCCACCGCTCACGGGCGGCGAGCGCCAGCTCGAGCATGTCGCCCGACTGCGCCGTCACGCACGCGTGCCCGAAGTTGCGGACCGAGGCGCCGGTGGCCCGGTGGTCGCGCTCCACGACGAGCACCCGGAGCCCCCGGTCGACGGCCTCGGCGGCGTGCGCGAGGCCGATGACCCCGGCCCCGACGACCACCACGTCGTACCGGTCGGGCCGGCCGCCCGAGGCGGTGGAGGCGGTGTCGTGCAGGTCGGGCGTCGTCGTGTCCACGGCCCGATCCTGTCCGCGAGCGCCCGCATCGCAGGACCGTCCGCGGCGGCGTTCACCGACGGTTCATCCCGGCCCCGTCGCGTTCGACTGCCGTTCACGGGCGCGACGACGCCGCGTCGCACCGCTCCCCTACGCTCTGCCCGTGATCAGCGCAGTGGTGTTCGACATGGCCGGGACGACGATCGACGACCGGGGCGCGGTGTACCGAGCCCTGCGATCCGCCGTGGAGGATGCCGGCGCGCCCGTCGCGGACGCCGACCTGCAACGGTGGATGGGCACCGACAAGGAGGAGGCGATCACGGCCCTCCTCGAGCTCGGGGGCGTGCAGCCGACGCCGTCGATCGTGTCCGCGACCTTCCGCGCCTTCCGCGCGACCCTCGACGACCTGTACCGCGCCGACCCGCCCGTCCCGATGGCCGGCGTCGAGGCCGCGCTGGCGGACCTCCGGGCGCGGGGCGTCCGGGTCGCGCTCACCACGGGGTTCGACGAACCCGTCGTGGGGTCGCTCCTCACCTCGCTCGGCTGGACCGTCGGCCGGGGCCCCGCACACACCGTCGACGCGGTCGTGACGACGTCCGACGTCCGGGCCGGCCGCCCTGCGCCGTACATGATCCACCACGCCATGGAGCTGCTCGGCGTGGAGGACGTGCGCCAGGTCCTGGCCGCCGGCGACACCGTCGTCGACGTCCGCGCTGCGCGGAACGCAGGCGTGGTCGCCGTCGGCGTGTGCACCGGAGCCCTGTCCCGCGCGGAGCTCGAGGCCGAACCCCACGACCACGTGCTCGACGGCGTCGCGGACGTGCCCGCGCTGCTCGCCGGCCGGGAGGCCGCGGTCGGCGTGGCCTGAACACCCCGGTCCCGCGGACGGAGGAATTCCGTAATACGATGACGCCATGTCGAACGAGACGGTGGACGGCGTTCCGGTCACGGATGCGATGGTCGAGGCATGGGCGACCGAGGCGGAAGCCGGGTACCCGCTGGAACAGCTCCGCCGCCGCGGGCGTCGACCGGTGGGCGACGGGCCGGGCACGGTCGTGCCAGTGCGGATGGACGCGGCACTCCTCCAGGCGTTGACCCAGCGAGCCGAGCACGATCACCTGAGCCGTTCGGAGGTCATCCGCGCCGCCGTCCACGCCTGGATCGACGCCGCCTAGTGGATGTCCACCGCTCCGCGGGGAAGCACGGCATCGATGCGACGGACGCCGTCCATGCGGCGGAGCGGTACGTCTATGCGGCACCGCTCGATGACGAGAGCCCTGCCCGCGAGTTCCGCCTGGGTTTCGACGCCGCCGCGCGACTCCTGGAGATCGTGGTGTTGCGATTCGACAGCGGCAACGAGCTGATCATCCACGCCATGCCAGCGCGGTCCCAATACCTGGACCTGGTGGACTGAAGCCGGACGGTCGGCGGGATCGAGCGACGTCCCCCGATCCGTGAGCGATCTCCCAGCCCTCCGGACGTGACGATCGGCCCGGTCGACACGACTCCCCTGCAGCACCACGGAGTGCGGGTCCGTCCGGACCCACGACAGGGAGGAACACCATGGCCACCACTGCGAGCGCCACCACACCCGCCACGGCCGCGACGGCCACCACGCTGAGCTCGACCGGCACCGGCACGGTCGGCGGCAAGACCGACATCGACAACGCGGTCGTCGCGAAGATCGCCGGCATCGCGGCCCGTGAGGTCCCGGGCGTCTTCGCGCTCGGCGGCGGCGCGGCCCGTGCCATCGGCGCGATCCGCGGCCTGGCGAACAACACCGACCTCAGCCAGGGCATCAGCGTCCAGGTCGGCGAGACCCAGGTCGCGGCCGACGTCGTCATCGTCGCGGAGTACCCGACCGACCTGCAGGCCGTCGCCGACGGTGTCCGCACCGCCGTGGCCGGGGCCATCGAGGACTACGTCGGGCTCCAGGTCACCGAGGTGAACGTCAAGGTCACCGACGTGCACATCCCGACGGCCGACGACGAGCAGCAGGCGTGACGATGACCGCAACGCGTTTCGGCATCCTCGTCGCGGCGACACTCGCGATCGTGTGGATCTGGGCCGGGTTCTGGCCCTTCATCGGTGTCGCTGCGGCGATGGCCATCGGTGCCGTCGTCGGGCGGATCACCGAGGGCAAGCTCGACGTCCGTGCCCTGAGCGACGCCGTCCGCGGGAAGCGGTCGTCCTCGTGACGACCGCCACCGCCACGGCCGCGGCGGGTCGGACCTCGACCGGGGTCCGACCCGGCCGCACCGACACACCGGGACGGACCCGGGTCACCGCGCGTGCCCTGTCCCGGGTCGTCGCCGCGCTGACGGCGGAGGAGCTCGACGTGGACGCCGACCACGTCCACGTGGACCTCGAGGACCGAGAGGGCGACCTCGCCGCGATCCTGCGGACGCCGATCGGCGTCCGCGGGCTCGACGCCGACGACGACGCCCCGAGCCTCGTCGAGCGCTGCTCCGCCGCGCAGCGCACGCTGCGCGACCGTGTCCCCGCGCTGACCGGCCGGCACCTCGCGCAGGTCACGCTCCATCTGACGGGCGCGGTCATCCGCGCAGAACGGCGGGTCCGATGAGCACCGACCACCTGCTCCGACGGGTCGCCCGCCGCGAGACGCACTCGTCCAAGGCCGTCCCCGCCGTCGTCACCGCCGTGCTGGTCATCCTGGCCTGCGCGTACGCCGGCACGGAGGTCGTCCTGGCGATGCTCGGGATGCGGCCGTTGCTCGCCGCCCCGGGTGACATGGGCGCCGCCCTCGTCGCCGCGAGCACGGTGGCCGCCGCCTGGCTGATCGTCGGCGGCGTGGTGGTGGCCCTCATCGGGGTCCTCCTCGTCGTCGTCGCGCTCCGGGCCTCCCGGCGTCCGCGACGCACGCTCCACTCCGACCGAACCGTCGTGGTCGTCGACGACCGCGTGATCGCCTCGGCGCTCGCGCGTCGCGCCGCCGACGCCGCGGGCGTCGACCCCGACGCGACCCTCGTCACCGTCGGGCGCCGGACCGCCGAGGTCCGACTCACGCCCACCAGCGGTCTGCCGGTCGACCGGGAGGCCGTGGTCACCGCCGTCGACGACGAGATCGCCCGCTCCGACGCGCGTCCGCCCCTCCGGTCGCGCACCACCATCGAACGCACCGGGAAGGTGGGCGCATGAACGCCACGAACCGCGCGGCCAACCGGCTGTTCCTCCTCGTCGTCGGCATCGTGCTCGTCGCGCTCGGGCTCGTCGGGATCCTGCTCGGCGCGGTCCCGGCCGTCACGCACGCCTGGAGCGGCGACGCACCCGGGGCCCGGCGGGGCCTGGACCAGGCGTTCGCCGCGACGACGATCCCCGGCACCCGCGCCGACTGGATCGGGATCGCGGTGCTCGTCGCCCTCGCAGTGGTCGTCGCGCTGCTCGTCGTGTTCATCGTCCGTCAGGGCGGCGGCCACACCTCGGTGCTGCTCGAGACCCGCGGCGAGGCGGTGGCATCCGGGCAGGAGGGCGACCGGATCGTCATCGACACCGCGGTCGCTCGCGACCTGCTCGGCGACGCGCTGTCCGGACGCCCGGAACTCGTCACGAGTAGCGTCACCACGTACCGGGTCCGACGCACTCCGGTGCTCCGGATCGCGGCGACGTGCCGGCGCGGGGTCGCCCCGACCGACGCGCAGGCCGTCATCGAGTCGGCACTCCGTCGGCTCGACCGCGCGGTCGGCCACGAGGTCCCCGCGCTCATCGAACTCACCGGCGGCTTCCGCGCACGCATGGCCGCCGCGACCACACGGGTCGACTGACCCGAGGAACGAGGCCCCCGTGTTCGCATTGCTCCGGTACCTGCCGGTCATCGTCGGGATCGTCCGCCACGCGCGGCGCGACCCCCAGGTCCAGCGCGCGCTGGCGAAGGCGAAGCAGCGCCGCGCTGCGGCGTCCCGACGCCGCCGCTGACCCGCCCTGTGGGTCGTCCGTTCACCCGATCCGGCCGACCCGCACGACGATCACGGGAACCGCGAGGCCGACCTGCGTCAGATGCTCCATGACCGCGTCGTGGACCGCGTGGACGACCTCGACGGTCGGCCGGATCCCGTCGACGGCGATCGTCATGGTCACTCCGTCGCGGCTGACCTCGACCAGTGCGTCCGTGGCCCCCGCGCCCACCAGTCGACGTGCACCGGCCGCCGCCGCACGGACGACGCCGCGACGGTAGACCTGCTCGACGCCGGGCACCGCACCCACCAGGGTCGCGAGTTCGGCTTCGAGGTCCGGTCGCCCGCTGCCGGTCATCGGTCCGCCTCCTGGCCGTCCCGAGGGACGTGGACGTCGCGCACGACGACGTCGATCCCGGCCACCCGCAGTTCGGTGTGCGCGGCGAGTTCCCGGGCGACCGCCCGGCGCAGGTCCGTCACGGCCGTGGGGACCGATCGCCCCCAGACGAGCGACGCGGTGATGCTGATCGACACCGGGGCGTCGAGTTCGGTGACGTCGCCCACGAGGGAGCACCGCCCGACGACCAGTCCGTCCACGCCGTCGCCCGCGCGACGGACGAGCGCACGGATCGCACCCTCGGTGAGCGCAGCGTGTTCGGTGGGTGCCGTGGGCGCGAGCGGCACGTCACGGCCGGCCTGGGCCTCCGTCGTGATGGCCGCGATCACGTTCCCGACCCACGAGTCGTCCCGGTCGGACGCGACCCGTCCCTCCTCCTCGAGGAGCGCGGTCGACACCGCGCGGAGCCGCGCGATCGCCGCGAGCGCGTTCTGGCACGCAGGCGAGTCGTCGATGGCCGGATCCGGCGGCTCCATGCCGCGGTCGAGGTAGTCGACGAGCTCGTCGACGCTGTGGCCGTCGAGCTGGTCCGGCGCGAGCGCCAGGACGGCGGGGTCGTCGGGCGACGCTGCATCGGTCATCGCCACGCCTCCATCCGGCTCATCATGGTCCTCCGTGCCCGCGAGAGTAGCCCTCGGACGGTCGACACCGGGACGCCCAGGTCCTCCGCGATCTCCTCGTACGACTCGCCCACGACCTCCTTGAGGAGCCAGCACCGCTGCTGCCGTTCCGGCAGGTCAACGAGCACCGCGGCCATCGCCTCGGTCGCCGACCGCGCCTCGACGATCCGGTGGGGGGTCGCGTGCTCCTCGGCCGCGACGTCGTCGTCGAGCTCGCCGTGCGGTCGGGAGGCCCGGTGCCGGTCCGCCGCGCGGCGCGCCACGACCCGGAGCAACCACGCACGGATCGCGGACGGGTCCGTCATCGTGGGCAGCTGCCGCCAGGCGGCCACGAAGGCGTCCTGCACGACGTCGTCCACCTCGTCCGTCCGGCCGAGCGCGCGGAACGCGACCGCCCGGAGGAGTGGACCGTGCCGACGGACCAGGACCTCGAACGCGCGGACGTCCCCGTCGCCCGCACGTTCGGCGAGGAGTCCGTCGTCGACGTCCTCGAGGACCACCGGGCGGGTCACGGGTGCGACGGGAGCGGGGGTGTCTGTCATGCACACCCGCTTCCGGTGGTGAGGGGGACGACGGACCGGTGCCGCGCCTCCCGGCCGATGCTGCCACCCGTCCGGCGGGTTGTCCGGGCGCCGGGAACCCCGGCGGACGTCGCGGCCTACGGTGGGACGCATGGACGTCACGGAGCTCTGGTTGGTACGCCACGGCGAGTCGACGGCGAACGTCGCGGCGGCGGAGGCCGAGCGGGCCGGGCAGGACCGCATCGTCGTGGACCACCGGGACGCCGACGTGCCGCTCAGCCCGCTCGGCGAGCGGCAGGCACGGGCGCTCGGGGCGGGGCTGACCGACCGGCAGGTCGACAGCGTTCCGTTCGCCGTCTGGGTGTCGTCGTACCACCGCGCGCAGGAGACGATCCGGATCGCCCTCGACACCGCCGAGGTGCCCGCGGTCCTGCAGGTGGACGAACGACTCCGCGACCGCGAGCTCGGCGTGCTCGACCTGCTCACGAGCACCGGCGTGCGCCATCTGTTCCCGGACGAGGCGGAGCGGCGACGCTGGCTCGGCAAGTACTACCACCGGCCCGCGGGCGGCGAGTCCTGGGTGGACGTGATGCTCCGACTCCGCTCCGTCCTGCACGACGTCGACGCGCAGCACGACGTGCAGCGCCTCGTCCTGGCCGCCCACGACGCGGTCGTCATGCTCACGGTCGCGATCTGCACGGGGATGGACGAGGCCGCCCTCCTCGACTTCGCCCGGACCCACACCGTCGCGAACGCGTCGCTCACGCGCCTGACCCGAGACCGCGTCGGCGCCCCCTGGCGGCTCGAGGAGTTCTCGGCGGTCGGTCACCTCGACGACCTGGACACGCCCGTCACCGAGCACGAGGGCTCGATCCCCAACCGCGGAAGCGAGGACGCCCATGCCGGCCGCTGACCGTTCATCGAAGGTCGTCACCCCGAACGTCCTGCGCGAGTGGCCGCTACCCGAGCCGGGCGGGTCGAAGTACGGCCGCGGCCAGGTGGTCGTCGTCGGCGGGGCCGCGCGCACGCCCGGCGCCGCCATGCTCTCCGCGCTCGCCGCGCTCCGCGTCGGGGCCGGGAGACTCACCCTCGCCATCGCGGAGTCGGTCGCGCCCCACGTCGCCGTCGCCATCCCGGAGTCCGGGGTGGTCCCGCTCGTCGAGGACGACGACGGCCACGTGCGCGGCGACGCGCTCGACGGTGCGGGCGACGACCTGTCCGCCGCGGACGCCGTGCTGCTCGGGCCGGGACTCGACGAGCCGGACGGGACCCGGGAACTCGTGCGGCGCCTCCCGGGCCTGGTCGGTGACGACACGGTGGTCGTGCTCGACGCGTTCGCGCTCGGGGTCGCCCCGTCGGTCGCCGAGGACCTCGCGCCGCTCCGGGGGCGGCTCGTCATGACCCCGAACACATCGGAGGCCGGGCGCCTCCTCGGCCGCGACGTCGACAAGGACGACCTGGCCTCCGACCTCGCCGAGATCGCCGACCGGTTCGGCGCCGTCGTCTCCTGCCAGAGCGTCGTCGCCGAACCGGGAGGCACGACCTGGGCCATGGGGACCGGCACCGGAGGTCTCGGCACGAGCGGGAGCGGGGACGTGCTGTCCGGCGCGATCGCGGGGCTCGCGGCACGCGGGGCCACCCCCGTCCAGGCGGCCGTCTGGGCGACCCACGTGCACGCGGCGGCCGGGGACCGACTCGCCGTGCAGGTCGGTCCGATGGGCTACCTGGCGAGCGAACTCGTCACGGAGCTGCCGCGGGTGCTCGTGGAGCACGGGGCGTAGCCGGACCGGTCTCCACGAGCCCGGACGCCCGGAGTTCCTCGACGACCCGGGCGACGAGGAGCGACGGGTCCGCGCCCTCGGGGGTGCCGAACCGTTCGACCGCGTGCCGCACCAGCGCGTCCAGGGACCGGGGCCGGGCGAGCGCGGTCCACACCGCGGCACCGACGGCCTGCAGGACGTGGAGTCGGTCCGCGTGCAGGACGAGCACGTCGTCCCCGTCGCCGACCCAGTCCGTGACGGCGGCGCGGCGGACGGACGCCCCGGGATCGGCGAGTCCGGACGACGACGCCTCGGTGACCGCACGGACCGCCCCGAGCGTGGCCGCCGGACGCCCCGACACGCCGGCGAGGACGCCACCGACGACCGGCGCGAGGTCCCGGGCCTCCGCGTACCGGAGCACCCGCAGGCCGCCGGTCGCGTCGACGAGGCGCCGGAGCCGCGCCAGCGGACGTCCGCGGCGGGACAGGTAGCTGATCTGCCCGAAGAGCGGCTCGACGACCTCGGTGACGCGCACGGGTTCGAGCAGCGCCGACGGCAGGGACGGATCGCGATCGAGCAGCAGCACGGCGGCGAGCCAGGGCGCCGGTCCCGCCGACCGGACGAGACCGGCGACGTCCGGCCCGACCTGCGCCTTCGGCGATCCGGCCCGCACCACCGACAACGGCTTGGGGTACGGCACCACCGTCCCGTCGTCCTGCACGCCGAGCGTCTCGTCCGTGACGTACGCGAAGGTGCGCCCGAGTACCTGCGCGGCCGTCGTCTTGCCGCTGCCGGAGCGTCCGACGAGCGCCACCGTCGCGCCGGTCACGGGATCACACACCGCGGCGGCGTGCAGCAGCAGGAGGTCCGCGGCACGGGCGTCGATCGCGTGCAGGGTGAGCGCCCGCGCCAGCCGGTCACGGAGCGTGTCCACGTCCGCGGCCCGGACGACGATCGATCCGGGCCCGTCCGGGGCCCCGGAGATGCCGTCCGGGACCGCGGCGGCACCGGGGGCGGGCGCCGGTGCCGCGAGCACGGCGTGCACCGTCGTCGACGTCGCCGACGCGCGGTGCGGGGTCCGGCACCAGGACCAGTCCGCGAGGACGCGGTCGCGGCCGTCCTCGTCGAGTCCGTGCAGGCGGAGCGCCACCCGGGCGCCGAGGACGTCGAGGACGATCGGCTCGTCGACGGTCGCGACGCTGAGCGCCCCGAGGGTGGGCCCGGTCACCGCCGGTCTCCCGCCCCGGCGAGCGCGCGGTACGCGGACAGCACGGGGCCGAACACCTGCTCGGGTCGGGCGGCGGTGTCGAGATGTCGGGCCGCCGCCGCGAGGGTGCGGTGGATCTCGGCTGGGTCGTCGATCGCGGCGAGCACCCGGTGGGCGACGGTCTCGTCATCGGCGTCGTCGGGCACCACGACCGCGCGGCCGTCGTCGAGGACCCCGGGGGACCCGACCGCGGCGGTCGCGACCACGGGCCGACGGCGGGCGAAGGCCTCGAGCACGACGAGCGGCAGGCCCTCCCAAGCCGAGGTCATGAGGAGCACGTCGGATGCGTCCAGGGCCGCCGTGACGTCGTCGACGGCACCGGGGAACGCGACCGGCGCGCCGAGCACCTGCGCCAGCCACACCACGTCGTCGCGGAGCGGACCGGTGCCGAGCCACGTCGCCCGGACCGGACGGTGCCGGGCCAGGGCCGCGACCACCCGGACGAAGCGGCGGGGGTCCTTCTGCTCGGTGAGGCGACCGACGCCGAGGACCCGGAGCGGGGCGTGGACGTCCCAGGGACGCACCGGCGCGTCCACCAGCGCGGAGGGCACGTTGCCGACGAACGTGACGCGGTCCGCCGGCGTGCCGAGGTCGAGCACCATCCGGCGGACCTGCTCGCTGACGGCGAAGACCCGTTCGCTCCGGAACGAGAGGTGCCGCATCCGTGCGCGAGGCAGGCAGGTGTGCGCGTGCTCGACCACGTGCGCGCCGGTGCCGGCCACCGCGATCCGCGCGAGGAGCGCGCCCCGGCGTTGGTGCGCGTGCACGACGTCCGGTCGGACGGACGCCACCGCGCGGCGGATGCCGAGCAGTTCGGCGAGCGGGCCGGCGCCCGTCACGACGTGGACGTCGGCGCTCGGCGGAACGCGGTCGACCAGGGGCCCCGGACGGCCGACGAAGGCGCTCTCGACGCCGCGCCGTCCCGTCCAGGCGGCCAGGTCGAGGGCGACGCGCTGCGCGCCGCCCGCGGTGAAGGCGTCGAGGACGTGGAGCACGCGGAGCCGCCGGTGCGCGTCCGGGCCGTGGTGTGCGCCGGGGTCGGCGCTGAGGTCGGCGCCGGGGTCGGCGCCGCGCGGAAGCAGCCGGTGGGGAGCCGTGCCGGTGGTGGTCATGGCGGGACGGTACGACCGACGGAGTGCGCCACCGCGGCCGGACCGGACGTCGGTCGCCCGCGGGTCCCTGGCGTTCACCCCGGGCGTCGCGTTCCCGGGCTCCGCATCCCGCGTGTCGTCACCCGGGGCAGGCGTGGACGCTCCGGCGGTCGTGGCCGACGGTGAGGGCGACGACGACGCGGGGGTCTCGAGGACGCCCGCGTGCTCGAGCGCAGCGCGGATGACGGGTGTGAGGTGTTCGACGTACGCCGCGGTGGGGTGCGCCTGGTCCTTCTTGACGAGCAGGTTCCCGACGAACGCCGGGCATGCGCCGTCGTCGTCGCAGAACCACGGGCGCGTGTCGACGAACGACCCGTGCAGCGCCTTCATCAGGACGATCTGGTCCGAGGCCATGGACAACCAGGAGGATGCCGACACCGAGCTCACGCAGGCGCTCGGGCCGGCGAAGTTGCTGTAGCAGTCCTCGATGTCCTTGTCGGGCGGCGGCGGGGCGAGCACGACGACGTGGTCCGCAGCGGGGAGGATCTGCTCCAACTCCGCGCGGAACGCCTCGTTCCAGGCGGCCGCGCTCGTCGTCGAGCCCGTGCTGCGGTCGGCTCCGCGGACGACCGTGTTCGCGACGACGACGAGGTCCGGCTCGGTGTCCCGGACGACCTGGACCTCCTTCGCCCGTCGGTCGGCGCAGATTGCGGTCTGCTTCGCGACGTTGCCGACCTCGCGGTCGATGAACGGGCAGGCGTACATCGACGTGATCCGGAGCGACCAGTCCCCCGTCCCGAGGATCGCGGCGAGCGCCGGGACGTAGGCCTGGGCGATGGAGTCCCCCACGAGCACGGCGTGGTGCGGCGCAGCGGGGTCGCCGAACGTGCAGTCGGCGGCCGGGAGCCAAGCGGCCGAGCCGCAGCGCGCCGTGTTGCCGGGCAGGGTCTCGTCGGCGGCACGGGCCACCGAGGGCGTCAGGTCGGCCGGCCAGGACCGGGCCCGCAGTGCGGCGGTGATCGCGCGGCTGAGCGCGGCCTGCGCACCGGACGACCCGCCGGACGCGGTGCCGGACGATCCGCCGTCGGCCGCAGCCGTGCCCGCACCATCCGTGCGGACGTCGACCGCACCCTGGGCGCCGTTCAGGGTCACGGCGCTGAGCACCACGGCACCGGTGATCGCGATCGCCGTCGCCGACCAGACGAGCCGGGAGGGCCGCCGCCGTCGCCGGGACGCCGCCCGGTCGGCGAGCCACGCGCTCCGGAGCACCGGCCGCTCGACCAGGTGGTACCCGAGCACCGACATCACCGCGGTGAGCGCGAGCACGCCCGCGACCCACCGGACGTCCGGCCGGTCCTCGCCGAGCACGAACAGCAGGTACGGCCCGAACACGACGACGACGGGGAAGTGCCAGAGGTAGATCGAGTACGACAGGTCGCCGAGGGACCCGGACACCCGATCGGTGAGCGGTGCCCACCGCCGACGGTCCCGCCCGATCCCGGCGGCGAGGACCGCGACGGCACCGAGCACGGGCAGGACGGCGCCGGGCATCGGGAATCCCCGGTCCGCGTCGGTGAGGGCGAGCGCGATCGCGATCGCGGCGAGTCCGGCCCACGCCAGGACGTGCCGGACGGCCGTCGGCAGGTGCTCGAGTGCGGGCGCGACGACCGCGAGACCCGCCCCGAGGAGCAGCTCCCACGCCCGGGAGGGCGTCGAGAAGTAGGCGACCGTGGGGGACGCTGCCGTCTCGTACGCCGACCAGGCGACCGACGCGGCGCCGAGCACCGCGACCGCCACGGCCGCCGGCACCGCGGTCCGACCGGTGCGGACGCCCGGTCGCCGACGCGCGGCGAGGGTCAGCACGCCGAGGAGCACCCACGGCCACACGAGGTAGAACTGCTCCTCGACCGACAGGGACCAGAAGTGCTGGAGCGGCGAGGTCGGCCCGTCTGCCTGGAAGTAGTCGGTCCCCGTGGCGGCGAAGTGCCAGTTCGCGACGAGGACGGCCGCCGCGAGTGCGTCCCACCGCACCGCGTCCCACCGTGCCGGACCGAGGACCAGGGCCGTCGCGGCGGCGGTCACGGCGAGCACGAGGACCGCCGCCGGCAGGATGCGCCGGATGCGGTGTCGGGTGAAGCCGACGATCGAGATCGTCCCGGTCCGCCCGTGCTCACGCAGGAGCAACCCGGTGATGAGGAACCCGCTGATCACGAAGAAGACGTCGACCCCGACGAAGCCGCCGCGCGGTGCGTGGAGCGTGTGGTCCGCCACGACGGCGAGCACCGCGACCGCCCGGAGTCCCTGGACGTCGCGTCGCTTCCCTGGTCGATCCGTCACCGCGTCCCCGTCCCTCGTCCCGGGCGACCCCGCTGCCGGTCGCACCCCGCCGATGATCGGTCCCCGCGCCCGGCCCGAGGGGCACGGCCACGGCCGCCCGGGACTCCGCCGGTCCCGGTTCGCCTCCGCGGTCACCCGTCCCCGGGGCGGACTCACCCGGCGGCGCGCCGCGTCACCCGGTGCGCCGCCTCGGTGCCACCCGCGACGTGCCGGTGAGGGCCCGGACCATGTCGGCGGCGGGAGGGTGACCGCGGCGGTGATCCGGGCCTCCTGGACGGCCGCTCGCCCTCGGGAGGGCGCGAGTGCGGCGCTCCCGGGGCGATAGGAAACGGTGTGCCACCCGTCACCGTCCTCGCCCTGGCCGCGTCCGCCGGGCTCCTGGTCGTCGTCGCGTTCCTCGTGCTCGTGCCGGCGGCCACCGTGCGCGCCTGGGCACTCGTGCTCACGCTCGCGGTCACGGCCGTGGTCGGCAACAACAGTGCGCCGCGCACCGTCTGGGTGCCGGCCTTCGCGCTCTGCGCGGTCGTCCTGCTCGTCGCCGTCGCCCGGGTCGGGGCGGTGTCGGACCTGACCGCGCCGCGCTTCCTCGTCCCGACCGCCCTCTGGGTGTGGATCGGCGTCGGCGCCCTCCTCGCGGGGTCGTACTCGACCTCGCGTCTCACGGTGTACTTCGGCACCGCCGTGGTGGTCGCCCTCGTCACGGCGCACCTCGACGCCCGCGGCCTCCGCATCGTCCTCATCGCCGTGCTCGTCATCGCCGCCGTCGAGGTCGCGTGGACCGCCGTCGACCTGGTCACGGGTGCCACGCCCATCTGGGGTCAGCGTGGTGGGGTCTCCCGCCCGAACCCCCTGACGGGCGACGTGTGGGAACGCGGCCAGGGGTCGATGGGGCAGCCGATCGTGTTCGGGACGTTCGAGGCGATCGCGGTCGTGGTGGCGTGGAGCAACCGCATCGGCATGTCCGGCGCCGTCCGGAGCGTCGCGCTCCTCGTCGCCGCGGTCGGCGTGTTCCTCTCCGGTACCCGCAGCGCGGTCCTCTGCGCCGTCCTCGGGGTCCTCCTGCACGCGGTCCACCGGCGCGGGATCGGCCGGTGGGCCAGGAACGTGGTCCTCACGGCGATCGTCGGGGGCATCGTGGCCGTGCTCGACTTCGGGATCTCCACGGTCACGACCGAGCTCCTGTCCTCCGGCTCCTGGATCCACCGCTCGACCTCGATCGCCGCGGTCCCCCGGTTGCTCGCCCGTCCCCTGGCCGAGTCGCTCTGGGGCACCGGGTTCGGCAGCGAGACCCGGCTGTTCGCCGACCACCTCATCGAGACGACGTACGGGCTGCAGGTGGTGGACGACCTCCCGGTGTACCTGCTCGGCACCACCGGCGTCGCCGGCCTGGCCGTGTTCCTCGCCGTGGTCGTCGTCGTGGCCGTCCGGGCGGACGCGCAGGGCCGGGCCCTCGTCCTGCTCTGGTTCGGGATGGGGTTCTCGTTCGACCTCCTCGTGTGGTTGCAGGCCGGGATCCTCCTGACGTTCACGTTCGCGTTGCCCCGCCTCGACCGTGCCGACGGGCCGGGCGGAGGCGGCCTGGAGACGGTGCCCGAGCAGGCCGGCGCCGGACCGTCAGCCGCGGTCCCGCGCGCGTCGGGCCTCCCGGGCCGCGGACGGCAGGAACCGCACGCCACGCCACAGTCGGCGGGCGTAGGCCGCGAGCAGGCCGAAGCGGTCGAGCCCTCCGAGTCCCCGTTTCTCCAGCGTCTCCCGTGGTGGGAGCAGGGCGACCCGGACCACGCGGAGTCGCTCGCGCCACGGCGCCTCGACGACCGCGAGCAGCCGCCGCGCGTGGGGTGACGACGCGGCCGTCAGCAGGCGCCACCGCAGGTCGGGCACACCCCAGTCGTCGAGCTCGATGCCGAACGCGTCGGCGAGGAACGGCCGCGCCGCGGGCACCGCGCCGAGCGCGCGGGCCGCGTCGAGGACGGTCGGCGCGAGCAGGGCCGGGTTCCCGTCGCCGGCCGTCCGCTCGACGAGGTGCGCGTACTCCTCCGCGTGACGGGGGACGGTGATGCTCCGGAGGCAGTGCAGCGCCTGCACGAGGACCGCCTCGGGCAGGTCCGGGACCGGGACGGACGCCCCGGCGACGACGAGCGTGCACCGGGTCCTCCAGAGCCGGGCGAACACCGCGTCGGTGTCCGTCCCGAAGCCCGGGAACCGGTCGTGCACGTCCAGGTCGCAGCTCCACCCGCTGCGGAACAGGGTGACGGAGTGGCGGCTGAACGTCACGTCGTCCGCGTCCGCGGGCCGTCGGCGCCACCCACGGCGCTCGAGCTCGGCGGTCATCACCGGAACGCCGCGCGGTGGCACGAGGACGTCGACGTCCGCCGGGACCCGGTGTCGGTCCTGGAGGCCGTGGTGCTGAGCGCCGAGACCCTTGAGGACCAGGAACGGGACACCGGCGACGGCCGCGGCGTCCGCCACGACGGCGTGCGCCAGCTCGACGGTGGCACGTGCGTCCAGCCGTGCTGCGGCCCTCACGGCCGGGTGTCGTCGGTCCCACCGACCGCGGCCGCCCGCCGCCGGCTCCGCCGCGAGGGGAGCTCGAGGGACGGATCGTACGGGGACACCACGGGCGAGTGTGGGACCGAGACGTCCCGGTCGGGCAGGGAGGGCGTGAGCCGGGACCCGCCGGAGGCGCGGGCCCCGCGGGCTGCGCGCGCTTCCGCGTCGCCGTCCGTGCCGTGTTCCGCGCCGCCGTCCGTGCCGGGAGCGGACTCCGACCCGTCGTCGTCCCCCGCGTAGTACGCGCCGCCGTAGTAGCCGTAGTCGCGCGCGTCCTGCCCGCGCGTCGGGACCCGGTTGAGCACCGCACCCAGCACGGTCCCCCCACCCCGGGCCACGAGCTGCAGCGCCCGTCCGAGCTGGTCGATCGTGGTGCCCTGCGCCGAGACCGTCACCACGAGGCCGTCCGCACCGGCCGCGAGCACGACGGCGTCGGTGACGGCGAGGATCGGCGGCGCGTCGAGGACCACCGTCGCGTGTTCCCCGAGCGAGGCGAGGATGTCCCGGAACATCCGCGACCCGAGCAGCTCGCTCGGGTTCGGTGGAACGCGGCCGGACCCGACGATCCACAGGTTGCCGACGTCGTCGGTCTGCTGCATGACGTCGGCGAGGTCCGCGCGTCCGGACAGCACGTCGGTGAGGCCCGCGCCCCGGGCCACGCCGAAGACCGCCGACAGCACGGGTCGCCGGAGATCGCAGTCGATGAGCACGACCCGCCCGGTGGACGTCACGGCGAGGGACCGGGCGAGGTTCGCCGCGATCGTCGACTTGCCGTCGCCCGGGAGCGGACTCGTGACGACGAGGACCTTCGGGCGCTCGTCGACGTGGACGTAGGACAGGTTCGTGCGCAGTTCGCGGAGGGCCTCGGACGTCGCGAAGTTGACCCGTCGCTCCTCGGGCGTGCGGTTCGGCAGGGCGTCGACGAGTTGCCGGTGGTCGGTCAGGGCGGGGTTGAGCGGGATGGTCCCGAGCACGGGGACACCGAACGCGGCCTCGATCGCGGCGGCCGAGCGGATGCGCCGGTCGAGGGCCTGCCGCACGAGGACGTACACCGACGCCAGGAGCAGGCCGACGAGCACCCCGAGCGTCACCGCCGCGCGCACGTCCGGCGACGTCGGCGACGTCGGGACGGTGGCGGAGGCCAACGGGACGAGCTTCGTCGTGGCCGAGGCGAGTGCCTCCCCCGACGACTGGATCGCGGCGATCTGCCGCCCCATGCCCGCGATCCACGCGTCGGCGAGGTCGGCCGACTCGCGCGGGGTCGCGCCGCTCGCGGTGACGTCGATGATCGCCGTGCCCTCCGGCAGGCGGGTCTGCACGCGGCCGAGCAGCTCCTGCGGTGATGCGCTGGTGCCGGTCGCCCGGACCACCCGTTTCGCGACCGCCAGCGAACCACCGAGCTCGACGTACGTCTCGGCCTGGGACTTCGACAACTGGTCGGCGGCGTAGTCGAGGTTCGCGTCGCCGTTGCCCGCGACCCGCACGAAACCGGAGGCCTCGGACGTGTACACCCGCGGTTGCGTGAGCGTCCACGCACCGGCCGCGGCGACGCAGGCCAGGACGATGAGCACCGCGCCGAACCAGTACGTCCGGAACATGCGCACGTAGTCGGCCAGGGTCCGGGAGGTCCGCTCGTCGGGACGTGCGTCGGGAGCCATGCGTGGTCCTCCGGGTCGTGGTCGGGGCGGGATCAGGGCAGTCTCCGTCCCGGCGTGGGTGGCCCGCCCGGGCGCACGCACGTTCTCGGCGATCGCCGGGCGGTGGGATCCCCCACGGCCTCACCCGCCTTGGACGGGGCCTCACCCGCGGGACCGTCCGGCCACCCGGGCGTCGTGCACCGCGAAGAGCAGGGGCAGCACGCCGACCACCAGGAGCGGTGCGACGCGGACCGTCCACATGAGGAGCCACACCGAGGTCGACCGCAGACGGACGCCACCGAGCCGACGACCGTGCAGGGCTCGTCGGGCGCGACGCACCCCGGCGCGCCGGACCGACCAGGGCGCGTGCTGGCGCCCCGGCGTGACGACGAGCGCGCGGCACCGGAACCAGCACGTGAACCAGGTCAGGAGCTCCTCGCGGCGTGCCGGGTCGGCGAGCGCCGGTGCGTCGACCGGCGCCACGGAGTCCGTGGCCGCGACGACGGCGGCGTGGGCGGCCTCCAGGGCGTCGAGCGCGGGCGTCCTGGACCGCGAGACCGAGCCGGGACGGTGGACCCAGTGGTAGAGCACGTCCGGGACGAACCGGACCCGTCGCGCGGCGGCGAGCACCGGGGCGAGACCCGCGACGTCGCTCTGCGACGGCAGGTGCGGGAAGGGGGCGTCCCCGAGGACCGAGCGGCGGACGAGCTTCGACCACAGGAAGCCGTCGATGGTGCCCTCGAGCAGCATGACGAGCGCCTCGGGACCGGTCGCGACGCGCGGCACGGGGACACCGTCGACGATCCGGCCGGGGCGGAGCGGGTCGGTGCGGAAGTCGGCCCGACACACGACGAGGTCGACGTCGTCGGTCGCCGCGTCGAGGAGCCGCGTCGGTGCTCCGGGCTCCCACCGGTCGTCGTGGTCGACGAACCACACCCACGTACCGCGGGCGAGCCGGACCGCGCGGTTGCGGCTCGCGGCCACCCCGGAGTTCGTCGCGTTCTCGAGCACCTGCACGTCGGGGCGGTCGACCGCCCACCGACGGAGGCGCTCGGCGGTGCCGTCGCCGGACCCGTCGTCGACCAGGACGAGCTCGACGCCCGCGGTGAGGAGGGCCGCGGCCCGGCCCAGGAACCCGTCGAGCAACCGACCGGGCCGGAACAGCGCGGCGACGACGGTCACGTCGGGCACGGCGTCCGTGGGCCGAGCGCTCATGCCCGGTCCGGTCGACGCCCGCGTGCGGCCAGGAGCGACCGCGCGACCACGAGCAGGAACGCCGGGCCCCGGACCAGGTAGCGGTGAGCGAGGCGGCGCGGTTCCTGCAGCAGCCGCCACGACCACTCCAGACCGAGGCGCTGGACGAGCAGGGGTGCACGGCGCCGGGCGCCTGCGGCGAAGTCGACCGCCGCGCCGGCGCCGACGTAGACCGCGTCCGGCAGTGCGTCCTCCCACCGCAGGAACCACGCCTCCTGCTTCGGCGACCCGAGGCAGAGGAAGACGACGTCGGGGCGGATCGCCCGGAGCCGCTCGACGACCGTGCCGCCGTCCTCGCCGCCCGCGAGGTCCGGGAACGGCACGTCCTGGACGTCCGCGCCGGGGTGCTGCGTCCGGAGCCGCTCCGCCGCGCGGACGGCCGTGCCCGGTGCTCCACCGGTGACGACGATCCGCCACCCCCGCTCGGCGGAGGCCGCGCTGCACGCGACGAGGAGGTCCGCCCCGGTGACCCGGCACACGGTGTGGTCGCCGAGCAGTCGCGCCAACGCGACGATCGGGAGGCCGTCGACCGTCCGCAGGTCCGCCCGCGCGTGCGCACGGCGCGCCGCCTCGTCGTTCCGCAGCACGAGCACCTGGTCGACGTTCGGTGTCGTCACGAGCGTCCGACCGGTACCCCGCCGCCGGTCGACCTCGTCGAGGAGGTCGCGCACGTCCCCCCGGAACAGCGGCTCGTCGGCGAGCAGGACGGCGTCGGGCGCGACCCGGAGGAGCGGTGTGCGTCCCGACGCCATCAGTAGGCTCCCCGTGCGCGGAGGACGGCACCGACCGTCCGGGCCAGGACGACCAGGTCGCCCATGAGGGACCAGTTCTCGACGTACAGGAGGTCGAGGTGGAGGCCGTCCTCCCACGGGAGGTCCGAGCGACCCCCGACCTGCCACGGGCCCGTCAGCCCCGGCTTCGTCAGGAGGCGCCGCCGTGCCCGGTCCCCGTACGTCGCCACCTCGGACGGCAGGGGTGGCCGCGGCCCCACGAGGCTCATGTGACCGAGCAGGACGTTGACGAGCTGTGGGACCTCGTCCACCGACCAGCGCCGGAGGAGGCGGCCGAGCCGGGTCACGCGCGGGTCGTCCCGCATCTTGAACAGCGGTCCGGAGCCGTGTTCGTTCTCGGCGCGGAGGTCGCCCTGCAGTCGGTCCGCGCCCGGCACCATCGTCCGGAACTTGACGATCGTGAACGGCCGTCCGCCCTGGCCGACGCGCTGCTGCGTGAAGAACGCGGGCCCCGGACTGTCGAGTCGTACCGCGAGGGCGACGAGCACGATGAAGGGCGCAGCGAGGACCAGCCCCAGGGCACTCGCCACGACGTCGAACGCCCGCTTCGCCACGTGCGGGAGGCCGGACCGCGGAGGCGGTTCGACGGCGATCAGGGCGTGCCCGGCGAGCGTGACCGTCTGGAGGCGCTGCGTCGCGACCGGTCCGACCTGCGGCGCCACGAGCAGCTGGACACCGTCGGCCTCGAGGGCCCAGGAGAGCTCGCGCGCGAACTCGTCACCTTGCCCGCCGACGACGAGCACCGCGTCCGGGCCGAGCTCGTCGACGAGCTGCTCGACGCGCGCGTGCAGCGCCTCGGGTCCGGCGCGGCGCGCACTCGCCCCGACGGGGCCGTCAGTGACCAACGTCCGGACGACGCGGAGCCCGGCACCCGGGTCGCGGTCGACCAGGTCACGGACGGCCACCACCGAGTCGGACGGACCGATGACGAGTGTCGAGCGGCACATCCGGCCGCGCTCGCGCACACGACGGACCCACGCGCGCCAGGCCACCCGGTCGGCGACGAGCGCGACGAGGCCGAGCGGGACGGCCACGAGCAGGTACCCCCGCGAGATCTCCGTCTGCGTGATCGCGGAGGACACGGCGAGCACGAGCACGACGACGACCGTGGTGCGGGTGAGGTCGCGGAACGCGCCGGGTGACGACACGAAGCGGTCCTCGGGGGACCGCCCGGCCCGGACGACGAGGAGGAGGACGAACCACAGCCCCGACAGGAGCACCGAGAACTCGGTGTAGTCGAGCCCGACGAACCCGATCTGCACGCCGTTCCCGTCGAACCCGAACCGGAGGAACTGCGATCCGAGGGTCGCGGCGAGCAGACTCACGGCCTCGGTGGCGGCCATCGTCCGGGTCGGGAGCGGTGTCGCGGTGCCGGGCCGCGCCTCCCGGTGTCCGCCGACCGCGGCCGTCGCGATCGTGTGCGCCACGTCACCGCTCCTCGGTGTGGTGGTGGTCGACCCAGTCGCCGAGGGTGTCGTGCCGCAGGGCGCTGCCGATCTCGGCGACCGCGGTCCGGTCCTGCAGCACGATCGACTGACCGTCCGCGCTCGTCCCGCTGCCGAGCGTCGGCAGCGTGAAGAAGGCCACGTCGTCCGGTCGGACCGATCGGAGTCGCCAGCCGATGCGCACCGCGCGGGTGAACGTGAGGCCGCGGTCCACCGTCACGGACCGTCCCGTCGCACCCAGGAACGCCCGCACCCGGCCGAGGTCGTGCAGGCCGTCCCTGCCGGCCAGGCGGTCGAGGACACCGCGGAGGAACGACTGTTGGTTCCGGACGCGCTGGTGGTCCGCGTCGGGGAACGCGTACCGTTCGCGCACGAAGGCGAGCGCGCGCTGCCCGGCCACGTGGTTGACGCCGGCCGTGAACCGGTAGCCCGGCATGTTCCGGCTCGTGAAGGCCTTCGGTGACACGACGTCGACCCCGCCGAGCGTCGACGACATGGCCGCGAACCCGGCGAAGTCGACGACCGCGACGTGGTCGATGCGGACGTCGAGGAGCGCCTCCACGGTGCGGATCGTCAGCGGGACCCCGCCGAGGGAGAACGCGGCGTTCACCTTGCCCTCGCCGTGCCCGGGGATCGGCACCCAGAGGTCGCGCATGATCGACATGACCTGGACGTCGTCGCCGTCGGCCGGGAGGTGGACGAGCATGAGCGTGTCCGAGCGGTGCCCGGTCGGACCGCCGCCCGCGATGTCGCCGAGGCGTCCGCGGGTGTCCGAGCCGATGAGCAGCACGTTCTCGGAGGCCCGGGACGCCGCCGGACGCTCCCCTCTCGGGAACGGATCGGTGTCGAGGGTCCGGACGTCGGACCGGTACCCGGTCTGCACCAGCAGCACGACCGCGGCCGCCGCGACGAGCGGCAGCACGACGAGGATCACGACCGCGAACGACACCCGTCGCAGGACCCGCCGCCGCTCAGCCACGGGTCGCCGCCAGCGCGTCCGCGATCACCGTGACGGCGTCACCGAGTTGTGCCTCGAGCGCCCCGAGACGCGCCGGGTCCGGACCGACCGGGTCGATGAGATCGCGATCGCCGCCCTCCGCCGTCACCGCGGCCCGCAGGGAGCCCGCTCGCTGGAGGAGCCCCGCCGGGTCGAGCCCCCGTGCGCGGTGGTGACGCGCGATCGCCGCGAACTCGAGCACGGTGAACGTCCGGTTGAGCAGCGCCGGCACGCGCTCGAGCACGGCGACGGAGTGGGCCTCCTCGGCCGTGAGCACGAGTGTCGCACCCCGGAGCCGGGTCGCCTGGAGCGGTGACGCCCGATGGCCGGACGCGTCCAGCCCCCGGTCGCGCAACATCCGGCGGACACCCGGCACCATCGCGCCGCGCTCGAGCACCCGCACCCCGCAGCTCGAGACCGCGAAGCGCCCGGGGGCCCGGGCGTCGAGCTCGGCCTGCAGCAGACGCTCGACGAGTGGGGAGCGCGCGAGGTTCGCCGCGCACACCACGACGACACGCGTCCGCCCGTCGCTCGGCTCGGGCGGCGCGGCACGCTCCCACGGCGACGGCCGTGTGCATGTGGACGGCGGTGTGGTCATCGCGACGATCCCCTCCTCGATCGGGTCGGTCGCGGTGACCGTACGGTCACGACGCGGCTCGATCAGGGGCGTGCGCGATGGGCGTCCGGGAGGCCCGGCACCGGGTCACCCGTCAGTTCACGTCCCGCGGCGCGGGTGCCGTCGTCCGCTCACCGGAGCGGCCGTGATGAGGGTCCGGCGCGCGGACTCACCCCCCCGGAGCGCGCCCACGGCTGACCGGGAGGTCGGCGCTAGCATGCGCAGCCGAGGAGGGAGGTCCGCATGGACGACGACGAACGGACGGCAGGGCCGCCCCGTCGCTGGGTCCGCCGACGGGCGCGGGTCGCGGCGGTCGGCGACGCCGAGCGGGTGGTGGTCACCGATCCCGCACGGTGCGACCTGCACGTGCTCGCCGGCAGCGCTGCGGTCGTCTGGTCCGAGCTGGACGAGGGCACGACCGTCGAGGACGTGGCCACCCGGGTGGCGCGGTGGTACCCGGACGTCGACCCGGAGACGGTGGCGGGGCAGGTGGCGGCGTTCCTCGGGGAACTCGCCGCCGCGGGGCTCGTCGAGGTCGAGCCCGTCCCGGACACACGAACGGACCGGCCCGGGGCCGTGGTCGAGACCATCCGGTCTGACCACGGCACCCGGGCCGGTCCGTGGGGGTGGAGCGTCGGGACGACTACGCGTTCTGCACGTCGTCCTTGGCGCTCTGGGCGCTGTCCTTGACGTCCGAGGCCGAGGACTGCGCCTCGTCCTTGACCGTCGACGCGGCGTCCTGCGCCGTGCCCTTGAGGTCCTGCACGTGCTCCTGCGCGGTGTCCTTGAGGTCGGAGGCGATGTCCTGCCCCACGCCCTTGGCCTTGTCCACGAGCGGTGCGGCCTGGTCCTTCAGCTGGCCGACGAGGTCCTCTTCCTTCGAGGAGGCCGGGATCAGGGACGAGGCGAGCCAGCCCGCACCGAAGGCGATGAGGCCGACGGCGAGCGGGTTGCCCTTGGCCTTGCCGACGGCCGAACGGGCAGCGCCCTTGGCGGAGTCGGAGGCGCCCGAGACGGAGCCCGAGGCGCTGCTCGTGCCGGACTGGACCTTGCTCTTGGCGGCGTCGACCGTGCCCATCACGCTGTCGCGGACGGAGCCGATGCGCTCGCGCACCTTCTCGGTCTGGCGGTGGGCGATGGACGACGGGCTCACCTTGTCGGCGAGTGCGTCGACGTCCGACCCGAGGTTGCCACGGGTGCGCTCGATCTCGGCGCGGATCTCGTCTGGGGTGCTCATGCGTTCCTCCCGTTGGTGTGCGGCTTGAGGGTGTCGGGGATCTCCTTGGCGGTCTCGACCGTCTGCGGGGCGCCCTGGATCTCCTTCATCGACTTGCGGCCCTGCATCGCGAGGATCGCCGCGATGATGCCGTAGATCACCGCGATGATGAGCGCCGACCAGGCGTTGTTCACGAGGAACCCGAGGGCCCACCACGCGGCGATGGAGATGAAGAGGAGGGCGAAGAGCGCGGTCAGACCGGCTCCACCGAACATCCCAGCGCCCTTGCCGGCCTTCTTCGCCGACTCGGTCAGCTCGGCCTTGGCGAGCGCGACCTCCTGGCGGAACAGGTTCGACAGGTCCTTCGAGACGTCCGTCAGCAGCTCACCGAGCGGCGTCGTGGCGGCGCGCTCCTCGGCGGCTTCGTTCGGCCGCGATGCAGCGGTGGCGCCGGCGGTGTAGCCCGCGCCGGGCACACCGCCCGGGACGCCACCCGGGGTGGTCTGGCTCATGCCACGCCTCCGGTGCCGTACCCGGCACCCGTGCCGCGGTCGTACTCGGTCTCGACCGGGTCCGTCGTGCCGTACGCAGCGCCGGTCGTGCCGTAGTCCGTGTCGGTGACGGTCGAGTAGGTGCTCGTCGACGTGGCGTCGTACGAGGACGAGTCGCCGCCGGTGGCGCCACCGAAGGCCTCGGCTTCCTTCTCGTGCTTGATCTCCGTCGTCAGCGCCTTGGTGAGGCGACCGGCGAGGATGCCCGCTCCGGCGGCGATGGCGATGAAGGTGCCCGGACGACGGGCCGCGAAGGAGCGGACCTCGTCGATCAGCGAGCCCGGGTCACGGCCTTCGAGGTAGCCCGCGACGCTGCCGGCGCGGTTCGAGAGGTCGCGGACGACCTTGCCCGCGATGCCGTCGTCGGCGTTCTCGGCCATCGACGAGAGCTGGTCGCTGATCGTGCGGAGTCCGCCCGCGGCGCGCTGCTGCTGCTGGCCCGCCTGGTCCTTGAGGCTCGACGTCGCCTGGCCGAGGAGTTCCTTGGCGTGGTCCGTGGCCTCCGAGGCGACTCGGGACGCCTGCTCCTTGGCGACGCCCGCGACCTGCGCGGCCGACTGCTTGGCGTCACCGGCGACGTTCTGGGCTGCGCCCTTGGCGGCGTCGGCCTTGCCGGAGCCGCCGGAGTCGCTCGCGCTGTCCGTTCCGTAGGACGGGACGTGGACGCCGGAGTAGGTGGTGTCCGTCGTGTCATCGACGACGAGCTCGTCGTCGATGAGGTCGTCGTCGGCGAGCGACCCGGTCGGCACGGCCCGGTCGTAGATCGGGGTGTCGTTCGGGATGTCGTTCTCCGGTGGGTATGTGCTCATGACGTTCCTTCCCTGTTCGCGGGTCCGGGAGGACAGGCGTCATCCCGGTCTGGCGTGTCACCCACCGTGCGCGTTCTCGCCTGCGAGCGTTCGGACTCCCAGGGGCGGACCAGGGAGATTGTCCCCCGTTCTGGGTGCTCCGGACGACCCGGGGGCGGCCGGAGCACGCACCGTTCGTCCCCCGGACGCCCGGGTGGGCCTCGCTGACTCCCGGAGATCCGGACGGGAGGGCCGGGGCGGGGCCGCACCGCGCCTCCCGTCCGACGGGGGACAACCTGCATGGGTGGCGAGGGAACGCGGCCTACGGTCCAGACCACGCGTCGTGAGCGTCGGGACCCGCCCGGCACCGACGCGAGCTGAAGGAGAGACACAGGATGTACTTCCACAAGCAGGAATTGCAGTTCAAGTCCACGCCGAGCAAGCCCGACGCCGTCTACGCGCGGAAGCTGCAGGAGGTCCTCGGTGGCCAGTACGGCGAGATCTCGGTCGCGCTGCAGTACCAGTTCCAGGCCTGGAACATGCACATCCCCGGCAAGTACCGGGACCTCGTCTTCGGGATCGGCGCCGAGGAGCTCGGTCACGTCGAGATGCTCGCGACGATGATCGCCCAGCTGCTCGAGAAGGCCCCGCTCGGCATCACCAAGGAGGCCGTGCAGGACGACCCGACCGTCGCCGCCGTCATCGGAGGCATGGACGTCCAGCACGCGATCGTCGCCGGCGCCGGCGCGCGCCCCGTCGACAGCAACGGGAACCCGTGGCAGGGCTCGTACATCACGGCGAGTGGCAACCTCCTCGCCGACTTCACGGCGAACGAGAACGCGGAGATGCAGGGACGCATCCAGGCTGCTCGGCTCTACCACATGACGGACGACCACGGGATCCGCGACCTGCTGTCGTTCCTCATCGCGCGCGACACCATGCACCAGAACATGTGGGCGACCGCCGCCGCCGAGCTCCGCGAAGAGGGCTACGAGGACTTCCCGGTCCCGAGCAACTTCGCGCAGAAGAAGGAGGACCAGGAGGTCAACTACCAGTACCTCAACTTCTCCGACGGCGCCGCCGCGGCCGAGGGGCGCTGGGCGAGCGGCCCCTCGTTCGACGGCAAGGGCGAGTACACGTACCACGACGGGCCCACCACCTCGGTGCCGATGCCCCCGCCCACGCTGGTCGACGCCCGCTACTACGGCACCACCCCGACCCCGAACAAGGTCGAGCAGAAGGCCGCCCTGTCGCAGGACCGGCGAAACAAGGAGTGACGCGCTCCGGCGGCCGACGCCGCCGCCGTGACGGGGACCACCGTCGACCTCACGTGTCGATGGTGGTCCCCGTCCTCGATGACGCCTCCGTGCTCCGACGGTGCCTCGCGTCCGTCGCGGTGCAGACCGTGCCCGTCGACGAGGTCATCGTCGTCGACAACGGCAGCACCGACGACAGCGTCGCCGTCGCCCTCGCGGCCGGTGCCACCGTGCTCCACGAGCCGGTCCGGGGGATCGCGGCTGCGGCGTCACGCGGATACGACGCGGCCTCCGGCGACCTGATCGCCCGCGTCGACGCGGACTCGGTGCTGCCGCCCGACTGGGTCGACCGTGCGCTCCGGGCCTTCGAGGACCCGCGCGTGGTCGCGGTGACCGGACCAGGGCGGTTCCGGGACCTCGGCCCGATCCCGCGCGCGTTCTGGCAGCTCGCGTACATGCGGGCGTACTTCGTGCTCATGTGGCTCGCGCTCGCACGACCGCCGGTCTTCGGCTCGAACACCGCGTTCACGCGCGCGGCCTGGACCCGCGTGTCCGCACGGGTGGACCGTCGTGACCCGGCGCTCCACGACGACGTCGACCTGAGCCTCCACCTCGACCCGGCGTGGCGCGTCGTCGTCGATCCGGGACTGCGCGCCGAGATCTCGAGCGACCCGCTGCGGGACCGCCGCGGGCTGGTGGTCCGCACGCGCAAGGCGCTCCGCACGCTCGGATCCCACGGCCGCGCGGGCCTCCCCTGGTACCGGTGGTTCCGGCGCGGGTTCACCATGCTCCGCGCACCCGCGATCCCGAGCCGAGCGGTCGGCTGGCCGGGCGCGACGGCTCGGACGGCGCGGGCTCCCGGGCTCCCTGAGGACGAGCCGAGACTGCGGGGCACCGACACCACTCCGGGCCATCATCGGGATGGTGACCCGGCCCCCACGGCCGCGTCACAGTGACCCTCGACGGGCACACGTCCCGTCACACGGAAGGAGGCCGACATGGCCCGCACGACATCAGAAGCCGGCGGCGAGGACGAGGCGGACGCCACCACGCACGGTGGCATGGACGCGCCCTCGCAGGCCGAGGGTGAGGACCTGGACGAGGACTCGCCCACGATCTGACCGAGCACAGTACGAGGCCCCGGGTCCGGACGGATCCGGGGCCTCGTGCTGCGCGTCGTCCACGGGCACCGCGACGGGTGGCCACGCGGCTCGCTCCGCCCCGGCATCACGTCGCGCCGGTTCCGAGGGCGTGATCGCCTCGCTTCCTCGATGACTCGCACCGCTTCACGAGCTCCGCGAGGGTGCCCTGGCTCCGCTGGTGTGGGAGCCGTCCACGACGAGCAGCGCGAGGCGATGGATCGCGCCGCGGCTCGGACTGCGTCGAGAGCCGCGGCATCGTCCTCGTCGATCACGACGGCGGCGACGTAGTACCGGTCCGGGTCGTGCAACTCGTGCAGATGCGCCGTCGGCGCACCCGGATCCTGGTGGACGCTGGACGCACGGGCGGCGTTGCTGGCATCACAGTGCGGGACAGCATTCGCCCAATCCCGTCCCCCAGGTACAACCTCACCCGCAGATCCGGACTGACCGCATCTACCACCGGCCCGTGGTCGGCTGTGTCAAAAGCGCCGGCGCAGCTCAGCGTGTAAAGCGATGAGCTTCTTCATTGACCTGATGGAAAGGCACAGACCACCCAGACCTGCAACCGCTACGAAACACCAAGAAACCCAAAAGGCCTGATTTATTGCCTTTGCACCGCTGCCATAATGGTCAATTGTCTCCAGCGCCGTTCCTGCCGCCAATATCACTGCCAGTAACGAGACGAAGTTGTAGGCGCGCTGCCGCAGGATACGCTTGCTGATCTCGAAGCGGGTCAACATACGTCAGCCCCACAGGTCATCATAGTAGGCAGAATAATAGCGCGACGACAGCTCAGTGGCAGTAGCACACCCAGGCGTCGCGAGGAATGATGCCCCACCAGACTCTGGCGCTGCTACTCCTAGCGCGGTCTTGCAGAGACCGCCGACGAACGTTCCGTACCGACATCCGCACGTCGTGGGCGGCGAGCTCGACCACGATGCGACGTGCGGAGTGTTTGCACGTCCGCCGGAGCTGCTCGATCCAGTCACCACCGACGCTGGCGTCGCTGTCGGGGACCGATGCGGGGCTGAAGGCCGGTCCTCGAGACCGGCCTCGCCGTACACTCGCGAACGGTTCACCCACTTCGATGCGCTTGCACGAGAAATCCACATTTCCGCCGCGACGTGGGCGATGGGCCAGGTCCGGCAACGGTCGACGAGTCGGCGGCGACCCGCAATAGACAGCGGGGCGTTGCGGTGGGTCAAGAAGCGGTTCCTTGCGGTCAGGAGCGCTTCGTCCCCAATCCCAACTTCCGGCAACGGGCCCGCTTCTTCACCCTGCACCAGCGTCTACAACGCCATGACCCACAACAGCTAGCGCAAGCTGGCGGCAAAGATTATGAGACTAGCGCCGCTGATTAGAATTAGACCCATCCCCACCCAGGGACGGAACCCATTTTCTCTAGCAAATAGCTTGCGGTTCCCGTCAGTGGAGCGAGCCGACGACAACGAGGCAAAGATAATCAGTGTTAGCCCCAAAACAGCCACGCAGAATATGAGTGCCAACACGGCCCATTGGGCTCCACCCATGATTACTCGTAACCTTTCATCACAGCTGAACCAGAAGATTCACTCGCGTGCGCTGAGAATGGAGCCAATTCCCTTACCTACCAATCCGCCGACCAGACCACCTGCTGCACCTGCTGCAGCTCCCTCTAGCCCATCCTCTGTCAAGGCAGATCCGCTGTCACCGTCAATCGCTCCCCCGGCGATTCCGCCGAGTCCCCCGAATACTGCGCCCGCGACTATACCTGCGACGAGGCATCCAACTCCCGCCAGGAGGGCGCAGCCGACCGCAGTTCCAGCGACAGACAGAGCGTCGACTGCTCCAGAGACGACCGCCCCGAGGATACTTTTGCCGGACGGATCGCTGTTATTGATCGGGTCGTCGCCCGCAAATGCGTACCTGTTGGCGTTGCTGGGGTCGAGGGGCGCGTCGAGGGTATCCTCCTGCGTCCACCCGCCCGCGACGGGCAGGTACCAGCGTTGGCCGAACTTCACGAGCCCGTCGCCGGTGATCCGGATTCCGGTTTTGTATCCGAAGGGCAGGTACTCGAACCACGGGGACGTGCCACCGCTGACGACGGTCCGGTTCCCGTACGGGTCGAACGACACCGTGTAGGCGCGCTGGCCGTCGTCGCTGAGGACCCCGACCGGGGTTCCCGATCCCGTCCACCAGGTACGCAGACGAGGAGTGAACGAGGCCAGCGAGGCGTGCTTAGCACCCAGCTGAAGCTGAGCGATCGGTCCCTCAGCGGCGCCACCAAGGCAGGTTTCGATAAGACGCATCAGACCGCAGGATGAGCATGAGCCCAGTGAAGGCTGCGCATAGGGAAGCCCCGAATGCGAAGGCAAACACATCTAGCGAGAAGCTCCGGTGTAGTCCGAAAGTGATGATGCCGGCAACTAGTCCCGAACCCACAAGGATCGAGCCGACGAGTTTGCGTCTCTTCGTGAATCTGGCGGACGGATCAGACATCTGGAACCGCGTGAGTCAAGAGGTTTTGAAGAAAGTCCCCGGTATAATCTTGGCTTGTTCCAAATAGGAGGTCCGTTGTCTTGTCCGCTACATAGCCACCAACCGCGAAGCCAACCGCTCCACCGAGAATGCCGCCGTACGCTGCTCCCATAAGTCCGAACACACCTCCGGCGATGATTGTAAGCCCTGCGTCGACGGATGCGGCGTAGTCGCTCTTGTCGAGGCGCCCGTTCGGGTCCGAATTATTGATCGGATCGTCCCCAGCATACGAGTAACGTTTCGCGTTGCTGGGGTCGAGGGGTCGAGGGTGTCCTCCTGCGTCCACCCGCCCGCGACCGGGAGATACCAGCGGAGGCCGAACTTCACGAGCCCGTCGCCGGTGATCCGGATCCCGGACTTGTAGCCAAAGGGCAGGTACTCGAACCACGGGGACGCGCCACCGCTGACGACGGTCCGGTTCCCGTACGGGTCGAACGACACCGTGTAGGCGCGCTGGCCGTCGTCGCTGAGGACCCCGACCGGGGTTCCCGATCCCGTCCACCAGGTACGCAGACGAGGAGTGAACGAGGCCAGCGAGGCGTGCTTAGCACCCAGCTGAAGCTGAGCGATCGGTCCCTCAGCGGCGCCACCAAGGCAGGTTTCGATAAGACGCATCAGACCGCAGGATGAGCATGAGCCCAGTGAAGGCTGCGCATAGGGAAGCCCCGAATGCGAAGGCAAACACATCTAGCGAGAAGCTCCGGTGTAGTCCGAAAGTGATGATGCCGGCAACTAGTCCCGAACCCACAAGGATCGAGCCGACGAGTTTGCGTCTCTTCGTGAATCTGGCGGACGGATCAGACATCTGGAACCGCGTGAGTCAAGAGGTTTTGAAGAAAGTCCCCGGTATAATCTTGGCTTGTTCCAAATAGGAGGTCCGTTGTCTTGTCCGCTACATAGCCACCAACCGCGAAGCCAACCGCTCCACCGAGAATGCCGCCGTACGCTGCTCCCATAAGTCCGAACACACCTCCGGCGATGATTGTAAGCCCTGCGTCGACGGATGCGGCGTAGTCGCTCTTGTCGAGGCGCCCGTTCGGGTCCGAATTATTGATCGGATCGTCCCCAGCATACGAGTAACGTTTCGCGTTGCTGGGGTCGAGGGGTCGAGGGTGTCCTCCTGCGTCCACCCGCCCGCGACCGGGAGATACCAGCGGAGGCCGAACTTCACGAGCCCGTCGCCGGTGATCCGGATCCCGGACTTGTAGCCAAAGGGCAGGTACTCGAACCACGGGGACGCGCCGCCGCTGACGACGGTCCGGTTCCCGTACGGGTCGAACGACACCGTGTAGGCGCGCTGGCCGTCGTCGCTGAGGACCCCGACCGGGTTCCCGATCCCGTCCACCAGGTACAACCCCACCTGCAGATCCGGGCTGACCGCGTCGAGGACCTGCCCCGTGGTCGGGTCGTCGAAGAAGAACGACGTCAGCCCGCTGCTGGTCTGGGACTGCAGCTGCCCGCTCTTGCCGTACACGTACGTGTACGAGTCCCCACCCGGTGTGGTCTGGCTGAGCAGCTCGTTCTGGTCCGCACCGGCGTAGGTGTACGTGGTGGTCTTCCCACCCATGGTGGAACTGGTCATCTGCTCCGCCCCGTTGTACGTGTACGTCACCCCCGGTGATGCGGTCAGGTTTCCCGCCGCGTCGTACGTGTACCCGCTCGAGGTGATCTGGTTCGCCGCGTTGTATGTCAGGTTCTGCGCCGACGTCGCGCTCCCCGTCTCCGCGGCACCGGTACGGTCCCCGTTGCTGTTGCACGAGTACGTCCAGGTCACGTTGCTGCTGCCACCCGCCTGGGTGGCGCTGGTCAGCCGCCCCGCCGTGTACCCGTACCGCGTGCTCTGCCCGGTGAGGTTGTCCGTCGCCAGCTGCAGCCTGCTGCTGTCATTGGCCTTGCTCGCATCGGTCGGCTTCGCTTGCTCGATCCTGTCGAGCCACGGGCTAACGCAGTCGTGATTCGACGAACCCGCACGCATTCACGGGACCTTGATGACTGGCGCACCCGCTCCCGCTCCATTGCGGGTCGATTTCACCACATGCTCAAGATCACCGTGCGAGAAAAGAGCCAACGGCTACGCTGCTGACTGCAAGCAACCCCCCGATGAGGCCAATCACCATCCATGGCATTTTCACTCGAGCGAAAACTCCCGTTCTCCTGTAATCGACCAAGTAGTAGATTACGACCGGAACGAATATTGTGGCTCCGGCCAAAAAGAATAGGGTAACCACCGCCACTCGCTTACTTCTTCCTGCGCATACCAGAAACAAAGTATACAACGATACCGATTGCAATCACAATGATGATAGCGGTAGTGATGATGTTGGTTCCGTGTCCACTATACATGATTCTCCGTTTGTGGTAGCGACAAGCGTTCAACCCGCTACTTGCACGCTACCCCCGTACTCCACGTCGCAGAAACCGGTGGAGTAACTTGAGCCAAACGACGCTGACACGTCGCCGCTGTCGGACACGCCCACGCTTCCGATGCCTGCCGAACAGGAGCAACTGAAGCCGCCTCCGGTTCCAACACTGCCGCTGGTTGCTCCTCCTGAGGCGGAGAGGCCGGGAGAACCGATCCCGATGCTGCCGGTGATAGCAACGTCGCCGTGAGTATCCGCTTCGAAACCTAAGGTGAGGCACGCCCAGTAGCACCCTGTGACTCCTCCAGTGAAGGCAAACTGTCCACTCAAATCCGCATCATTGAGGGGATCATCCCCGGTGTAGGCGTATCGGTTGGCGTTGCTGGGGTCGAGGGGTGCGTCAAGGGTGTCTTCCTGCGTCCACCCGCCCGCGACCGGGAGGTACCAGCGGAGGCCGGACTTCACGAGTCCGTCGCCGGTGATGCGGATCCCCGACTTGTATCCGAAGGGCAGGTACTCGAACCACGGGGACGTGCCGCCGCTGACGACGGTCCGGTTCCCGTAGAGGTCGAACGAGACCGCGAAGGCCCGCTGGCCGTCGTCGGTGAGGATCCCGACCGGGTTCCCGATCCCGTCCACCAGGTACGACCCCACCTGCAAGTCGGGGCTGACCGCGTCCAACACCAGGGTCAGGGGCCGGCGCTACCAGCGTCGTGAGAGGGCTCCGCCGTCAGCGCCGCGAACGACCGCCCGCGAGCGCGACGACCCCGACGGCAGCGGCGCCGAGCACGACGGGCACCCACTTCCGCCGGGCACTCGCGCGCCATCCGCCGTCGGTGGCGTTCGACGCGTCGTCGGGACCGTAGAGGTTGCCGTCGCTCGGGGCGCCGTGCCCACGGAGCGCGAAGATCTCGACGGCCGGGCGCGTGATCGCGTGGAACAGCGGCGGCAGCGCGAACTCGAGCGGCACGAGGGCGGCCTGCGCGAGCCCAACGTAGGTGTTCCGCTTCGGGTGCACGACGGCCCGCATGATCGCCTTGGCCACGCGCTGCGGACTGACGACCGGCGGCATCGGGTGCGAGTTCTGGTTCGTGTAGTTCGCGCCGTGCTGGTAGATCGGCGTGTCGATCGTCGAGGGCAGCACCATCGGGAAGTGGATGTCGGTCCCGCGGAACTCGTCGCCGAGGACGTCCGCCAGGCCGAGCGCCGCGTGCTTGCTCGTCACGTACGCCGACTGGTAGGGCGCGGACAGGAGCGACTGGATCGACCCGACGAGCACGTAGGTCCCCCGTCCGCGCTCCCGGAAGTGCGGGAGCACCGCCCGGATCCCGTTGACGTGCCCGAACAGGTTCGTCTCGACCACCCGGCGGAACGCGTCGTCCGGCACCTGCTCGAACAATCCGTACGCGAACAGCGCGGCGTTCCCGACGAACACGTCGATGTGTCCGAACCGGGCGATGGTCGCCGCGACGAGCGCCCGGACCTGCTCGGCGTCGGACACGTCGGTGGGCACGGCGAGCGCCTCGGCTCCGCGACCCCGGCACTCCTCGGCCGCGGCCTCCAGGCTCTCGCGTCCCCGAGCGGCGAGCACGACGTGTGCGCCGGCCTCGGCGAAGGCGTGGGCGGTCGCGCGGCCGATACCGCTCGACGCCCCGGTGACCACGACGACCTGTCCTCGGAACCTGGATGTCATGCCGCTCGTCTACGCGAACCGGCTGGGGCCGCCTGAGCGCCCGGGGGACAACGCGACCTCAGGCGTGGTCGGCCAGGAACGCGTCGAGCTCCTTCGCTGTCGGGTACGACGACTGCGCGCCGAGCCGGGTGGCGGCGAACGCGCCGACCACGACCGCGAACCGAGCAGCGGTCACGAGGTCGTCTCCGGCCGCCAGCCGCATCGCCAGTGCGCCGGTGAACGCGTCGCCACAGCCCGTCGTGTCGACGGGGTCGACGCGGACGGACGGCACGCGGACGGGCTCCGCGCCGCGGTCGAGCACGACGCACCCGGCGCTCCCGGTCGTCACGACCGCGCGGTCGACCCCGCGCTCGGCCAGGAGGCCCGCGAGCCGCCCGACCTCCTCCGCACCGCCGTCCGTCGCACCGCCGTCCGCCCCCGCGTCCGCCGCGGTGCCTCCCGCTGGCGTCACGAGCTGCGCGGCCTCGTGCTCGTTGACGAGCAGCACGTCGGTCAGTGCGAGGAGTTCCTCGGGCACGGGCCCGAACGGCGACAGGTTCGTCACGACGGTGGTCCCGGCGGCGTGGGCACGGCGGGCGGCCGCGAGTACGACCTCCATGTCGACCTCGAGGCAGAGTCCGAGCACGGCCGCGGCCGCGAACGCCCCGTGGGCGGCGTCGACGTCGGCGGCGGACAGCCGCCCGTTCGCCCCGGGCGAGACGACGATGGTGTTCTCGCCGGCGGCGTCCACGGTGATGACCGCGGTGCCGGTCGCGCTGCCCTCGAGCACGCGCACACCGGCGACGTCCACGCCGGCGTCGGCCACGGCACCGCGCAGGAGCTGGCCGTTCGCGTCGTCGCCCACGGCGCCGACGAGGGCGACGTCGCCGCCGAGCCGACCGGCCGCGACGGCCTGGTTGGCGCTCTTGCCGCCGGGCAGGATCCGCAGGTCCTCGCCGCGCAGGGTCTCGCCCGCGCGGGGGAACCGCGCGGTCCGGACGACCAGGTCCGCGTTGAGCGAGCCGACCACGACGACGCGGCCGCGGGCCTCCAGGACGTCCCGATCCGGAGCAGCGGTGCCGACCGTGTCCGCCCCGTCGGCCGGGAGGCCCGTCACGCGTCGATCCCGTCGGCGACGGCGACCGGGTCCGCGGCCCCCACGCCGCCCTCGCCGATCCGCTCGAGCGCGTCGACGACGAGGTCCCAGAACCGGTCGCGGTCGAGCTCAAGCGCGGCGGAAGTCCGGCAGTCCTCGGGCGCGGGCGCCCGGAGGTCGGCGACGGTCATGCCGGTGGTCAGGGTACCGGTGGTCTCGACGGCGATGGGCATCCGCACGGCCCGGACGATCGTCGGGTCGATGACGTGCGCGACCGCGCAGGGGTCGTGCACGGGCGGGGCGTCGAACCCCTGCACGTCGCGGTACGCGTCGGCGAAGAACCCCGTGAGCTCGTCGACGAACCGAGCCGGCCCGGTGCCGAGTGCCGCGATGCGCGCGACGATGTCGGGGGTCGCGAGCGCCTGGTGGGTGAGGTCGAGCCCGACCATGACGACGTCCCAGCCCGCCGTGAACACGATCTGCGCGGCCTCGGGGTCGATCGCGATGTTGAACTCGGCGACGGGGGTCATGTTGCCGACGTGGACGCCGCCGCCCATGAGGACGACCCGCTGGACCCGCTCGACGATCCGCGGCTCCTTGCGGACGGCGAGCGCGATGTTCGTCAGACCACCGACCGGCACGAGCGTGATCGTGCCCGGCTCGTGCGCCATGACTGTGTCGATGATGAGATCGACGGCGTGCCGGGGGTCGAGCTCGATCGACGGTTCGGGGAGGACGGGCCCGTCGAGCCCGGACTCCCCGTGGATGTCCGCGGCGTGCTCGATGGTCCGGACGAGCGGCCGGTCCGCGCCCGCCGCGAACGGCACGTCGGTGATCCCGGCGATCCGCGCGACGGCGAGCGCGTTCCGCGTCACCTTGGCGAGCGTCTGGTTGCCGACGACGGTGGTCACGGCGAGCAGCTCGATCTCCGGGCTGCCGTGGGCGAGCAGGATCGCCACGGCGTCGTCGTGGCCCGGGTCGCAGTCGAGGATGATCTTCTGGGGCATGGCCGTCCTCAGTCCAGCTGCTTGTCGAAGCAGATCGAGAACGGCATCGTGCGCGCGTACGGACCCCAGTAGATCGGGATCCGACGCCAGCCGGTCTTGTCGTACAGGGCGACCGCCTCGGGCTGCTTGTCACCGGTCTGCAGGACGAGCCGGTGTGCGCCGACCTCGCGCCCCACGGCCTCCGACTCGGCCAGGAGGGCCGTGGCGGCACCCTGCCCGCGCGCCGCCGCGAGCACGATCAAGCGCTTGAGCTCGAGCTCGTCCCCGAGCCACCGCACCGCGATGTGCCCGACGGCCTCGCCGCGCTCGTCGACCGCGAGGATCGCCGTGACGACCGTCTCTGGGTCGACGTGGAGGGCACGCTCCCGCTCGGCGGCGCGCGCCGGGTCCTCGGTGCCGTCACCGACCCCGTACCGGGCGTGCATGTCGTCGTCCATGGCGGCGCGGAGCGCGACGGCCCGCGGGTCCTCCCACGCGACGCGTTCGATGGTGATCACGACGGACCATCCTCGCAGGTGCGGGCGGCCCTCCCGACCCGCACGCCGCTCAGTGCCGGTCGGTCAGGTCCTCGTCGACGACGTCGACCTCCTCGTGCCCGACGGTCTCGGTGAGTGACCGCTGCTCGGTCACCACGTCCGTGACCACGCGCACGCGCTCCACGGGGACGACGCGGGTGACGACCTCCACCTGCTCCTCGTGCAACACCAGCTCGAGTGCGTCGGCCGAGCCGATCGGGAGGACCGTGCCCGGGTCGACGACGTCGGTCCCGTCGAGCGGCTCCTCCTCCACACGGAGTTCCTCACGCCGCACGGTGACGGTGACGGTCCGCTCCTCGGACACGATCACCTTCCGGATCCGCACACGGCGCACCGGCACGGCATCCGTGCGCACGACGAGTCGCTCCTCCGACCGGGTCACGGCGACGTCGTCAGCCCCCGGGTCGAGGATGCGGTCCGCGCGTCCCGCGAGGGAGGTCGCGTCGATGGGGTCCTGGTCGTCCGGGTACGGCGTTGCGTCGACATCGGTCACGTCGTCACGCCCCCAGCTGTCCGATGGGGCTGTCGTCGATCCCGGCGAGGATCGCGGCCGGGTCGTCGAACACCGCCACGGCCCCGGCCTCACGGAGCTCCGCCTCGGAGATGCCGCCGGACAGCACGCCGATCGCGGCGACGCCGGCCCGGCCCGCGGCGATGACGTCCCACTTGGAGTCCCCGACCATGATCGCGTGGTCGGGATCGGCCCCGGAGCGCTCGAGCGCGAGCTGGATGATCCCGGGGTCCGGCTTCGCCTGCTCGACGTCACCGCCGCTCGTCACGACCTCGATCGTGTCCTCGATCTGCAGGAGCTCGCGGAGGATGGCGAGCTCGGCCTCGGGCGCGCTCGTCGCGAGGACGACCTTGTGCCCGCGGCGGGCGACCTCCTCGAGCAGGTCGTGCACGCCGGGCAGGATGTGGAGCTCCTGGAAGTGTTCCCGGTAGTACGCCGTGTGGAACTCCTTCGCCTGCTTCGCGACGTCCGAGTCCGCGGAGCCCACGAGCTCTTCGAGGAGGCTCGACGAGTCCATGCCGATGCAGCGGTGGATGCGCCAGGCGTCGACGGGCTGCCCCGCGGCGTGGAAGGCACGCCACCAGGCGTCCACGTGGGGGTAGTTCGAGTCGGCGAGCGTGCCGTCGATGTCGAAGAGGACGGCGGTCGTGGGGTCGTCGGTCATGCTCCGAGCCAACTCCTCGACCGTCGTCCCTGTCGTCAGTGTCCTCAGGCTCGTCGTCCCCCGGTCAGAGTTCGACCGACTCGCCGACCGGGAGGATCGACATCGGCACGCCGCCGAGGCCGTCCGCACCGAGGAACTGCACGGTCGACTGCTGCCCGGGCTCGCTGAGGAGCAGCTCGTGGATCTGGATGGCGCGCTCGGGACGGACCTCGCGGACGTAGTCGACGGCCTCCCGCATGTGCGACCACGGGCCGCTCGTCGGCATGAGCAGCGTCGGCACGGCGACCCCGGGCACGAGGTAGGCGTCGCCCGGGTGGAAGACGATGCCGTCGACGAGGTACCCGACGTTCGGGATCGTCGGGATGTCCGGGTGGATGACGGCGTGGGTCTCGCCGAACACCCGCACCTCGACGGTGCCCACGGTGAACGTGTCGCCCGCGCCGACCGTCACGACCCGGCCGTCGTGGTCGCCGCCGACCTGGTCCGCGACACCCTCGGGCACGTAGGCGCGGAGCTCCGGGGCGGCGTCGAGTCCGGCGCGGAGGGCGTCGGTGTCGAGGTGGTCGAAGTGCTCGTGCGTGACGAGCACCGCCGTCGCGCCACGCACGAGCTCGGCGGACTCGGGCGTGAACGTCCCGGGATCGATGACGATCGTCACGTCGTCCTGCTCGAGCACGACGGTCGCGTGGTTGTACTTCGTGAGCCGCATGGGTCCTCCTGGTCGTTGGCGTCGGTCAAGTGTACAACCATGTTGTACACCTTCCTCCCGCGAGATCGCAGTCGTCGCCGTTCTGGCAACCGTCCAAGCGGCGACGACTGCGATCTCGCAGAGGGGAGGCGGGCGGTGCAGGTCAGCCGTCGGTGTGCTGCGCGATGCGGGCGAGGAGTTCGGGCATCCGCTCGAGCGCAGCCCGCTCGTCCGGGTCGAGCTCGGCGTCGATCGCCCGTGCCATCCACGACGTCCTTGCCCGACGGTCCGCGGTGAGCGCGAGCCGTCCGGCTTCCGTGATGCCGATGACCGACGCACGCGCATCGGTCGCGCTGGCGGTGCGCGCGACGTGACCCAGGGCCTCCAGTTCGATGACGGTACGGCTCTGGCCCTGGTGGCGGACGCCGCGGCGCCGCGCCAGGTCGGCCGTCGTCATCGGACCCTCACGGTCGAGGTGACCCAGGGTGGCCGCGTGGGCCGGCGAGAGCGTGTCGGCGCGACCCCGACCGATGCGGACGAGCGTCCCGATCGCCGCCCGGAGGCGCTCCGCGAGCTCCTCGGTGCGGTCGTCGGTCCGGTCCATGGGTCCGACGGTACTGCGCCCGACGACCACGGCGCGACGAGGGTGCACAACCCGCCACCACCGACACGACGAGGGTGCACGACCCGCCGCACGCCATGAGCGGCAGCGGCGCGTCGTGCACCCTCGCGGAGCGGACCGGCCTCAGTCGACGTCCGACACCGCGCTCGACACGGCGGTCGGCGCGTCGTACTCCTGGTCCGGGATCTGCTTGAGGGCGTTGAGCACGTCGTCGTCGGCGCCCTCCTTCTCGGCCGTCGAGACGATGGTGTCCTTCGAGGCGGGGTAGTCGATCCCGCTCAGGAACTTCTGGATCTGGATCGGGTTCGGCGTTGCCATGGGGTTCTCCTCGTCGTTCGTTCCACCGGATGGTCGGACGACCACCCGTTCGTCACCCGGGAGGGACCGGGTGCGGCTCAGGGCTCCCGTCGTCCGACGCCGAGCGCCTGCTCGGCGTCGATCGGGGGGAGGAGGACGTCCGGCGCGTCGACCGACCGGTCCGTCACGGTCGTCGGGGACTCGAGGTGCACGGCGCCCGACGGCACGATGCCGACGCCGCCCGCGCGCTCCATCACGCGCCACTGCGCGACGACGTCCTCGCCCGCGTGGCCCGTCGGGAGTTCCCGCCAGAAGTCGAACCCGCCCGCGTCGAGGAGCACCGCGCGGTCGTACAGCACGCACGCGCCCACCCACGCGACCCGGTAGGGCACCCATCCGCCGTGCGGGACGTCGAGGTCCGCGGCGATGTGGGCGAGGTTCGCGGCGTTGTGGAGCTGCCACCGGTCGTGGCCGGGCGTGCCGCGCCGGATGACCTCCGGCACGACGGGCCCGTCCCACCGCTCGAACGTCGTCTGCTGGTGCGGTCGCCGGTCGTCGAGGTACGACAGCCCCTGCACCGCGGACCCGACGAACCCGCAGCCGAGCTGCCGGATCGCGTCGAGCATGCGGGCGATCGAGTCGCGCTCGAGCCACACGTCGTCGTCGAGGAACAGCACGTACGGCGCGGTCGCGTGCTCGAGCAGGAACTGCCGGTGCTCGGCGAGCCCGTGCCGCTCGGGGTGCCGCAGGACGAGCGGCTGGCGGCCCTGGGCCTCCAGGACGCGGAGCATCGCCTGCACGCTCGGGTCGGCGAGCGGCGCACCGTCGACCGACTGGTCGCTGAGGACGAGCCGGAACGTCGGCTCGTCCTGCCCGGCGAGCCCGGCGAGCGTCGTGGCGAGCTCGGTGACCCGTCCGGCGGTCGGCACGAGCACGTCGACCACGGGCTCCGGTGCCGGCCGGGAGGCCCGTCCCCACTCGCCCGACCAGCGTGCGGCCGTCACGGGGTCGCCTCCGTCGCCGTGGTGGCGTCGTCCGCGTCGGTGACCGTCTCGCCCGCGGCGCGCTCGGCGGCCGCTCGCGCGGACTCGCGGATGCGGCGGACGACGTCGGTCGTCGAGTGCTCGGCGACGTAGTCGACCATGACGACCTCGCCACCGTAGGCACGGACGACCTCGGTCTCGGTGAGCATCTCGGGCGAGTAGTCGCCGCCCTTGACGTAGACGTCGGGCTGCAAGCGCTCGATGAGCGGCACGGGGGTGTCGGTCGGGAACACGGTGACCAGGTCGACCGACGCGAGGGCCGCGAGGACGCCCGCGCGGTCCTCCGCCGTGTTGATGGGCCGCTCCGGCCCCTTGAGCCGGCGGACCGAGTCGTCGTCGTTCACCGCGACGACGAGCAGGTCGCCGAGCTCGCGGGCCTGTCGCAGGTACGAGGTGTGACCGCGGTGCACGACGTCGAAGCAGCCGTTCGTGAACACGACGCGGCGGCCCGCGGCCCGGGCGGCGGCGACCGCGTCCGCCAGGTCGTCGTGGTCGACGATCGTGTCGGCAGGGGCGGAGACCGAGGCGACCAAAGCCTCGGCGGTGCAGATCGAGGTGCCGGCCTCGCGGACGACGACGTCGGCGGCGGCCTGGGCGAACCGGGCGGCGTCGGCGAGGGGCGTCCCCGTGGCGAGCGCGACGGACACGGCGGCGCAGAACGTGTCGCCGGCGCCGGACGCCTGCTGCTCGGACGCCGGCGTCGCTCGGGTGCGGACCGGGGTGGTGTCGGCGGCGCTGTCGCCGGGCAGCAGCACGGTGCCGTCCTTGTCGAGCGTGACGATGGCGTTCCGGGCACCGCTCGCGGCGAGGACGGCGTCGCGGAGGCCCTCGACGACCGCGGAGCGTGCGGACCCCTGCCCGAGGGAACGGCCGAGGAGCTGCTCGGCCTCGCCACAGTTCGGCGTCACGAGGTCGGGGTGCAGGTCGTGCCAGCGGCCGAGGTCGTGCGCGTCGACGACCACGGCGGCCGGACGGTCGCGCAGCACCGCGGGGACCACGGCCTCCGGGGTCGTCCCGAGCCCGTAGTCACACACCACGACCGCGTCGGCACCGCGGATGCCGGCGGTCACGGCCCGGGCGAGGGCGATCGTGTCCTGCTCGGTCGGGGGATCGGCGATCTCGTCGACGCGGACGAGGATCCGGTCGCCGCCGACGACCCGGGCCTTCGAGGTCGTGACGCCGTGCGAGACGGGCACCAGACCGGACACGTCGACGCCGTCGGCCGCCAGCCGGGCGCGGAGGATCCTCCCGGCCTCGTCGTCGCCGATCAGGCCGACCATGCGGACCTCCGCGCCGAGCGCCCGCGCGTTCACGGCGGTGTTCGCGGCACCACCGGGCACGTCGATGACCTCGGTGACGCGCACGACGGGCGCCGGGGCCTCCCGGCTCACCCGCTCGGCCTCACCGACGCTCCAGCGGTCGAGGATGACGTCCCCGACCACGACGACGAGCGGTCGCCGGTCCCGGGTGCGGTCCACGACCTCCCGGACGACGCGGAGGTCCCCACTCACCGGTCGCTCCGGCGCGGCGCCGATTCGAGGTGCACGACCGTGGTCGTCGTCATCTCGTCGAGCAGGTGCGGGCCGTACCCGAAGCCGGCACCCGACGCACCACGCGGCTGGGCGCTGCCGCCCGGAGCGCCTCCGAACACGGCGTTCACCTTGACGGTGCCGACCGGGAGCTCGTCGCCGGCGCGGAGCGCGTGCTCCATGTCGTTCGTCAGGACCGTCGCGGCGAGGCCGTAGCGGTCGTCGGCGGCGAGGCGCAGTGCCTCGTCGAAGTCGTCGACGACCTGCACGGGCGCGATCGGGCCGAAGGTCTCCTCGTGCATGACGAGCATGTCGGGCGTGCAGTCGACGAGCACCGTCGCGGGGTAGAACGTGCCGGCGCCGTCGGGGATGCTGCCGCCGGTGAGGACCCGGGCGCCCTTGGCGACCGCGTCGTCGACGTGCGACTGGACCACGTTGCGCATCCGCTCGTCGACCAGGGGGCCGTAGCCGTCGGCGTCGGCGGCGGTCTTCGCCTCGGCCTCGGCGACGAGCGCGGTGACGAACGCGTCCGCGACCTCGCGGAGGACGTACACGCGCTCGACGCTCGTGCAGATCTGGCCGGTGTTGGCGAACGCGCCGAGCGCGGCCTGACCGGCGGCCCACGCCGGGTCGACGTCGGCATCGACCACGAGCGCGTCGTTCCCGCCGTTCTCGCGGATGACGTGGGCGCGGGTGCGCAGGGCCATCTCGGCGAGGACGTCACCCGTCGCGGTCGAGCCGACGTGCGCGTAGACGTCGATGCCGGGCTCGGCGAGCAGCGCCTCCCCCGTCGCCGCGTCACCCGTGATGCCGACGAGGACGCCCTCGGGCAGCGCCTCGGCCAGGATCTCGTTGAGGAGGGCCGCCGTGGCCGGGCAGCGCTCGCTCCCCTTGTGCACGACGGTGTCACCGGAGACGATCGCGGCACCGAGGATCCCGCACGCGACGGCGACCGGGTCGTTCCAGGGCGTCAGCGCGAGGACCACGCCGCGGGGGTGCGGCTTGGCGGTGTCCGTCGCGCCGAACGAGCCCCGCAGGACCTCGCCACGGTGCAGCGGGCCGAGCTCCGCGTACTGGATCAGCGTGTCGATGCCGGCCTGCACACCGCCGAGGGCGTCGCCGGGGACCTTGCCGGTCTCGCGGGTGTTGAGCGCCGCGAGTTCCTCGGCACGCTCCTGCAGGTGCAGCGCTGCGGCCTTGAGGACCGCCCCACGCTGCCCCGGCGCCGTGCGGGACCAGGTCGCGAACGCCGTCCGCGCCCGCACGACCGCCTGCTCGATCTCCGCCGGGCTCGCGACCTCGACCCGGGAGGCGGTGCTGCCGTCGCGCGGGTTGGTCACCTCGATCACGCGGGGCGCGAGGCTGTCCTCGACGGTGGGCTCGGAGGGGGCGATCGCGGTGTCCAGGGCCAAGGGTGCTCCTCTGTCAGGGGGACGACCGGCCGAGGGCACGGTCATGGGCGTTCCGTCATCGTCGACGCGCGCGGGCATCGGTCCGCACGTACCCACACTGCTCCTCCGTCCCGGGACTGTCCGCCATCGCGGCCTCCCTTCGGCTCGCCTGTCCCCCGACCACGGCCCGCCCTGGAGTCCGCATCCGGCGGGTGCGCGGGCGAGGAGTACGGTGGACGGGCGTTCGCGTGAGGTGTGCCGGGAAGACTGGTCGGCGATCCGTCGACCGACCCTCCCGAGGAGATCCCATGTCACTCGCCCCACGAGCCGAGCGCTGCCCGTGAGCGCGGACGACGCGTTCACCCTGGCGGTCGGGCTCGCCGGACTCGCCGCGGTCGCGGCCGTCGTCTCGAGTCGCCTCAGCACCCTCATCCGCGTCCCGTCGCCCGCGCTGTTCCTCATCGCCGCGGTCGCGGCGTCGTCCTTCTTCCCCGTGCTCGAGACCGTTCCGCGCGTGCTCGACGAACACGTCGTCAGCGTCGCGCTGGTCTTCATCCTCTTCGACGGCGGCATGCACATCGGCTGGTCCCGGTTCCGGAACTCGCTCGGCCCCATCACCTGGCTCGGGGTCGCGGGGACCGCCGTGACCGCGGCGGGGGTCGCGCTCGCTGGACACCTCCTGCTCGAGCTCCCGTGGCAGCAGTCGTTGCTGCTCGGGGCCGCACTCGCCCCCACCGATCCCGCGGTCGTGTTCTCCGTGCTCGGCAAGCGCGAGATCTCGGGCCGCTCCGGCACGATTCTCGAGGGTGAGTCCGGCGCGAACGACCCGGTCGGCATCGCGTTGATGGTCAGCCTCCTCGCCGCGACCGGTGCCGGCCTCGACGCGGTGACCCAGGGCCTCCTGACGTTCGTGCTGCAACTCCTGATCGGCACGGCCGTGGGCGTCCTCGGCGGCCTGACGCTCCGGTGGGCCCTGCAGCGCCTCGCGTTGCCGAACGAGGCGCTGCACTCGATCTGGACACTCGCATTCGCGGTCGTGCTCTACGCGGTGGGCACGCTCCTGCACGGGTCCGGGTTCCTCGCCGTGTTCCTCGCCGGCATCCTGATCGGCGACGTCCGCGCGCCGTTCAAGCGCGAGATCGACCGGTTCAGCTCGGGGTTCTCGAACCTGGCGGAGATCGTCGTGTTCACCCTGCTCGGCCTGAGCACCGACGTGGCCGCGGTCGTCCGACCCGATGTCCTCCTGCCGGGGCTCCTCATCGCGGCCCTGTTGATCCTCGTCGTCCGGCCGCTGTTCGTCGGTGCGCTGAGCATCCCCCTGCGCCTGCGGTGGGGTGAGCGCGCATTCGTGCTGTGGGCGGGACTCAAGGGGGCCGTGCCGATCCTGCTCGGACTCTCGATCCTCGCCTCGGGCGTGGCACACGCGGACCGGCTGTTCGGCATCATCTTCGTCGTGGTGGTGTGCTCGGTGGTGCTGCAGGGCGGTCTCGTCCCGTTCTTCGCCCGGCGGTTCCACATCCCGATGCGGGTGCGCGAGCCGGAGCCCTTCGCAGTCGGCATGCGTCTGACGGCGGAACCGGAGGGACTGCACCGCCATGTCGTCCAGCACGGGTCCGAGGCAGACGGTCGCCGCGTCGACGAGCTCCTCGACGGCGAGGACGGCTGGATCAGCGTCGTGCGTCGGCAGGGTCGGCTCATCCGGCTGCGGCGGGACACCGTCCTGCACGAGGGTGACGAGGTCCTCGCCCTCGCGGACGACGAGGGCGGTCTGGATCGGCTGTTCGACGCGCCCTGAGCGCGGGAGTCCACCCGCGCACGGTGCGGCCGCGCGCCCGTGAGTCCGGTCAGCGCTGCGCGCCGGCCGCTGGCGCCAGCGCATCGAGGGCAGCGGTCTGCTCGGCCGTGAGCTCCACCGCGCCCGCCGCCAGGTTCTCCGCGAGGTGGTCGGCGTTCGCCGTTCCGGGGATCAGCAGCGTGTTCGGCGCGTGCCCGAGCAGCCAGGCCAGGCCGACCTGCGCCGGGGAGGCCCCCAGCTCGGCCGCGATCCGCTGCACCGCGGGTTCGTCCGTCACCTTCGGCAGGCCGGGGAATCCGCTGCCGAGCGGGAAGAACGGCACCCAGGCGATGTCCTCGGCGACGCAGAGCGTGAGCATCGCCTCGAACTCGCGGGCGACGAGGGAGTACGCGTTCTGCACGCAGACCACGCCGACCGGGAGCGCCCGCCGGAGGCTCTCGATCCGCACCGCGCTGAGCCCGATCCCGCCGATCAGCCCCTCGTCGCGCATCGCGGTCATCTCGGCCAGCTGGTCGTCGAGGTCGACGAGGTCCTCGTCCGGCACGGTGAGACCGGGGCCGATCTCGGGGCGGCGGAGGTTGACGACGTCGAGTCGATCGCGTCCGAGCGTGCGGAGGTTCGCCTCGACCTGCGCACGGAGTTCCTCCGGTCGCTGCGCCAGCACGAGCGGGATCGGCGCGTCGACGCGGACCGCTCCCACCTTGCTGACGACCGCCACGGCGTCCGAGGACCCGATCGCCCGACGGATGACGTCGTTCGCGACCCCGTCGCCGTAGAACTCGGCAGTGTCGATGTGGTCCACCCCGAGCTCGACGGCGTGACGGAGGAACGCTGCCCCGGCCTCCCGGTCGTCGTCGAACCGTTCGAGCGCCATCGCGCCGTACCCGATGCGAGCGATCGCGCGCCCGGCGAGCGTCGCCGTCCCTCCGGGGATCGTCGTGTGGTCTGCCATCATGGCTCCTGTCGTCGTCGGAAACGGAGGCTCCTCCGGTCGCCGCGACGCTACCACTGATCCGGAGGTACCTCCGCTTGTCGTCCACTCCCCCGCCCGCGCGTCGTCCGCGCGCCGATGCCGCGCGCAACCGCGCCAGGATCATCGAGGTCGCACGCGCGTCCTTCACCGACACCGGCCAGGACGCGTCGCTCGAGGGGATCGCGCGCGCCGCCGGCGTCGGGATCGGCACGCTCTACCGCCACTTCCCGACCCGCGAGGACCTGGTCGCCGCGGTCTACGACACCGAGCTCACATCGGTCCTCGCCACCGTCGAGCCACTCCTCGCCCGCCACACGCCCGACGTCGCCCTGCGGACCTTCATGGACCGGTACGCCGCGTTCGTCGTCACGAAGCGCGGGATGGCCGAGACCCTCCGTGCCGGGGCCTTCCGCGATGCCGTCGGGAGCGCCCGGACCCGCGAGCGCGTCAACGCCGCGATCGCCACGATCCTCGCCGCGGGGGCGGCCCTCGGCGTCCTGCGCCCGGCGGTCCCCGCCGACGACGTCACCGCCGCGCTGGTCGGGGTGTTCCTCGCGACCGCGGGCGTGGAGGACCAGGAGCAGGTCGGGCGGTTGCTCGACCTGCTCGTGTCGGGCCTCCGGCCCTGACCGCGCGGCGCCACTTCGAACCGGCCCCGTCCGTTCGAACCGCGGAACACGGGTGTTCGACCGGCATCGGGCGGTTCGATCAGGGAGCGGCGCCCGCCGGCGACGTGACCGCGGCGCGCGAAACGCCACCCAGCGCCTCCCGGTAGACAGGAGGACGCACCCGCGCGCCGTCCGGCGTGCCGCACCACGAGGAGGCCCGGTGTTCCCGATCGGTCAAGCACAGCCCGCGTTCGAGGACGTGCGCGAGATCGCGGTCCTGCGCGGCGGTGGACTCGGGGACCTGCTGTTCGCCATGCCGGCGATCGACGCGCTCGCTGCCGCGTACCCGGAGGCCCGCATCACCCTCCTCGGCACGCCCATGGCCGCCGCGCTGCTCGCCGACCGGCCCTCGTCGATCGACGCCGTCGAGGTGCTCCCCGTGGCGCCGGGTGTCCGCGAGGTCGCCGGGCGGGAGTCCGACCCCGCCGAGGTCGACGCGTTCACCGCCCGACTGCACGGGCGCTTCGACCTCGCCGTCCAGGTGCACGGCGGCGGCCGGAACTCCAATCCGTTCCTGCTGCGCCTCGGCGCACGACACACCGTCGGCACCGCGACCGAGGACGCCGAGGTCCTCGAGCGCTGGGTCCGCTACGTCTACTACCAGCACGAGGTGCTCCGGGCGCTCGAGGTCGCCGGGCTCGCCGGTGCCGCACCCGTCGTGCTCGATCCCGTCGTCCACGTGTCCGACGACGAGCGCGCGGCCGCCGTCGCCCGGATCGAGGACGCGATCGGCGCACCGCTCGCCGGGCGCCGGGTCGTCGCGGTCCACCCCGGCGCGACGGACCCCCGGCGCCGTTGGCCCGAGGAACGCTTCGCCGCGGTGGCGGCCGCCCGCATGGCCCAGGGCGACGTCGTCATCGTCGTCGGCGACGAGTCGGACCGGGAGGCCGCGATCACCATCGCGCGCTCGGCCACCGACATCGCGGGTCCGGACAGCCCCGGGCAGATCGTCGACCTCGCGGGGGTGCTCGGCCTCGGGGAGCTCCCGGGGACACTCGCGATCGCGGACGTCATGGTCGCCGACGACTCGGGGCCGCGGCACCTCGCGGTCGCGGTCGGCACCCGCACGGTCGGGATCTTCTGGTTCGGCAACGTCGTCAACGCGGCGCCGTTCGACCGGGGGCGCCACCGGGTCGAGATGAGCTTCACGACGCACTGCCCCGTGTGCGGCGTCGACGTCACCCAGGTCGGCTGGACCGCGGAGCGCTGCGAGCACGACCCGTCGTTCGTGGCCGAGGTCGGGGTCGAGGTGGTACTCGCCGACGTCGCGGACCTGCTGGCGACCGCACCCGATCACGGGGCGGCCGTCAGCGCCGCGGCGCGAGCAACCAGGGGCGGATGAGCCGCGTCACGAACGGCAGCACCCAGAACGTCATGACCGGCGTGAGGACGAGCGTCGTCAGCAGGACCTTCGGCACGGTCGGGAACGTCGGCCAGAACGGCACGAACGCGGTCACGAGCAGCGTGAACACGAGGTTCACCGGGAAGAACCCGAGCCAGATCGACACCGCCTGCTTCCACCGGGGCGGTGCGCTGTCCGACGGCGCATCGCGCGGCACGTCGAACCACCCCTCGATCCCCGTGCGCTTCTCCACCCGGGACTCCACGACGAGGTCGCGCCCCTCGTCGAGCCACCGGAGCCGGTCGTCCGAGTTCTCCCACGTCGCCAGGGTCGTGTGGTCGGCGAACCGGTAGAGCATGTGCCACTCGCGTGAGGTCGCGTGCGAGCGGACCCATCCGGACCCGAGGAACCCCGGGTAGCGGTTCGCGAGGTTCACGCCCGACTGGACCCAGCGGGTGACCTCGGGGATGCGGGCGGGTTCGACGAGGCGGGTGATGGACACGGTGACGGGGAGGCCGATGGTCGCTTGTGGCGTGATGGCGTCCCCACGCTCGGCTGGAGTCATGACGACGATCATCCCGCGCCCGTGTTTCCCGCACGTGACGTCGACCCGGCACCCCGCCGTCAGTGCACGCGCTCGACCTCCGCGCGGAAGAACGCCTCTGCACGAGCGCGACGATCCCCGTCGAGATCGCAGAACACGCCGCTCACCTCGGAAGGTGAACGGCGTGTTCTGCGATCTCGGCGGAACCGGAGGCCGAGGCCGGAGGCCGGAGGCCGGGCCGGAGGCCTACGGCCAGCTGGGCTCCTCGGCCGGCATGATCGCGAGCTCGCGGATCTCGCACCCGGCGGGCTGGCTCAGGGCGAAGATGATCGCGTTCGCGACGTACTCCGGCTCGATGAGCTTGGCGTCCGGCCCCGGCTTGTACTGCTCGGTGCGGCCCTCGAAGAACGCGGTGCGCATGCCCGCGGGGATGATGTTCGTCACGCCGACGACGCCCCGGGTCTCGGCCGCGAGCGCCTGGGAGAACCCGCGGACGCCGAACTTCGACGCGGAGTACGCGGTGCCGTCGCCGACGCCCTTGAGCGCCAGCGAGGACGAGATGATGACGACGCGGCCGTTCGAGGCCTCGAGCGCGGGCAGGGCAGCTCGCACGGTCGCGGCGGTGCCGAGCAGGTTGACGCCGACGATGCGCTCCCAGTCGCCGGACGAGATGCCGCCGATCGGGGCCGGCTTGTCGATGCCCGCGGCGGTGACGACGGCGTCGAGGCCACCGTGACGCTCGGCGGCGTCACGCACGGCCTGCTCGGTGGCGGCGGTGTCGGTGACGTCGACGGCCACGCTGTCCCACTCGCTCGGGACCGCGTCGGTCTTCAGGTCGAGCACGATCGGGGTGCCGCCCGCCTCGGCGACGGCGGCGGCGACGGCGGCACCGAGGCCGCTCGCACCGCCGGTGACGAGCACGCGGCCGATGGGCGTGGTGGGGATGGGCATGGGTGTTCCTTTCGGTTCTGCGGTCGGACGGGAGGCGCGGCTGCGGACGGCTGCCGCGCCTCCCGTCCGGACGTGGTCGGGATGGTGCGCGCTCGCGCTACCCGACGCGTTCGAGGGCGGCGGCGAGCCGCGTGGTGGAGCGTCCTGGGTGGAACGGCACGGTGACGACGCGGCCACCCCACTCGGCGAGGGTCCGGGACTCCGGGAGCTCGTCGGCGGAGTAGTCACCGCCCTTCGCCCAGACGTCGGGCTGGAAGCGGCGGAGGGCCTCGTCGGGCGTCGACTCGTCGAACACGATGACGGCGTCGACGCAGTCGAGCGCGAGGAGGAGCTCGACGCGGTCCTCCTGCGTCATGATCGGCCGGTCCGGGCCCTTGAGCCCGCGGACGGAGCTGTCCGAGTTGAGGCAGACCACGAGGCAGTCGCCCAGCGCTCGGGCGGCCGACAGCGTGCGGGCGTGGCCGGCGTGGAGCAGGTCGAAGCAACCACCGGTCGCGACCACGGTGCCACCCGCGGCGCGGACGTCGTGGGCGACCCGGATGGCGTCCCGGTCACTGCCCGGCACGGTGACCGGTGCGGGAGGCGCGAGGAGCGACGCGACGCCGCCCGCGGCCAGGTAGGCGGAGGCGTCCGCGACACCCGCCGCGACGGCGTCCTCGGTCGAGGCGCCCTGCGCCAGCGCGACGGCGACGCCGGCCGCGAGCCGATCACCGGCGCCACAGGGGTCGCCCGAGATGACGGAGGGCGCGGGGACGAAGCGGGAGTCGCCGGCGTCGGTGCGGAGCAACGCGCCCTTCTCGCCCATCGTGACGGCGACCGCGTGGGCGGACCAGTCGGCGACGAGCTGCTCGCCGGCGGCCGTGGCGAAGGGCACGCCGGAGCCGGTCGCGCCGGAGAAGCCCCGGGCCTCCGCGGCGTTCGGGGTGGCGACCGCGATGCCGGGGACCGGCTGCGCACCCTTCGGGTGCGGGTCCCACACGACGGGGGTGGTCTCGGCGACGCGGGTCAGGGCCTCCCGGAGCGCGGGAGCGGCGGCGAGGCCACGGCCGTAGTCGGCGACGACGATCGCGTCGGCGCCCTCGAGCGCGGCGGTCATGTCCGCGGTCACATCCGGCACGGGCGGCGTCGCGCAGGCCTCGTCGATGCGGACGAGCGCGTGGTCGCCGACACGCACGCGGGTCTTGACGGGGGTCGCGACGCCGGAGTCCCCGGCGACGACGCGGACTCCGGGCATGCCGTCCCGGAGCTCGGCGCCCCGGTCGTCCTGGCCGAGCACCGTGACGAGGGTGACGTCGTGGCCGTCGCGCGCGAGCATGGTCGCGACGAGCCCGGCACCACCGGCGCGGCGGACCTCGTCCTGCACGTCGAGCACGGGCACGGGCGCGTCGGGGCTGAGGCGCTCCGAGGTCCCGGTGACGTCGACGTCGAGCAGGGTGTCGCCGACGACGACGATCCGCGTGTGGGTGGTGTCCGTGCGGGCGTTCATCGGCGGCCTCCCCGGAGTCCCTTGAGCGCGGGCTCCATGGCCCGGCAGAGTGCGTGCACGAGGACGAGCTGGGCCTCCTGCACGTTGGCGGAGGGCCCGTCGATGCAGATCGCGTCGTCGACGACCTCGGCGAGGGGGTTCGGGCGCGACCCGGTCATCGCCCAGGTGCGGACGCCGATCGAGCGGGCGGCACGGGCTGCGTTGAGCAGGTTCTCGCTCTTGCCGCTCGTCGAGAGCAGCACGAGGACGTCGCCGGCGCGGGCGTGCGCGTGCACCTGGCGGGCGAAGACGTGCTCGTAGCCGTAGTCGTTCCCGATCGCGGTGACCGCGGAGGACTCGGCGTGCAACGAGATCGCACTGAAGGCGGGACGGTCCCCGTCGAACCGGCCGACGAGCTCGCTCGTCAGGTGCTGCGCCTCCGCCGCGGAGCCGCCGTTGCCGGCCGCGAGGAGCCGCTGGCCCCGGCCGAGCCGCGACGCGAGGTCGTCGGCCCACGCCGCGATGTGGTCGCCGTGCTCGGCGAGGGACGCGATGACCGGGACGGACGCGGCGATGTGGTCGAGGACGAGCGACGCGCTCGAGGCCGGCTCGTCCGACGTCGGCCGTGCGGTGGTGGCGGGCAGGTCGATGGTCATCGGAGGGTCCTTCCGGCGGTGCCCAGGGGGGCGGGGTCGAGCGTGGGGACGGCACCGGCACGGCGACGTCCGGGACGGGTGGAACGGCGACCGGTGATGCGGTCGTACACCCGCTCGGAGTCGGTGGCGATGCGCGCCCACGAGTAGCGGGACTCGACCCGCTCGCGGCCGGCGCGGCCGAACGCCACGCGACGGTCGGGGTCGTCGAGGATCGCGGCGACGGCCTCGGCGACCGCGGCGGCGTCCCGCGGCGGCACGTGCAGGCCGGTGGCATCCTCGACGACGGTGTCGATGAGGCCGCCGACGCTCGACGCGACGACCGGGACGCCGCAGGCCATGGCCTCGAGCGGCACGATCCCGAACGGCTCGTACCACGGGGCGCACACGACGACGTCGGCGCTCCGGAGGACGGTCGGGATCTCGCGCTGGGACAGCTGGCCGCGGAAGGTCACGTGGTCCCGCACGCCGAGCCGGGTGGCCAAGGCGTCGAGGCGCTGGTACTCCGGGTCGTCCACGAGGTCGGCCCCGGCGGTCCCCGCCCCACCGACGATGACGAGTTCGACGTCGCGGCCCGCGTGCACGAGGCGGGCGAGCGCGTCGATCGTCGTGCCGACGCCCTTGCGCTGCACGAGCCGGGAGGCCGTGACGACCCGGTGCCGTCGGCTGCGGACCTCGGTCAGGCCGTCCGGCGTGAACGCGTCGACGTCGACCCCGCAGGGCACCACCGAGATGCTGCGGTTCGGGATGCCGAGGGCCTTGAGCTCGAACGCCTCGTCGGAGCACGTCGCGATGACCTGGTCGGCGCGGCGCCCGACCTCCGGTTCGAGCCACTCGCGCTCGTTCGGGCTGGTGTCGGCCGAGCCCTGGTGGCGGCGCTTCACGACGCCGAGCGCGTGGTACGTGTGCACGACGGGGATGCGCGGTCCGTCGCTGTGGGCACCGAGCTGCTGTGCTGCGTCGAGGGCCGCGAGCCCGGACATCCAGAAGTGGCTGTGCACGATGTCGGGGCGGTCGACGGTCCACGCGGCGACGAGGAACGAGGCGAACTGCCCCATGTACTGGAGCAGGTCGTCCTTCGGCAGGCGTTCGGCCGGCCCGGCGTCGACGTGCACGACGTCCACACCGGGGCGGAGCGACACCCGGCGCGGCAGGGTCGCGTCGTCGCGCCGCGTGTAGACCGTCACCTGGTGCCCGCGGTCGGCGAGCGCCCCGGACAGGGCTGCGACGTGGACGTTCTGGCCGCCGGCGTCGACGCCCCCGAGCGTGGCCAGCGGGCTGGCGTGCTCCGAGACCATGGCGATCTTCATGCGCGGTTCCTTCCGTCGGTGCCATCGGCGACCGGGGCTGCGCCGACCAGGTCGGTGAGCGGTGCCGGGGCCGGTGCGGATCGGTGGTGTGCTGCGAGGTGACGCTCCTGCACGCCGTTGAGGAGGTCGTCCCAGTCGCCGAGGAACCGCTCCAGGGAGTGGCGCGCGAGCACGGCCTCCCGGGCGACGAGGCCGCGGCGACGCGCCTCGTCGGGGTTGGCGACCAGGTGTCGGGCGGTGGCGACGAGGTCTTCGACGTCGGTCGAGATCGCGCCGGCCTCGGCGGGGACCGCACGGGCCGCCTCGGTCGTGCCGAGGACGAGCACCGGCATCGCCATGTGCATCGCCTCGAGCAGGGACAGCCCGAGCGAGGTCCAGCGGTTGAGGTGCAGGTAGGCGCGGCGCTCGGCGAGCTGCGTGTGCATCGGGTCGGGCTTGACGTCCCCCATCACGCCGAGCCGGTCCGGACCGAGTCCGAGGGCGTCCGGGAGCTGTTCGGTGCCCATCCCGAACGCGTCGACGGGGGCGACCGCCGCGAACCGCGGCACGAGGTCGGTCCCGGCGACGCGCGTCCGGCGGACGGGCTCGTTGACCACGACCCCGAACCGCTCGAGCGTGCCGGTGTACCGCGGACCGGGGTCGACGACGCCGTGTTCGATCACCGTCGTGGCGGTCGTGCCGCAGTCCCACATGAGGGCGTTGAAGTGCGTGACGTGCGCGATGAGGACGTCGTCCCGGTCGCGCAGTGGGTGCAGGGACGCGGGGACGTCGACCCGCGGGGCGTTGTGCTCGACGAAGACCACCGGGACGTCGCGGCCGAGACGGGCACCGAGCAGGCGTTCGGCCTCGGCGAGCTCTTCGGTGCGCTGCAGGACGACGACGTCGACGTCGGCGTCGCGCACGGCCTCCGGCGCGATCTCGACGACGTTCTCGGGCCAGAGCCGGTCGGCGCGACCGAGGCCCCAGGCGTCACGGGCGGGGGTGGTGGGGACCAGGTAGTCGTGCTGGCCCCGGACGAACGCGTCCATCCAGCCGCCGTGCACGTGCCACACCAGGATCCGCACGCCATACCTCCTGCTCGTCCGTCCCCGGCTGAGGGAACGCCGGGAATTCGGACGATACGCACTCCTCCTGCTGCTCGCCTCCCGGTGGGACTGCTTCTCAGGAGTGTTGTACCCCGGACGTGCCCCGTTCCCAGCCAGCGAGGCGCGCGCACGCGGCGACCACGGCCTCCGGGTCGACGGAGCGGAGGCACGGGTGTCCCGGCACCGGACACTCGCGGGCGCGGCTCAGTCGGCAGGGCGCCTGCTGGTCGCCGAGCAGTTCCACGGGCACGCCGTAGGGCGCCCACCGGACCGCGGGCACCACCGGCGAGAACAGACTGACGATCGGGACCCCGACGGCCGCGGCGAGGTGGGCCGGACCCGTGTTCCCGACGACGACGACCTCGGCGCCTGCGAGCACCGACGCCAGTGCCGCCGGGCTCGTCCGGCCCCCGAGGTCGATGCCCGAGGCCCCTGCGGCGGCGGCCGTGAGGTCACGCTCGCCCGGGCTGCCGGTCACGACCACGGTGTGTCCGAGGGCGGCGAGCCGCTCCACGAGCGCGGCGTGCAGGTCGACCGGCCACGACCGCGCCGGGACGCTCGCGCCGGGGTGGACCACGACGTACGGTCCGAGCCCGTCGAGCTCCGGGGGCAGGTCCGCCGGGTCGTGGACGACCGCGAGCCGGCCGTCGTCCCCGTCCGGCAGCGCGTACCCCGCCGCTCGGGCGATCTCCAGCGCACGCTCGGGTTCGGGCTGGTCCTCGGGGAAGTCCTCGCCGGGCCGGAGTCGCACGTCGAGCAGTGCCCCCGCGTGGTCGACCGACGCCCCGGTGATCCTCGCGACCCCCGCCAGGCGGAGGAGGAGCGCGACCGGGAGGGGCGACTGGTGGAACGAGGTGAGGACGATGGCCTCGTCGGGCCGGGCCTCCTGGACGATCGCGTCGAACTCGGCGAGCATCGCGGCGTCGACCGGCCGGTCGGTCTCGGTGATCCAGGGACAGGCCCAGACCCGGAGCTCGTCCACGCCCGGCAGGAGCCGCCCCGCGGGAGCCCCCTGCGGGCCGCAGAGCATCCACACCTCGGTGTCCGGAGCCGCCGCGACGGCCCGGACCGCGGGTCCGCCGACGAGGACGTCCCCGAAGCTGTCGAGCCGGACGACGAGGACCCGGCGCGTCACCGCCCGGTCCCGGCGCGTTCCGCCGCCGCGCGCTCCGCCCCGGCGCGTTCCGCCGCCGCACGCTCTGCCGCCGCGCGCTCCGCCCCGGCGCGCTCCGCCCGTGCGGCGAGGTCACCCTGGCGGCCGTGGCGCAGCGAGTGGAGCACGAGCGCGACCGCGTCGACGAGCGACTCCGTGGCGACGTCCGCCTCGTCGATCTCCTCGGCCCGGGTGACCTCGGTGGGAACGAGGATGCCGGCCGCTCCCGCGTTGCGCGCCGCGCCCATGTCCGCGCCGATGTCACCGATGACGACGCACTCCTCGGGCGCGACGCCGAGGCGTTCCGCGGCGTTGACGACCATCCCCGGACGGGGCTTCCGGCAGTCGCAATCGTCGTCCGGACCGTGCGGGCAGACCTCCCACACGTCGAACGGACCGATGAGCTCGTCCACCCGGGCGTTCACCGCGTCGACCTGGTCGCGCGTGGCGGTCCCCCGGGCGATCGCCGACTGGTTCGTCACGACACCGACCGCGACCCCCGCGGCACGGAGCGCTTGGACCGCGCGGCGGGCCCCCGGCACCGGCTCCACGAGGTCCGGGTCCGTGTTGTAGGGCACGTCGACCACGAGGGTGCCGTCGCGGTCGAAGAGGACCGCGCGAGGGGGGCGGTGCGTGCGCAGACTCATGCACCGATTCGTACCCGGTCCGACCGGTCCCCGTCACGTGCCCGGCGCGTCGAGCGAGGCGGGGCGCGGGCGGGTGCCCGTCACGCCCGGTAGCGTCGACCCGTGCCCGCACTCCCCGCCCTGCCGCCGTCGGACGGCCGCCCCGAGCTCGTCGTGCTCCGCGCGATCAAGCTCGGCGACATCCTCATCGCCGTGCCCGCGCTGCACGCCCTGCGCCGCGCCTACCCGGAGCACCGCATGACGCTCGCGACCACCGCGTGGCTCGCCCCGATCGTCGAGCTGCTGCCGGGGGTCGACGTGCACCTGGCGCAGCAGGGCCTCGACCACGACATGCCGATCGCGCCCGGCACCGTCGACGTGGCGGTGAACCTGCACGGCTCCGGCGGGGAGTCCCGCGCGATCATCGCGCACCTGGAGGCCCGGCACACCATCAAGCACGCCGCGCACGGCGAGGACGGGCTGCCCTGGCTCGACGGCATGCACGAGCGGGAGCGGTGGATCCGCCTCGTCCGCGCCTTCGGGATCGAGGGCGACCCGGACGAGGTCGACATCCGCGTCCCGGACCTCGAGCCCGCGGTCCGGGACGCCGCCGTCGTGCACGTCGGCGCGTTCTACGGCGCGCGGCACTGGCCGGTCGAGCGGTTCGCCGCGGTCGCCCGTGCGCTCGCGGCCCAGGGACTCGACGTCGTCGTGACGGGAGGCGCGGACGACGTCGACCGCGCCACCGCCGTCGCCGAGGGGGCCGGCCTGGCACCGGCCGCCGTGCTGGCGGGCCGGCTCGACCTGCAGGAGTTCGCCGCGGTCATCGCCGCCGCGCACGTCGTCGTGACCGTCGACACGGGCGCCGCGCACCTCGCGTCGGCGTACCACGTGGCGAGCGTCGTGCTGTTCGGCCCGGCGCCGCCGGAGGAGTGGGGCCCGCCGGCCTCCGGTCCGCACGTCGTGCTGACGGACGCGAGCGTCCGCCGGGGTGACGTGTTCGCGACGGAGCCCGACCCGGCCCTCCTGGCGGTCACGGTCGACGACGTCCTGGAGGCGGTGGCGGAGGTCACGGCGCGCGTCGCGTCCTGACCGCGGGTCGGCACCGCCCACAGCTGCGTCCGGTGCGGGCTCCCCCTCGGCTACCCTGGTCGGCCATGAGCACGACCGACGACGGAGCCGCGGATCGGGCACGCAACGAGACCCGGTCGGAGCGGTACGACCGGAACTGGCGCGACATGCAGCAGGAGCTGCGGATCGTGCAGACGGGCACGCAGATCCTCGCCGGGTTCCTGCTCACGCTGCCGTTCCAACAGCGCTTCAGCATCCTCGACGACGGCGAGGTCGCGATCTACCTCGTGCTCGTCATCCTCGCGGCCGGCATCACGATCCTGGCGCTGGGCGCGGTCTCGACCCACCGCCTCCTGTTCGGGCAGCGGCAGAAGCACGACCTCGTGCGCTTCGGCAACCGGATCCTCATCGCCTGTCTCGTCATGAGCGCGCTGCTGTTCGCCGGCACGGTCCTGTTCGTGTTCGACGTCGTCCTGGGACACACGATGGGTGTGATCGGCGGCGTCGTCGTGTTCGTCGCGACCGCGGTGCTCTGGATCGGTGTGCCCCTGGCGGCCCGGCGGACTCGCCAGGACGACCAGGAGGACGGCGAGGTGCCTCGGAGCTGATCGCGGCGGACCCGCGGTCAGAGCCCCGCGGTCAGAGCCCCGCGGTCAGAGCCCCGCGGTCGGAGCCCCGCGGTCAGAGCCCGACGCTGCCCTGCGAGATCCCGCCGTCGACGGTGACGGTGGTGCTCGTCATGTACCCGGCCTTGCCGGACGCGAGGAAGACGACGACCTCGGCGATCTCCCTCGGCTCGGCGAGGCGACCGAGCGGGATCGCGGCGTCGAGTTGCGCGAGCTTCTCGGCGTCCGAGGTCGTCGCGGTGTTGATCGGCGTGTCCACGGCGCCGGGCGCGATGTTCACCATGCGGATGCCGTGGGGCCCGAGCTCGACGCCACCGCTCCGGGCGAGCATCCGCATGCCGCCCTTGGCGACGCAGTAGGCGAGGTTGCCCGGCATCGGCCAGTCCTCGTGCACGCTCGAGATGTTGAGGATGAGCCCGCCGCCGCCCTGCGCCACGAACTGCTTCGCCGCCGCCTGCGAGCCGAAGAACGCGCTCTTCATGTTGATCGCCATGACGCGGTCGTAGCCCTCCTCGGTCTCCTCGAGCAGGGACTTGCGGTCCTCGACACCCGCGTTGTTCACGAGCACGTCGAGCCGCCCGTAGGTGTCGACCGCGGTCTGCACCATGCGGTGCAGGTCGTCGGCCTTCGTGATGTCCGCCTCGACGCCGACGGCCTTGCCACCGGCCTGCTCGATCTTCGCGATGAGGGCGTCCGTCGCCTCGGGGTGCACGACGTAGTCGATGACGATGTTGGCCCCCTCGGCGGCCGCGGCGAGGCAGATCTGCTCGCCGATCCCGCTGTTGCCACCCGTGACCACGATCGTCGTTCCGTCCAGCAACATCTCGGTCTCCTCGTTCCGTCGAGCTGTCGAGCAGACGCTCGGACCAGCGCCGCCGAACGTACGCGCGGAGCGCTGCCGCCCGACCTCGGGCGAGGGACGGTCGGGTGAAGGACCGCTCAGCTGGCCTTCTTCGAGCGGGACCGAGCGGCAGGGGCCTTCTTCTCGCCCTTCGCACCCGCGGTCGACGACGACGCCTTCGCGGCGGACGTCTTCGGCGACGCCTTCGCGGCGGACGTCTTCGACGACGCCTTCGAGGCCGCCTTCCCGGCCGGTGCCTTGCGCCGCGGCTCGGGGTCGTCCTCGGCCGCGTCGTCGTCCGCCGCGTCGTCATCGGCCGATCGACCACGCCGGCTCGACCGGGAGGCGCGGTTCCGGTCGACCGACGCGCGCAACGCCGCCATGAGGTCGATGACGTCACCGCCGTCGCCCTCGTCCTCGTCCGGCTGCTCACCGAAGGTCGCGGCGGTGTCGACGTCGTCGCCCGCTTCGAGCTTCGCGTCGATGAGCTGCTGCAGTTGCTCCTGGTACTCGTCGGTGTACTTGCTCGGGTCGTAGTCGGTGGACATGCTGTCGACGAGTGACGACGACATCTTCAGCTCGTTCGCCGAGACCTTGACGTCCGTGTCGAGGGCCTTGAAGTCGGCTGCGCGGACCTCGTCCCCCCAGAGCAGCCCCTGCAGGACGAGGACGTCGTCGTGCACCCGAAGGGCACCGAGCCGGGTCTTCTGCCGGAGCGTGAACTGCACGATGGCGGTCCGGTCGGTGCGGTCGAGGGTCTCGCGGAGCAGGACGTACGCCTTGGGCGACCGCGAGTCCGGCTCGAGGTAGTAGGACTTCTCGTACGAGATCGGGTCCACCTGGTCGCTCGGCACGAACTCGAGCACCTCGATCTCGTGGGACTGCTCCTCGGGCAGCGTCTTCAGGTCGTCCGCGGTGAGCACGACCGTCTTGTCGCCGTCGTCGTAGGCGCGCTGGATGTGCTCGTAGTCGACGTCGTGACCGAGCTCGCACACGCGCTTGTACCGGATGCGGCCGTTGTCCTCGTCGTGGACCTGGTGCAGCGCGATGTCGTGGGTCTCCGTCGCCGCGTAGACCTTGATCGGCACGTTGACCAGCCCGAACGCGATGGAGCCCTTCCAGATCGACCTCATGGGGCCATGATGCCCGTGCTCGGGTCAGGGCGCACCGGTTCTCCGCGGACCACCAGCGGGAGGGGATCTGAAAGGCCCTTGCAGATCAGCGAGATGGACCGTACGATCCGAAAGACTCTTTCAGACCAGAACGGAGCACACGTGGACGAGCACGAGCAGGCCGACCGGACCCCGAGGGCGGAACACCGCCCGGACATCAGCGACCCCGCCGTCCTCGACGCACTCGCTCACCCCGTGCGCCTCGACGTCCTCGCCTACCTCATGTCCGCCGGACCCGCGACCGCCTCGGAGTGCGCTCGTGCGGTCGGGGACTCGCCCTCGAACTGCAGCTACCACCTCCGCGTCCTCGCCGCGCACGGACTCGTCGAGCCTGCGCACGCCACCGACGGCCGGACCCGCCCCTGGCGCGCGACGATCACCGGGTTCACGAACGACGACACCGACCCCGCCGACCGTGTCGGCCTCGACGCGATGCTCGCCGCGGCGCTCCAGCTCGACCACCAGCTGGCGCGCGAGCACCTCCGCACCCGGGACACGCTCCCCGAGGTCTGGCGGTCCGCGGACGTGCACGCCCAGTACGGACTCCGGATCACCCCCGACGAACTCGCCGACGTCGTCGCCAGGATCGACGCGATCGTGCGCCCGTACATCGCGCCGATCCGCGACGTCGCGCCCGACGACGCCGCGCACGTCCACCTGACACTCACCGCCTTCCCGCGGCCCGGCTTCGACCCAGCCGCCGCACGGTCCGGCCCCGCCGCATGACCACCCGCACCGCGCCCCGATCGGGAGGCCCGGCACCAGGCCGCCTCGCCGGCTCCGCGCTCGCGGTCCCCGCGTTCCGACGCCTGTGGACCGCGGGCGTCGTGTCCGACGGCGGAGACTGGCTCCTGTTCATCGCGCTGCCGCTCGTCGTCCTCCGGCTGAGCGGCTCGGCGCTGACGACGTCCGTCGCGTTCCTCCTCGAACTGCTCCCACCGATCCTCCTGGCACCGGTGGTGCCACGGATCCTCGCCCGGACCGATCCCCGGCGGCTGATGGTGACCGTGAACGTCGTCCAGGCCTGCGGGCTGGTGCCGCTGCTCCTGGTGGGTGGGAAGGGCCTGCCGGCCGGCACGGCGCTGACCGTCGTGTGCGCGGTGATCGTGCTGCAGGCGGTGTGCAGTGCGGTGTTCGAGCCCGCGAAGAACACACTGCTCCCGACGCTCGTCGGTCCCGACCGCGTGGTGTCCGCCAACGCGCTCGTCGGGCTGAACCAGGACGTCGGCCGGCTGGTCGGCGGGCCGCTCGGCGGCGTGCTCCTCGTCGTCGGGGACCTGCCGCTCGTGGCGGGCGTGGACCTCGCCACGTACGTCGTGTCGGCCGTCGTGCTGGCGGGGCTCCCGCGACCCGGGCCGGCAGCGGCGCCGACGGACCACGCCGTCCGCGCGGCAGGTGCGGCCGGCGCGGCGGAGGCGCCCGGCGCGGCGGAGGCGGCCGGCGCGGCGGAGGCGGCCGGCGCGGCGGAGGCGGCCGGTGCGGCGGAGGCGGCGGTCCGCGTCCCGACGTCGTCCGCGTCCCGGCGTCGTCCGCAGGGCCTCCTCCGCGCATTCCGCGACCCCGCCACGCGCGGCGCACTCGCCGTCGTCACGACCGCATCCATCGCCCAGGGGATGTTCGTCGTCCTCTTCGTGTTCTTCGTGCGCGACCGGCTCGGCGGCTCGGACGCCGACGTCGGCCTGCTCCGGGGTGTCCAGGCGGTCGGTGCGATCGGCGCGGGCCTCGTGCTCGCCGCGATCGCCGGTCGGGTCCGCGTCCGTCGGATCGCACTGCTCGGACTCGTCGGGTTCGCCGGACTCACCGTCGTCGCCTGGAACGCGTCGTTCGCGACGCACGCGCTCTGGCTGTACGTCGTGCTCTTCGCCCTGGTCGGTGCTCCGGGGGTCGTCATGGGGTCCGGGCTCACGAGCCTGCTGCAGCTGGGGGCGTCGGCCGCGGCACGGCCTGCCGTGTTCGCCGCGCTCGGTCTCGGCGTCGCGGTCGGGCAGGGCGTCGGCCTGCTCGCGGCTGGAGCGCTCCAGGCCGTCGTCGGCACGATGCCGTTGCTCGAGGTCCAGGCCGGCGTGTACGTGCTCGCGATGGCGCTCGGGTTCGTGACGCTCCCCCGTGGCGCCGACGTCGCCCGCAGGGAGCGTTGACCGGACGCGAGGGTCAGTCGCCCGTCAGCGGGCGGCCGAACTCCACGCGCACCTCAAGCGTCGACTCGTCGACGTTGAGCCAGACGGCGGCGATGTCGAGCGCTGCGGCCGCGACGTCGCCGTCCCGCTCCACCTGGCCCAGCGCGATGATCGGCTCGCCTCCCAGCGGGCTCGGCGACGTCAACTCCGGGAGTTCCACGGTCCACCACGCCCCGTCGGGCCGAGCGATGGCCCGCAGGACACGGACCGGATGCGCTGCGATCGTCATGTCGTTCCTCCTCCTCCGCTCGGCGCCATCCCGGCGGCACCCGCCCGTGCTCCCGGAGGAACCGGGCACGTCGCGGTCCTTCTGGGGTTTCGGCACCAGGCTATCTGCGGCCGTTGCCGATTCCGACACATCACATTCCACCGCGGTGTGGACAGCTGCCGCAGAGACCTCTCTGGTGAGGAACCGGGTCGCTCCGCCCGCGTCAGGCTGCCGCGCGGATCTCCTCGAGCACCGCCAGCAGCGCGGCGAAGGCCGGGTGCGCGGGGTCGATGACGTCCATGTGGTCACCGGGGACCACGCGGACCGAGGCGTCCTGTCCGGCCGCTCGCGCCGCGGCGACGTACGCGTCGGACTGGTTCATGGGGACGACGTCATCGCGGTCGCCGTGGACGATGCGGACCGGCAGGTCCGGGACGACCCGCGTCGCCGGGTCGGCCGCCGCGTACCGGTCGGGGTGGGCCGCGGATGTGCCGCCGAGGAAGTCCACCACCGCGCCGCCGCCGATGCGGTCCGCTTCGCCGAGCCGCAGGTCGAGCGCACCGGCCAGGCTGACGGCGCCCTCGAGCGGCAGCACGGCGTCCGGGCGGGACAGCGCCCACACCGCGAGGTGACCGCCCGCGCTGTGGCCGACCGTCAGGACCGGTCCCGGGTCGACGGCCAGTGACGCGGCGACGACGACGAGGTGCTCGATCGCGGCCGCGGTGTCGTCGAGCGTGCCCGGCCAGCCGCCACCGTTCGGCAGCTGCCGGTACTCGATCCGCCACACGTTCCAGCCCCGACCCACGAGCGCCTCGGCGAGCGGGGCGGGTCCGTCGAAGTAGTCCGGGGTGCCCCGCCAGAAGCCGCCGTGGATCAGGATGACCGTCCCGCGTGCCGGGGCCTCGGCGACGTGGAACACGCCGTACTGCATGGGATCGTCGCCGTACTCGGAACGCTCTGGCATGGACACGACCGTACTCGGGGCGCGCCCTCTCCCCACCGGTCCTGCACACGCCGGAGCGCCACCCGCTCCCCGTCGTGCGACCGATCGCGCCGGAGGCTCCGAGCAGCGACCACATCCGGCGTGTTCGATGGCCGCATGAGCCAGCTCGACAAGCAGGACCCCCGGACACAGTTCCCCCAGCCCCCGTACCCGCCGCAGTCGCAGGAGCTCCCGGGCGGCACGAACGCGATGGACCCGAAGCCGGACCACGGCGAGACCAGCTACGTCGGCACCGGCCGGATGCCGGGCTACCGAGTGCTCGTGACCGGTGCCGACTCGGGCATCGGCCGGGCCGCGGCGATCGCGATGGCGAAGGAGGGCGCGGACGTCGCCCTGAACGCGCTGCCCGAGGAGCAGGAGGACCTCGAGGAGGTCCGCGACGTCATCGGCGACCTCGGCCGGAAGGCGGTGATCCTGCCCGGGGACCTCACCGACGAGGCCACGTGTGAGCGGATCGTGGCCGAGGCGGTCAGCACCCTCGGAGGCCTCGACTCGCTCGTGCTCGTGGCCGGCCACCAGAAGGTCAACGAGGACATCACGACGACGAGCACCGAGGACTTCGACCTGACGGTCAAGGTGAACCTCTACGCCATGTTCTGGCTCTGCCGAGCCGCGGTCCCACACATGGCCCCCGGCTCGACCATCGTCACCACCGCCTCCGTCGCGGCGTACCAGCCGCAGACCCGGCTCCTCGACTACGGCATGACCAAGGCCGGCATCATCACCTTCACGAACGGCCTCGCCGGTCAGCTCGCGAGCAAGGGCATCCGCGCGAACTGCATCGTCCCCGGGCCGATCTGGACACCGTTGCAGCCCGCGTCGTACGACAGCGCCGAGATCGAGCACTACGGCGAGGGCACACCGTTCGGGCGGCCGGGCCAACCGGTCGAGCTCGGAGCGGCGTACGTGCACCTGGCCGGCCCCGAGTCGAGCTACACGTCCGGGTCGACGCTGACGATCGCGGGGGCGACGGGCATGGCGCTGTAGCGATGGCCGGGACGACGACGCGCGGCCGGACGATCACGGTCGGCGACCGCCGCATCACGCTGACGAACCTGGACAAGGTGCTCTACCCGGAGACGGGGACGACGAAGGGCGACGTCATCGCCTACTACGTCGAGGTGGCGCCGTGGATGATCCCGCACGCGAAGGACCGCCCGCTGACCCGGAAGCGCTGGGCGAACGGCGTCGAGGGCTCCGTGTTCTTCGAGAAGAACCTGCCTGACAGCGCCCCGGACTGGATCCGCCACCGGGTCGTCCACCACAAGGACCACGACATCGAGTACCCGCTGCTCGACGACGTCGCGACCCTGACCTGGGTCGCCCAGCAGGCCGCCCTCGAACTCCACGTGCCGCAGTGGCGATTCGACGCCGATGGCACGCCCATGCGCCCGGACCGGCTGGTCCTCGACCTCGACCCGGGCGAGGGTGTGGGCCTCCGCGAATGCGTCGAGGTGGCGCACGCGGCCCGGGAGCTCCTGCACGGTGCCGGCCTCGAACCGATGCCCGTCACGAGCGGCAGCAAGGGGATCCACCTGTACGCGGCGCTCGACGGCTCGTCGACGTCCGCGCAGGTCAGTGAGGTGGCGCACGAACTCGCCCGCGCACTCGAACAGGACATGCCGGACCTCGTGCTGTCGCAGATGTCCCGCGCCGCCCGCAACGGCAAGGTGTTCGTCGACTGGTCGCAGAACAACGGCAACAAGACCACCATCGCCCCGTACTCGCTCCGTGGCCGCGCCCAGCCGACGGTGGCCGCGCCCCGCACCTGGGACGAGCTCGACGACCCCGACCTCCGGCACCTGACGATGGCCGAGGTCGTCGAGCGCCTCCACACCATCGGCGACCCCCTGCACCCGGTCGCCGCCGCCGCGCTCGCGGTCGGGAGGCCCGACCACGGTCACTGGGAGAGCAACCGGAACCCGGACGGCTCGTTCAAGGAGGACGAGCCGAACCGCGCACACCGGACCGAGCAGCCGGGAGGCGCGGCACCGGACCGCCTCGCCACCTACCGCTCGATGCGCGACGCCTCCCGGACGCCGGAGCCCGTGCCGCAGGGCGCCCCGACCGTCCGCACCGACGGTCGGCCGACGTTCGTCATCCAGGAACACCACGCGAGCCGGCTCCACTACGACTTCCGACTCGAGCACGACGGCGTGCTCGTCAGCTGGTCCCTGCCGAAGGGCGAGCCCGAGGACCCGGGCCAGAACCACCTGGCCGTGCAGACCGAGGACCACCCGCTCGAGTACGGGGGCTTCGAGGGCACGATCCCGAAGGGCGAGTACGGCGGCGGCAGCGTCACCATCTGGGACCACGGCACGTACGAGCTCGAGAAGTGGCGCGAGGGCCAGGAGGTCATCGTCACCCTGCACGGCGTCGGCCGCGGGACCCGCCGACTCGCGCTCCTGCACACCCGCGGGCGCGGCGGGGACGAACGGAACTGGCTGATCCACCGGACGAAGCAGCAGCCCGAGGGGCTCGACCACGGCGACGCCGCGGTGGGGGCGACGTCCGCGCCGGAGTCCCCCCGGTCCTCCCGACCGCCCGCGGCGACGGCGCCGCCAGCGGACACCGACGCGACCGAGCGGTTCCGTCCGATGCTCGCGAGCCCGGCGAAGACCCCGGGCGCGCTCACGCCGGACCGGTGGGCCTTCGAGATGAAGTGGGACGGCATCCGTGCGATCGCCGAGGTCCGCGACGGACACGTCCGCCTGACCAGCCGGAACGGGAACGACCTGACGAGCCAGTACCCCGAACTCCGTGCCCTCGCCGACCAGGTCGGGGTCGACGCGGTCCTCGACGGCGAGATCGTCGCACTGGACGACCGTGGCCGTCCGGACTTCAGCGACCTCCAGAACCGCATGGGGCTGTCGCGCGCCCGGGACGTCGAGCACGGGATGCGCACCACCCCGGTGCGGTTCGAGGTGTTCGACGTGCTCGAGGCGGACGGGCACGACCTGACGCGCGTTCCGTACGACCACCGCCGGGAGGCACTGGCCACCGTCGTCGAACCCGGGGGCCCGATCGACGTCCCCCCGGCCGCCGACGGAACGCTCGACGACGCCATGGACGAGAGCCGTCGCCGCGGCCTGGAGGGCGTGGTCGCCAAGCGACGCGACTCCCGCTACTCGACCGGCCGCCGCTCCGATGCCTGGGTGAAGATCAAGCACCACGCCACGCAGGAGGTCGTGGTCGGCGGTTGGAAGCCCGGCACCGGACGCCGCGCGGGCGGGGTGGGCTCGCTCCTCCTCGGGATCCCCGACGGGGACCGCCTGCGCTACGTCGGCAAGGTGGGCACCGGGTTCCGGGACCGCGACCTCGACGAGATCGAGGCGGTCCTCGGCCCCCTGGCCCGGGCCGACCCGCCCTTCGCCGACGTGCCCCGGGCGGACGCCCGGGATGCGCGATGGGTCGATCCCGTCCGGGTCGGCGAGGTCGAGTTCGCGGAGTGGACGAACGGCGACCGGCTGCGGCAGCCCTCGTGGCGGGGATGGCGGACGGACAAGGACCCCGGGGACGTGGTCCGCGAGTCCTGACGGGTCAGGCGCCGGGCGCGGGTTCCTCCGCAGCGGCACCGCCACCGGTCACCGGCAGTCCCGAGTCGTCGCCGGTCTGGTCGTCCTCGGTGGGCTCCAGCCGTTCGGCGACGAAGTGCTTCGCGTCGTCGATGGCGTCCTGGCTCCGCTGCAGCGGGCGCTCGTCGGCCTGCTCGGCGGGGTGCTGGTCGTCGCTCATGTGGGCCTCCTGATCGTCGGTCTGGATCCCCGTCGACGCTACGCGGGCCGACACGGCCGTGCCCGTGTCGGCGCGCTCGGGCGCGTCGGACGAGCGCGCCCGCGTCAGATCGGTGTGTACGGCAGGTCGGCGTCCACCGCCGAGGCGGGCGCGGACGACGAGGGCATCGGTGGCGCGGCGGGCGCCCCGATCGCGTCGGCCGCGTCGAGGACCGCCCGGCTCGCCGCGGCCGCCGTACGCAGGGCGTCCGCCGCGGACATGCCGTCGGTCACCGCGGTCCGGACCTCGACGCCCCAGGGCTCACCGTGGCCGAGCTCGCGGGCGACGTGCACGAACGCGGGGAGGTCTCCCAGGCCGCCGCCGGGGAGCGCGCGTCGGTCTCCGGCCCGTGTCGACACCGAATCGGGGCCGGCGGCGTCCGAGAGCTCGACGGCGAACAGGAACGCGGGGTCGATGGCGGCGCGGAGGGACGCGACGGTGGAGCCGCCGGCGACGGCGTGGGCGATGTCGAGCACGAGGCCACCGTTCGGGTGCCCCGCCTGCTGGACGAACCGCGCCGCACGTTCCGTGGTGCCGAGGTTCGACGTCGGGGCTGCCGACAGCACGACCTGCGCCCCGACCTGCTCCGCCTGTGCGGCGAGGGCGAGCCAGTCGTCGGCCATCGTGGTGGGGGAGGTCATGGGCGTCGTCGTGTCCGCGGCGACGACGATCTGCGCCGCCCCGAGCGCGGCCGCCGCCTCGAACACGACCATCCGGTCCAGGTCGCTCACGGCGCGTCGGTCCCCCGTGGTCCACCAGTCCTCGAGCGTCCCGAGCTGGACCCAGACCAGGCCGACGTCGTCGAGGACCCGGCGCAGTGCCTCCAGGCCGATCGTGACGCGCGTCTCGTGGAGGTCCTCGAGTCCCAACCCGATGCCGGAGAACCCGGCCCGGGCGACCGCACGGATGCGCTCGGCGACGGGGAGCGCGCCGAGCGCGTCCGTCCCGGAGCGCGCGTCCGCGACCGCGGGTGCCCAGCACCGCGCGAGCAGGTCGTGTTCATCCATGTCGACCCTCCGTCCGTGCGCCTCCGGCGTCGTGGCCTTGCTACTCCCCACGCCTCGGGAGCACCCCCAGGAGCCGGAGCCGCTGGGGCGGCCGGAGACGACGGGGAAGGCGCCTCACGGCAGCACGATGCGGAGCACGCCGGGTCGACCCGCCGGCACGACCGTCAGTCGCACGCCGCCCGCGTCCGCGAGGAACACCTCGTCGACGCCGGAAGCACCGATCGCCGCGGTCCCGTCGGCCCCGACGTGCCAGGTCTGGTCCGCGCTGCCGTCCGGGTCCCGCAGGTCGACGACCGGGTTCGCCCAGGGGCTCGACGGGCGCATGCGCGTGAGGCAGCGTCCGGCGTCGTCGTGGATCGACCCGATCGCGTCGGCGACCGGCCCCGGGTCGAACGGGAACCGGAAGCACGCCGCTGCCGCCAGGGCGTCCGCGAGGGGACCCCGTGCGGCGACGACGCCGTCGGGCCCGATCGCGACGTGGACGCCGGTCGCGTCGTCGCGGAGCACGAACGGGCGCGGGCGCGGCGGTTCGACCACCGTGAACACGCCCCGACCGGTCGAGCCGGACGCCGTGTGCCGTCCGACGACCGCGAAGACGCCGGGCACGGTCCCCGCGCCGAGTCCGGCGCAGCGTGCGATGCCGGCCGCGTCGGTCCGGAGCATCCGGATGGTGGCGCCGTCCTCGAACGTGGGCCCGGCGCCCTCGACCACGGCGAGCACCTCGGCTTCGACCGGGACGCCCTCGCGGGTGAGTCGCAGCGCCACGTCGCTCAGGTCGGCTCCGGTCGGGCGGGTGGTCGGCTCGGGGACCATGACGTCGAGCGTGTGCGTCGGGCTCGACGCGTGGGCCGGCGTCGCGACGACGACGCCGATGGCGGGGAGGCCCCAGGCGGCCCCGAGGAGGAGCCGACGTCGTCCGGGCCCCGGTCGTCTGCGGGTCGCGGTGACGGCGTCCGCGTCCGCGTCCGTGTCCGTGTCCGTGTCCGTGTCCGTGTCCGTGTCCGTGTCCACCATGTCGTCCCCCTCCGTCCCCGGCTCCCCCGCCGGGCATCCACGCTGCAGCGCCCTCCGCGCCGGCGGGACGTGTCTAGCGGACGGCGCGCCACGCGGCGTCCGGGCGCACGCCACGGCGGCTCGGCACGCCCCGCCGCTCATCCACCGGTTCACCCGGCGGGTGACGCAGTGATCCGGGACAGGACGACGGACGGGAGGGACGGGGCGAGCCGCCACCGTCCCTCCCGTCCGTCGTCCTGGAGCGGAGCGCGCTTACGCGCCGGCCTTCGAGAGGGCCTCGAACTCGTCGTCCGTCAGGTCGATGAGCGCGCCCGCGAGATTGTCCTCGAGGTGGGCGACGCTCGACGTGCCCGGGATCGGCAGCATCACCGGCGAGCGCTTGAGCAGCCACGCGAGCGCGAGCTGCGACGGGGTCGCGTCGTGCTGCTTCGCGAGCTCGGACAGCGGGCTGCCCTCGCCTGAGAGCTGCCCGGTCGCCAGCGGGAACCACGGGATGAACCCGATGCCCTGCTCCTCCGACCAGTCGAGCAGTTCCTCGGAGGACCGGTTCGACAGGTTGTACAGGTTCTGCACGGTGACGATCGTGGCGATCTCCTGCGCCGCCTTCACCTCGTCGACACTGACCTCGCTGAGGCCGATGTGACGGATCTTGCCCTCGTCCTGGAGCTTCGCCAGCTCGCCGATCTGGTCCTCGAGCGGGACCTTCGGGTCGATGCGGTGCAGCTGGAAGAGGTCGATGCGCTCGAGGCCGAGGCGGCGGAGGCTCATCTCGGCCTCCTGGCGCAGGTACTCCGGGCGACCGACCGGCGGCCACTCGTTCGGGCCGGTCCGGGTGAGGCCGGCCTTCGTGGCGATGACGATGTCGTCACCGTAGGGGTGCAGGGCCTCGCGGAGGAGCTCCTCGGCGACGTACGGACCGTAGCTGTCCGCCGTGTCGAAGAAGTCGACCCCGAGCTCCACGGAGCGCTTGAGGACGCGGATCGCCTCGTCGTGGTCCTTCGGCGGTCCCCAGACGCCGGGGCCGGTCAGCTGCATCGTGCCGTAGCCGAGGCGGTGCACCTCGAGGTCACCGCCGATGCGGAAGGTGCCGCTCGCTGCGGCGGGGCGGTTCGAGTCGGTTGCGGTGGTCATGCTCAGGGGTTCTCCCTCTCGTCGACGGTCCGGGTGCTCCGTCTTCGACGGACGCCCCGGGGGTACCGCGGTCCGGTGTACTCCTGGTGCACCGTCCGTGCCTGGGGCAACGTGTCGTCCGTCGGCGCATTCCCCGGGCGCGAGCCGCGCGTGGCGGGTGAGACAGCCGAGCGGGCGGCTGCCGACGGTGGTGACGGGGCAGGTGATCTCCTGCTGCTGACGCCCGGACCCCCGGCAGAACGCCAGGCGCGGCCCCAGGGCGGACCTACCGTCGTGCAGGACCCGGCGCGACCGCCGCGTCCGCTGACCGGAAGGGAACGCCTGTGTTCATGGGCCTCACGGGACTCCACCTGCTCATCATCGTCGGCGTGGTGGTCCTGCTGTTCGGCGCCACCCGGCTGCCTGCGCTCGCGAAGGGCCTCGGCGCGTCGCTGCGGATCCTCAAGCAGGAGAGCCGGGCGGACGACCATGCCGAGGTCACGCCGCGGGACGAGGACGGGGCCTGACCGCTCCCTGCCGCCGCCCGTTCGTCACCGGCTCGCCCACCGGATGCCGCGCTCGACGATGGTCCGGACGCTCGGGTGCGCGAGGACCTCGGGGTCGTGGCCCGGTGTCGCGACGAACACCCGTCCGGCGCCCCACTCGCGGGTCCACACCGCGGGACACGTCACCGGTCGGTGCCACGGGTCGCCCGGCCGGGCCGCCAGGGTCGTCGTGGCGAGCACGTCCGAGGCGCCGTCGGTCAGCACCCAGTACTGCTCGGTGGTCAGCGTGAAGTCGTCGAGCCCGGCGACGATCGGGTGGTCCCGGCGATCCGGCGCGATGACGATCTGGTGCTCGATGAAGAAGTCGGCGCCGTCGTCCCGCCGATCAGCGACCGGTCTGCCCGGGTGCGTGGCGAACTGCCCGCCGACGAGGTGCAGGTAGTCGGCGCTCACCCGGAAGGAGTCCACGACGCCGCCGTGCCAGCCCGCCAATCCCGTGCCCCGCTCGACGGCGGCGGCGAGGCCCCGGACGGCCGCGTCGCTCGCGGTGCCCATCGACACGCACTGCAGGACGAGGTCGACCGCAGCCATCACGGACTCGTCGGCGTAGACCTCCGGGTCGTCCTCGATCCGCACCTCGTACCCCGTGTCGCGGAGGAACGGGAGGAACGCGTCCGTCGCCGCGACGGGATGGTGGCCGGGCCAGCCGCCGCGGACGACGAGCGCGTGCTTGTTGACGTCGATGTCGGACATGGTCCCGATCATGGCCTGCCCGGACGGATGGCGTCCGTCCTGGGCCCTCCCGTCCTCGCGCACCGAGCGGCGACGAGGCCCGGTGCGAGCGGGATCAGTACTTCGGCCGAGCGAACTTGTACTTGCCGGTGCTGTCCCACGGGTCCTCGTACAGCTTCACGTGGTTGGTGGAAGCGGTGCCCGTGCCGGCGTTCCCCTCGACGGTGCGGATGTGTCCGTCGCTGTGGGAGCGGACCAGTCCGATGTGACCGACTCCGTAGTACCAGATGATGTCCCCCTGGCGGACGTTCGCGGCGGAGACGGGGGTGCAGAGGTCGTAGAACGCCTCGGAGCTGCGGCTGAACCCGGTGTCGGTCCCGCGGAGGCACCAGCTGACGAACGTGGCACACCAGTCGGCGCTCGTGTCGTACTTCGATGTCCAGATCGCGTTCATCTGCGCGAGGGTGTTGCCCTCGTAGCTCTTGGCGAGGGTGATGACGTCGGCAGGGGTGGTGGGAGCGGCCGCGGAGGCCCGCTGGGCGGGTCCGGCGAAGGCCGCCACGGTGGCGAGGGAGAGACCGCCCGCCCCGAGGATGAGTGCGCGTCGGCTGAGCGACCCGGAGGTCGTTGCGGTGATGGTGTTGTCGTCCATGCGCATGAACCTGGCACCGGCGAGAATGGCTCACAAGTCGGCCGAAGATGCGTCTGGCGAGGAACGGTCGGCAGGGACATGATGAGGAGAACGCGGCCGCGCGAGCCGACCGACACCGTGGTCGGGCGAGCCGGCCCGACGTCAGCCGGCCGCGGTGACGAGCGTCAGCCGGCCGAGGGTGACGAGCGTCACCTGGCCGCGGTGACGACCTCCCGGAGCACGTCCTGCGCGGACCTCGGCGCGCGGCCCAGGAGCTCCCCGAGCATCGGGTCCGTCCCCGCGAACCACCCCTGTTCCGTCGCCAGGTACATGCCGAGCAGGAACCGCACCATCGGCTCCTGCTGTCCACCGGCCACGGCACGCTCGACCCAGACGTCGTCATCGACGACCTCGAACCGGACCTCGTTCCCGACGAGGTCCGAGGCGGTCCGGGTGAGGTCGGCGAACGTCGGCGCCTCCGGAGCGGTGATGGTCACGGGGCCCTCGACGGGTTCGTCGAGCAGCAGGATCGCTGCGGCCGCCTCGGCCGCGTCCTCGCGCGCGGTCCACGACACCGGACCGTCGGCCGGGATCGACACCACACCGGTCCGCTGCCACGGTCCCAGGAGCCACTGCAGGCTGTGGGCGTAGAAGCCGTTCCGGAGCGACGTCCAGGGCAGCCCGGACGACGCGAGCATGTCCTCGGTCGCAGCGTGGTGTCGCGCCGGCACGAACGGCGACGCTGCTCCGGCACCCTGATGGCTGGTGTAGAGCACGTGCCCGACCCCGGCGGTGATCGCTGCCTCCACGGCGTTCCGGTGTTGGCTGATCGTGTCGCCCGCCGGGTCGTTCGACGAGACCAGGAGCAAGTGGTCCGCGCTGGCGAAGGCCGCCGGCAGCCCCGCCGGATCGTCGTAGTCGCCCTGGCGGACCGTCACGCCGCGCTCGGCGAAGCGTGCGGCCCTCGCCGGGTCGCGCGTGACGACGGTCAGTTCCGACGCGGGGAGGTGCTGGAGCAGGTGGTCGACGGTCGCGCCGTTCAGGGCGCCGGTCGCCCCGGTGATGGTGATCATGGTGGATCCCTCTCATATCGATGGAAACGCTGTGTCCGTATCATTGGAAACACCACCAACGTAGCAACAAAATCACGTCGGAAGCAACGGCGCGTTATCGTCGATACGTGGACGACGCCCCCGAGCCCCGCCTCGACGTGCGGATGCGCATCGTGACCGCAGCCGCCGAGCTCCTGCGCGACGAAGGCGCCGTCGCTGTCACCACGAGAGCGGTGGCCGAGCGAGCTGGCGTCCAGGCTCCGACGATCTACCGGCTCTTCGGCGACAAGGACGGGTTGCTCGACGCGGTCGCCGAGCACGCGATGACCACGTTCAGCGCGACGAAGGCCGCAGCCGTCGACGCGGTCACCGGTGTCGACCCCGTCGCGGACCTCCGCGCGGGGTGGGCGATGACCATCGCGTTCGGACTCGCCAACCCGGATCTGTTCGTGATCATGAGCGACCCGCGTCGAGGGCGGGACTCCCCCGCGGTCGCCGCCGGGATCCGGCTGCTCGAGGAGCGCCTCCGTCGGGTCGCCGCGGCCGGGAGGCTCGCGGTGCGCGAGCGGGAGGCGGTCCGGCTCATGCACGCGGCCGGCTTGGGCGCCGTGCTCGCCATCCTGGACGAGCCGGCGGACGAGCGCGACCCGCGGTTGGCCGACGTCGTCTTCGACGCCGTCATGACGCAGGTCCTGGCTCCGGAGCCGGCTGACGAGGGTCCCCGAGGCACGTCCGGTGTCCGGACCGCCGCCATCACCCTCCGTGCCTCCATCGACGAGCTCGGCGCACTCTCGTCGGCCGAACGGGGCGTGCTCGCCGAGTGGCTCGACCGGATCGTCGACCACGACCCGGCCACGTCGCGGTAGCACCGGGCCGGCCGGAGCCCGGCCCGCCCGCGGTTCTGCCGAGCCGGGATGGCCCGCCCGCCTATCCTGACCCGGTGACGAGTTCCCCCGTCCGCGTCCCCCGGTCGCGGTCCCGGTCCCGGGCCGGCTCGGGCCCCGCGCTCGTGCTCGTGCTCGTCGGTGCGCTCCTCGCCGCGCGGGTGGTCACCACCGGCGACAGCACCGCCGGGCTACCCGACGAGCTGCAGGACTTCCTGACGCTCGCGATCAGCGTCGTGGTCGAGTCGCTGCCGTTCGTGGTGCTGGGGATCCTCCTGTCCATCGTCGTCGAGGTGTGGGTGCCGCACGGCGTGCTGGAACGGGTCCTGCCGGCACGCCCGGTCCCGCGTCGGGCGGTGATCTCCCTGATCGGCATGCTCTTCCCGGTGTGCGAGTGCGGGAACGTCCCGCTGGCGCGAGGGTTGATGCTGCGCGGGTTCTCGCCAGCGGAGGCGACGACGTTCCTCGTCGCGGCGCCGATCCTCAACCCGCTCGTCATCGTCAGCACGGCGCAGGCGTTCGGGTGGTCGGGATGGATCCTGCCCGTCCGGATCATCGGCGGCTTCGTCGTGGCGAACGTCGTCGGATGGGTCGTCGCAGCGCACCGCCGACCCTCCGAGCTCCTGGTGCCCGCGTTCGAGGCCCGGTGCCGGGTGGAGGCCGGCGGGCAGGCGCGTGGGAGCCGGTGGGCGGAGAGCGCATCGCACTTCGGCGGCGAGACGGCGACGATGATGCCCGCGCTGTTCGTCGGGGCAGCGGTCGCCGCCGCGATCCAGGTCGCGGTGCCCCGGAGCACGCTCATCGCGATCGGCAGCGACCCGGTGCTGTCGGTCCTGGCGATGATGCTGTTGGCGATGACGGTGTCGCTCTGCTCGAACGTCGACGCCTTCTTCGCGCTCTCGTTCGCCTCGACGTTCCTGCCCGGGTCGATCACGGCGTTCCTGCTCATCGGGCCGATCATCGACGTCAAGATGATCGCGCTGCTCCGCACCACCTTCCGCACCCGGTTCATCGGCACACTCGCCGTCATCTGCGTCCTGTTCGCCGCATCGGTGGGGTTGGTGATGGATGTCCTCGTCTGAACGTCGACGGGTGCTGTTCGGGCTCGGCTCGGTGCTCGCGCTCGCCGTCGCCACACTCTGGCTCGGAGCGGCCGGTCATCTCGACCTCTACATCAATCCGCGGTACGGGGTGTTCACGATGGTGCTCGCCGCCATCGCGGTCGTCGCCGCCGCGGCCGGTCTGTCGGCGGTCGCATGGCAGAGCGCGCACCCACACCTCGAACGGGGTCATGGGCACGGGGACGACGTGACGGTCGTGCCCGACGGCAGCAGCGGGCGGGGTGCTGCACGGTCCCTGCGCGTCGTGGCGGTCGCCGTCGCAGTGGTCGTCACGGTCGGCATCAGCACGGCGATGTTCGTGCTCCCGCCGACGACGCTGTCGGCGCGGACGGCCCAGCAGCGCAGCGTCGACTCGGGCAGCCTCTCGACCGCCACGGGCTCCGGCGGCGCCGTCGCGTTGCTCGGCAGCGGCTCCGTCGACACGTCGGAGTACGGCGTGAAGGACTGGGCCGCGCTCATCCGTCAGACGACGGACACGAGCGCCCTCGTCGGGAAGCGCCTCCGCCTCACGGGGTTCGTCATGCCCGACACGGACGGCGGCTTCACGCTGACCCGGTTCGTGATCAGCTGTTGTGCCGTCGACGCCCAGCCCGTCGGCGTGGGCGTGGTCACGGACGGATCCGTGCCGGCGGCGAACCAGTGGGTGACGGTGTCCGGCGCGCTCGCGGCGAACCCGGACGCCGGGTCCGACGTACCGCTGGTGATCCGCGCCGCCACGGTCGAGCAGGTGCAGCGACCATCGGATCCGTATGAGTACTGACGTCCGCGGTACTCCTGCCCCCGGCCGCCCCCTCCGACGCCGATTCGTCGCGGTCGTCGCGGTGCTCGCGCTGATCGGAGCCCTGGCGGCGATCGTCGGCTCGCATCAGGGCCCGCGCCTCCGCTCCGTGTCGTACTCGGCGACCGACCTCGTCTCCCGTCCCGCGCAGCGCCTGATCCTCACCGCGAACCAGGCACTGCAGCGGGTCGCACCGTCCGACGTCGTCGTGTCCCCCGCCGCAGCGCACACGGTGACCTCGAGCGGGAACACGGTCGCGGTGCAGTTCGACGGCCCGTTGGCGTACGACCGCACCTACGCGGTCGTCGTGCGGCACGTCCGGGCGCCGGGGCAAGCCGCGACGTCCGACCTGCGCACGACCATCCACACGGGCACCACCGACGTCCTCGCGCTCGTCCCGGGCACGAACGGTGCACACGATCGCATCGTCAGCCGTGGCCTCGCCACCGGGGGCACGGACACCGTGTTCCAGGGCACCGGCATCACCGGGTTCGCACGCCTCGCCCGGTCCCTCGTCGTGCTCAGCGACACGGCCGACGGCACGTCGAGCATCGACATCGTGCCGCTCGCCGACGGGCGGCAGGACCCGGCCGTCCCGGTCGAGCACATCACCATGCCCAGCGCACGGGGGCACGCGTCGGCGCTCCACGCCGCCGACGACGGCGCGTCGTTCGGCTTCGTGTACGCCGACACGACGACGGGTCGCTCGCAGGACGTCGGGCTCTACGACGTCGACCTCACCGGCACGCACATGCCGACCGCGATCGCGGCGGACGGGAGGCCCACCACGGGTGCCACCCCGATGACGGTGCGCCAGTGGGCGTACGTCCCGCGGACCGAGAGCGCGCTCGTCAGGACGACCGATGACGGCCTCGTGCTCGTGGACATGAGCGGACGGACCGACGCGGCGCGGCTCGGGTCCGCGACGTACGTCCACGGCTTCGTGGGCACCGGCACGACCGCCGTCGTGGAGACCGGGGACGCCATCGTCCGGCTCGACCTGACCGACGGCGACCGGGCCGCCCTCACGGCACCGGCCGCGAGCACCAGGGCGCAGTACCTGGGGCGGATCGCCGCGCTCACGGGCTCCTCCTACGTCCGCCTCGTCGGCGACGTCCGCGCGGACGGGACCATCGCCGCCCGACTCGTCCGCGTCGACGGCGAGCACGTCTCGGACCTGCAGGTCCACATCCCGTCCGACGCCAGCGTCACCGCGGTCTGTCCCTCACCGAACGGTCAGTTCCTCGCGATCACCACGCGGACGGCCGACTCGTCGTTGGTGAGCGTCGTCGACGCCACGTCCGGCGCCCTCGAGGCGAGCCTCGACGGCGTGACCCTCGACTGGTGTGCCGCGCTCCCCTCCGGCGCCGACACCGGATGACGGCCGGGGCTCACGTCGCGTCGACCCCGTCAGGGGCCTCGATGACCTCGACCGAGGCCACCGAGAACCCGAGGGGCACTTGTCCCAGCGCGCTCAACAGTGCGCCCCGGGCGTCGGCGCTCTCGGCCTCGATGAGTCGTCGCTCGCTCGACACGACGACGAGCCGCACCCGATGCGTCGTCGACGGAGCGCTCCCGTGATGCTCCGGCGTCCGTCGCGGACCGTCGAGTCCGGCCGGACGAGGAGGTACCGGCAGCGGCGGACCCGGCACGCGGCCGCCGAACATCCGCGTGATCACCGCCCCGAACCGGGTTCCGCTGCGCGCCATACGACCCCCTAGTGGTGGTGTTCCGTGGGCCATGCCGGGAAGGGGTCGTCGTATGTCGCCCACTCCATCGGCCCCGCGAGGAGTTCCGCGTCCGTGACCAAGCTGCGGTCGAGGGTGCTGATGATCCGGTGGCGATCGAGGTCCTCCCCGAAGAGGACCAGCTCCTGTCCGGCAGGAGCATTCCGTGCCCAGGTGGACATTCCGGTCGGATCGAGCGCGACGGTGTCGCCGGCGCTCCGCCACGACCCGATCTGGTCGGCGCGGGTCGCGAGTTGGACCAAGCCCCGCGATCGAGCGATCCGGCCGACTCGTCCGGGCGTCAACTGCTTGTCGACGGCGTCGAAGAGCCGTCCGGGATGGAAGGGGCGCGGATCACGGAACACGATCGCCTCGACGCCGTACCGGGGTCCCGGCTGCGTGGCCGGGTCGGCGAGGGCGTGCATCCAGCCCATCCGTTCCCCGAGTCGACGAGCACACCACCGCCCGCTCGCCCCCGTCCGTCGGGAGGACATCGCGCTCGGGCTCCGGACCACGGCCGCACCGGGGTTGAGCTGTTCGAGGACGCCGAGGGCGCTGCGGAGGGACGCGGGGCCGATGTCGTCCGCATCGCTGAGGACGATCACCGTCGCGAACTCGATCTGCGAGGCCAGTCGTTCCGCAGTGACGTAGTCGTCCAGCGGGGACGGTGCGAGCGACAGGAGCCACCGCTCGATGTCCTGCACCGCCACGACCGTCATCAGGTCGTGTAGCTCCACGGGGGTCCCTTCCGCCCGTCGGCTCTCGAACTCGGTCTCCAGCACGAACCCGATCCCCATCACGTCCGCGGCCTCCTCCAGCTCGACGATGGAGCGACCGGTGGCACCGGCTCGGGCCGACTCCAGGATCCGGTCGGCCAGGACCAAGGCGAACTCGCCGCTGTCCTCGGTACCGTCGTCGACCTCGACCGGTGCTCGGCGCGGTGCTCCGCTCAGCCGCCGGCTGACCTGTCGTCGGTCAGCGGCGCGCAGGCCGCTGACCAAGGTCACCCGGAGGACGGCGCCGTCCGGATGTGCAGACCCGAGTTCGTTCCGTAGCTCCATTGCCCCTACTCTAGTGAGAAACGTTCTCAGTAGGAGGATCATGAAGGTCAGGAACTCACTCAAGTCGCTGAAGCAGCTCCCGGGCGCGCAGGTCGTACGCCGCCGAGGTCGCACGTTCGTCATCAACAAGCTCAACCCGCGCGGGAAGGGGCGCCAGGGGTGAGTGCGACCTGATCATCTTCCGTGCACGTATTGCTACTCGTGCATGCTTGCTCTAGTGTCGGGGTCACGTCAACCGACTGATCGAAGGAGCACCACCATGACCGAGCAGGAAACCGTCGCCGAGCACACCGTCACCGAGCACCACCACGAGGACGGCTGCGGTCACGAGGCAGTGCGGCACGAGGACCACGTGGACTACGTACACGAGGGCCACAAGCACGCCGAGCACGGCGACCACTACGACGAGCACTGACCCTCCGCCCGGGGGTAGGGCCAACCCGCCGGACCCCCGGGCGTTGCCCGTCGGTATGCACATCTGCTTACATCGCCAGGTGACCGATCATCGAGTGAGCATCGCGGCGGAACTCTTCAAGGCCCTCTCCTCGCCGGCCCGCCTCCGGGTGCTGGTCGCCCTCATCGAGGCGCCCTGCGACGTGTCGTCGCTCGCTGCGCAGACCGAGCTGTCGCAACCGCTGGTCTCGCAGCACCTCCGCACCCTGCGACTCGCCGGGCTCGTGGAGGTCGAGCGCATCGGGCGGAACGCCGTGTACTCACTCCGGGACGAGCACGTCGCGCACATCGTCAGGGATGCGCTCACGCACGTCGGCGAAGCCGCGGCGTGAGTGCCCGTTCAGCTGCACGTGCGACCCTGCCTCCTCAGCACCACCGAGCGTCCGAGACCCGAGAGGCGTCCATGACCGAAGCACCCGTGGGGAAGAAACCCCAGCGGCAGACCGCCCAGAAGACGGCGATCCGCGACGCGCTGCGAGGCGTGCGGTCCTTCATCAGCGCGCAGGACCTGCACGAGGTCCTCCGCGCAGACGGCAGCTCGGTCGGCCTCGCCACGGTGTACCGCAACCTCAGCGACATGGCGGTGAACGGCGAGGCGGACGTCCTCCAGGCCGAGCCCGGCGTCCAGCTGTACCGGTTCTGCGGCGATGCCCACCACCATCACCTGTACTGCGTCAGCTGCGGTCGCACCGTCGAGATCGAAGCACCGATCGAGGACTGGGTCGACACGGTCGCCGCTGAGCACGGGTTCTCCCGCGTGCGCCACGTGGTCGACATCTTCGGGGTGTGCGACGACTGCCGCGCACGCGGCGTCGGAGCGTAGGGCGCCTCGGGCCGACCCACGTCTCGCTCAACCGCGCACCGAGCAGGCGCTGCACCTCCCGTGGATGGTCAGCGCAGCATTCTCCTCGAAGAACGCGAGGCATGGTCCGGGGTGCTGTCGTGGGTCCGCGACCTCGCTCGTGCGCCCGCACGTGTCGCACACCAGGAGGTCCCGGTCGGGGAGCCGGTACAGGACCTCGCCGCCGACGTACGCCTCGGTCAGCGCTCGCTCACGCGCCAGGGCGTGGAGCTCCCGGTAGACCGTCGAGAGTCCGATCCGTACCCCACGCGCACGGATCCGCGCGAACACGGACTGTGCCGACGCCGGCGCATCATGTTCGACCAGTGCGGCGAGGACGCTCGCGCGATACCGGTGGCCGCGCGGTCGATCCCCGGCCCACTCCGTCGACACCAACCGACACCATCCGTCCGTGGAACAATCGGGAACGACTCCCGTTACCAACACGCTCCAACGTGCCGTAGTCTGCACCTATCGATAAGCGTTCTCAACAGAGCGCCCGGGTGGGACGCGGTCCCTGGATTGGATGGATGTCAGTGCGCATCAAGAGATTGGCGGCGCTCGGCGTCGCGGCCCTGGCCGTGACCGGTGCTCTCACCGGGTGCTCGCAGTCGGCGAGCGGGGGGAGCGACGGCAAGATCGTCGTCGTCGGCGCGGAGAACGAGTACTCGGACGTCGCCGCACAGATCGGGGGCAAGTACGTCTCGGCCAAGGCGATCATGAGCAACCCGAACACCGACCCGCACACCTTCGAGGCCAGCGCGAGCGTGGCGAAGGAGCTCAGCTCGGCCCAGATCCTCGTCCAGAACGGGCTCGGGTACGACGACTTCATGACCAAGCTCGCCAAGGCGTCGCCGAACTCGAGCCGGAAGGTCATCGTCGCGCAGGACGTGCTCGGCCTTCCCGACAGCACGCGGAATCCGCACCTCTGGTACGACCCGAAGACGATGCCGGCGGTCGCCAAGCGCATCGCCGCCGACCTCGGAGCGCTGCAGCCCTCGCACAAGCAGTACTTCCAGGACAACCTGACGACGTTCAACCGGTCGCTCGAGACGTGGACGAACCAGCTCGCGTCGTTCAAGCAGACCCACGCCAACGCACCCGTCGCCGTGACGGAGCCCGTCGCGGACTACGCGCTGCAGGCCGCCGGAGTCGACGTCGAGACACCCTGGTCCCTGCAGGCAGCGATCATGAACGACACCGACCCGAGCCCACAGAACTCGGCGGCGCAGGACGCGCTGTTCACCGGCAAGCACGTCAAGGCGTTCCTCTACAACCAGCAGGTCACCGACTCGATCACCTCGCACTACCTGTCCCTCGCTCACGACAACGGGATCCCCGTCGTCGGCGTGTACGAGACGATGCCGACGGGCTACCACTACCAGAAGTGGATGGAAGCCGAGTTGACCGCGCTGCAGAAGGCGCTCACCAGCGGCACGTCCACCGAGAAGCTGTGACCGGTCCGACCGACAGCGACGTCCCGGGCGGGGTCCTCTCCGCCCGGGACGTCCGCGTCGTGATGTCGGGGGCCCTCGTCCTCGACGGGGTCGACCTCGACGTGCAGCCCGGTGAGTTCGTCGGACTCATCGGCGCGAACGGCGCGGGGAAGACCACGCTGCTGCGCGTCCTGCTCGGCATCCTCCGACCCACCCACGGTGCCGTGCGCCGACCCGAACGCAAGGCGAGCACGCACGGCATCGGGTACCTCCCCCAGAAGGTCGCGCTCGACCCCGACACGCCTCTCAGGGCACGCGACGTCGTCGCACTCGGTCTCGACGGCGGGCGGTTGGGCCTCCCGGTCCGTCGTCGCGCGGTGCAGGAACGCGTGACCGCGGTCCTCCACGCCGTCGGCGCAGCCGCGTTCGCCGACCAGCGGATCGGACAGCTCTCCGGAGGCCAGCAGCAGCGCGTGCTCCTCGCGCACGCACTCATCAGCGAGCCGGCGCTGCTGCTCCTCGACGAACCCCTGGCGAACCTCGATCCGGCCAGCGCCCACGACATCGTCCGTCTCCTGGACACGCTCCGCCGTGATCGCGACGTCGCGATCGTGATGACCGCGCACGACATCAACGTCCTCATGCCGGTGATGGACCGCGTGGTGTACCTGGCGAACGGCCGCGCCGTCACCGGCGACCCCGGATCCGTCGTCCGGAGCGACGTCCTCTCGCGCCTGTACGGTCGGCCGATCCGGGTGATCGAGGCCGAAGGCCGGGTGATGGTGCTCGCGGACGACCGGGATCCCGCATCTGACCTCGCGTCCCCTGGCCTCGAATCCGTGTCGAGACCGAACGGAACCCCCGCATGAGCCCCGCCTCGGTGATCGGCGGATTCCTCGGCAGCCCCACCATCCACACCGCACTGGTGGTCGGTGGTTTCGTCGCCCTGGTCACCGGGATCGTCGGCGTGTTCACGATCGTGCGCGGCCAGTCGTTCGCGGGACACGCGCTCGCCGACCTCGGAGCCGTCGGCGGATCCGGCGCGTTCCTCATCGGCATCAGCCAGGTGTGGGGGTTCATCGGTGCCGGCGTCCTCGCAGCACTGCTCATGGAGCTCATCGGCGTCCGTCGTCTGCAGGGTCGCGACGTCTCGACCGGCATCGTCTTCGGCTTCGGACTCGGTCTGACGGCACTGTTCCTGTACTGGAGCACCACCATCGGCGGCTCGAGCAACGCAGCCGTGTCCGTGCTGTTCGGATCCCTCTTCGTCATCGCTCATGACGTCATCCCGCTCGTGGTCGGACTCAGCGTCGTCGCCCTCGCCCTCGTCGCGGCGACGTACCGGTGGCTGCTCATGGAATCGCTCGATCACGGCCTGGCAGCAGCACGCGGTGTCCCCGTTCGCATCACCGGCATCGTGTTCCTCGTCGCGCTCGCCCTCGCGGTGGAGCTGTCGTCACTGACGATCGGCGCCATCCTGTCGACCGCGCTCCTCATCGGTCCCGCCGCGACGGCGCTGCTGCTGACCCGACGCTTCGGGACCGCGGTCCTCGTGTCGGCCGCTCTCGCGGTCCTCAGCACCTGGGCGGGGTGCTTCGTCTCCTTCGAGAGCTACTCCTGGGCGGGCCACGACGGCAACTGGCCCGTCAGCTTCTGCATCGTCGCCATCATCCTCGTCGTCTACCTCGCGATCCGCGTCGGAGTGGCAGTGCGACGTCATCGGATGTGGAAACCGGCGCGCGTCGGGTCAGTTCGCGGCTCGTCCCGCGCGCAGGACACCGAGGAGGTGCTGCCCTGATGTTCGCACCGTTCATGCTCAACGCCTGGCTCGCCGGGACGATCGTCGCCCTCATCGCCGGGATCGTCGGCTTCTTCGTCGTCCTCCGAGGAAACTCGTTCCTCGCCCACGCCGTACCCCACGGTGCATTCGCAGGAGCGGCAGGAGCCGTGCTCATCGGCGTCGACCCACTGATCGGACTCGGCGTGTTCGCAGCCGGCGGCGCGTTCATGATCTCGGCGCTCGGGCGGCGCGCTCGCAGTGACGTGGTCACCGCGCTCACCCTCGTCTCGATGCTCGGCCTCGGAGCGCTGTTCCTCAGCCGATCCACCGAGTACTCCGCCGAGGTGTTCGCGCTCTTGTTCGGCCAGATCCTCGGTGTCTCGAGCCTCGAGATCACGCCCATGATCATCCTCGGGGCGGTCTGCCTCATCACCCTGGGCGTCACCTACCGGCCGTTGCTCCTCGCATCGACACTGCCGGACACCGCGCCGTCGCGCGGCGTCTCACCGCAGGCGATGTCGATCCTGTTCGGCCTCATCCTCGCCTGCGCGACCACGATGAGCGTGCCCATCGTCGGGGCGCTCCTGATGTTCGCGCTCCTCGTCGGACCGCCCGCGGCCGCGCGCTTCGTCACCAGACGGCCGGCGACCGCGATCCCGCTGTCGGCCGCGCTCGCGGTCGCAGCGGTGTGGGGAGCGATCTCTCTCGCGTACGTGACCGATTGGCCCGTCGGGTTCTTCGTCACCGCCATCAGCGCCCTGATGTACCTGGCCGGGCGCCTGGCCACGGTGAGACCGACGCGCGGCCGGACGGCAGCATGACGTCCCTCCGACACGCTCCTCGCCGTCGTGGTCCCGCCCCTGATGGTCAGGTCAGCGTGAACTCGTCCCTCCGCCCGCCAGGGCTGCGGTCCTGGCGGTGATGTCCGCGACGAACGCTCTCGTGTCTGCCGCGAAGGGGCCGTCGAGGTCGTCGCCGAGTTCGTCGTCGTCCGCGTCGAGGACGAGCAGCGGACGGCCAGACGCCACGTGCACGCTCGTGGTCGTCCCACAGCCGCATCGGTCGAACGTGGGGACGTCGACGCGATCGGTGCGGGCGTTCCGAGCGAGTGCATCGGCGTAGTCGCACACGGAGCGAGCAACGGCGTCGGCCACGAGGATGAACACCGGCCCGCGGACGAGGTGCTTCATCGCGCTCGCCCGTCCGTCGCCGCGCCGCTCCGGGTCTCGGACCGATCGAGGACGTGCGAGGGATTCGTGCTGAACGGGAGACGTGCCATGCCGACCTCCGGCCGTGGGTGAGAACGTCACCCTTCGGCAGCGCTGGACGTGAAAGGCTTTCATGCCGCTCCACGTGACGGTATCCCTGCTCCCTGACCGCCCCGCCGGTCCGGGCGTCATCCGCTCTGCTGCATCAGCGCAGCACGGAGCACGCGCGCCAGGGCGACGGAGTAGGCCACGGTCAGGTGCCCGCCGTCCGCGCGCACGACGATCCCGCCGACGGCCGCCGGACAGTGCATCGCACGATCGCAGAACCACGAGGCGGTGTCCACGAAGGAGGCCCGCGGCACGTCCGCCAGCGCGCGCCGCTCGGCCGCTCGCTTCGGTGTCCACGTCGCCGGTGGCGTCGACAGGCAGGTCGCCGGGCCGGCGACCCGGACCGCGCAGGCGCTGACGGGCGTCCCCTCCGGTGGCGACCCGAGCAGGACGACCCGGGCGCCGTCGCCCGTCAGGCGCCGGGCGAGGAGGCGCGTGCCGTCGCTCCACACACGACCCCGGGCGGCGGCGGGCTGCCGGTCGTACCCGCCGGCGGCGGAGGACGCGACCACCAGGTCGGGCCGGAGCCGATGGACCTCGGCGAGCGCGGCCTCCCGGGCGGCGTCGCACGAGGTCGCGAAGGCGGGGCGGCGGCCCGCGTCGGTGGTCGTCACGATCGATGCCGGGCAGCTCTCCAGGCCGATCCCGACGACGCGCCAGCCCCGACCGCGGACGGCGTCGACGATGCCCGGCAGCCAGCTGATGGCGATCGAGTCGCCGACCACCACCAGGGTCCGCGCAGCGTGACCGTCGGAGAACGTGCAGCGGGTCGCCGCAGCGGTCAGCGTGCTCGGCGTCGTCCCCACGGGGTCGTTGAGACAGCCGTCGGCCTGCAGCCGTCGAGCCGCCGCGGCCGCCGCACTCACCTGGTCCAGGTCGGGGACGGTCGCGCCCCACGCGCCGTCGTCGACCGCCGCGCGCACCGCCCGCTGCAGCGCGGTCGCGGATCGGAAGGACGCCACGTGCTGCGGGCCCGGGTCCGGCAGGTCGTCCACGCCCGTCAGGCGCCCCGGCGCGACGAACTGCGCGGCCGACAGCGCGAGCACGAGCGCGGAGGCGAGTGCGACGACGAGCGTGCCACGGGTGGTCCGCAGCCGACCCGGCTGGGCGCGCACGGGCCTCCCGGGCGTGCCGGGACGGGGGCCGGGGCGTGTGCGCCCGTACCGGAAGGGCCGCTCGACGAACCGGACGGTGAGGACGGCGAGCACCAGGGTGATCCCGAGGGCGACCGTGGGCACGACGGCTCGGCTGCGTGGTGCGACGGCGTGCAGGAACGACCACACCGGCAGGTGCCAGAGGTAGAGCGCGTAGGACCAACGGCCGACCGCTCGGCTGACCGGGTTGGTGAGCGCCGCGAGCACCCGCGGCGCTGCGGTCGCGCCGCAGAGGACCACCCCCGCGGCGCCGAGGACCGGGAGCGCGGCGGCCGGTCCGGGGAACGGCATGCTGGGGGTGTCGACGGCCCCGGCCAGGAGCACGGCGGCCAGCCCCGCCGCGGTCACCACGCTCGCCGCGCCGACACCGAGCCGAGCGGCGACGCGCGGCTCGGCCACCGCCGCGGCGGCTCCCACACCGAGTTCCCAGGCGCGTGACTCGAACGAGAAGTACGACCACTCGGGCTTCGCCCGGGTCTCCCAGCAGGCGATCGCGAACGACACGGCGCAGCCCACCCCGAGTGCGATCGACAGCACTCGGTGGACGATCCGCTCGCTGGTGCCGCGATCGGCGAGGACGCCGGGACGCCGGGACCGGCGGCGTCCGAGGGCGACCGCGCCGACGACGACCCACGGCCAGAACACGTAGAACTGCTCCTCGACCGCGAGAGACCAGAAGTGCTGCAGCGGCGAGGCCGCCCCGCTGTCCCCGAAGTAGTCCGTGGCGGCGCGGATGAGGTGCCAGTTCTGGACCATGAGCATCGAGGCGACGCCGTCCCACGTGACCGCGCTCGCCCGCGCCAGGTGGTCGACGGCCCAGGCCAGGGCGACCGTGACGAGCACGGTGAGCGCCGCGGCCGGCAGCACGCGCCGTGCCCGCCGGAGCGCGAACGCGGCGAGGTCGACCGTGCCGGTCGCACGGGCCTCCCGGAGCAACCCCGTCGTGATGACGAACCCGGAGACGACGAAGAACACGTCGACCCCGACGAACCCGCCGACCGGTCGACCCAGCACGTGGGCCGCGACGACGAGTGCGACCGCGATGCCCCGGAGCCCCTCGATGTCCGGACGGAACGGCGCGGCGCCGACGTGCCCGGAGGGATCCACAGCACGACGCACGGCAGCGATGCTCCGTCACGACCGGGAGGCCCGGCGCGGCTCCGCCACGGATCGCGCGTCCCGAGGACGGGGGCGTCACCCCACGGTTCACCCGGCGCGCTCGACACCCGTCCCCGCGCGTACCGATCACTCGGACGGCGCGCGCGGGGCGGGGCACCACGACCGCCGTGGACGTCCCCCCACTGGTACGTCCACGCGGTCCCGCAGCTCTCGGGTCGAGCCGCTGCGTGTCTTGGAAGGATTCCACAGGACGGTCGTCCAGGGCAATCCTCCGTGGGGATGATCCCGTCCGAGCGCCCACCCAGTTCGGGGGACCCTGCCGCGGCGGCCGTCGCCGCGCTACCGTTCTGCCCATGGGCATCCGCGAGGACCAGCGACGTCGCACCCGGTGGACGATCCTGCTCGCGGCGGCCGCCGAGTTCGAGGAACGGGGGTACGAGGCCACCTCGTACGCATCCGTCGCCGCCCGCGCCGACGTCGCGAAGAGCCTCGTGAGCTACCACTTCGCGTCGAAGACCGACCTGGTCGACGACCTGTTCGCGATCGCGTACGAGAACGGCGTGTTCGCCGCGGCCCCGGTCGACCTCGACGCACCCCTCGACGAACTGGCGCGGTCGACGGTCCACGTCGCGATCCAGGAGGAGTCGAACGTGATCGCGCGGGCGGCCATGCGTCTGCAACGTGAGGCGCCGCTCATCCCGACACGGATGCCCCCGCCCTACCTCGGCTGGGTCGGGCGCTGCCGGAACGCCCTGACGCGCGCGATCGCGCTCGGGCAGCTCCCGGCGTGCACCGACGTGCCGTTCGAGGCCCGCATGCTCGTCGCGCAGTTCGCGGGCGTGCGCGAGGTCACGACTGCCCTCGGCGACCACGAGGGTTTCGCCGCGAGCGCGGCCGTCGGGACCCTGGACCGCTTCGCGACGATGGGCGCATCGGCCGACGCGCTCCTGCGGGCAGCGGGTCGTTCCGCCAGCGCGATCCGGGAGGCCGGGCTCACCGGCGCGGACCGCGTCGCCAGCCGGTACGAGCACGTGGGCAGCGGGCAGGGGCGCTCCGGTCAGTCCACGACGACCCCGAGGGCGCGAGCGAACGAGGTCGCCAGCAACGCGGACTGAACCTCGGACACGGTCGCACCGCGGAGCGCCGCCGCATCCGCGACGACCGCGACGTCGGCGCCTCGGAGGTCGACGTCCCGGAGGCGGGACCCCGCTGCGGAGAGCTCGTGGATCCGACAGCCCGGGAACGCGACGCGGTCGGCCACGACGCCGCCGAGGTCGAGTTCCTCGATCGTGCAGTCCTCGAACGTGACATCACGGAGGGTCGCGGCACGCAGGTTGACGAACCCGAGCTTGGTGCCGATGACGCGGACGTCGTCGAACGTCGAGCCGTACCACTCGGCCGACCCGATCCGGCCGGACCGGATCACGACGGACCGCCAGGTGGACCGTGGCGTGCGGAACACGGGCGCGTCGAGCACGTCCACCACGGTGTCCCGGACACGCAGCATGCCGAGGTCCGCGTCGCCGGCTCGCATCGTGCCGATGCGACACTCCTCGACGACGAGTCCGGTCAGGGCACGGTCCACGACGTCGAGGTCACGGATGTCCCGCCCCTCGAGGAGATCGCCGGGGAGCAGGACGTCGCCCCCGCCGGGCTCGAGCTCGACGGGGGCGACGTCCTCGTGTCGGGGCGGCCGGGTGCGGTGCTCGGGCATGCCCCGATCATCGCAGCCGGTCACCGGTCAGTCGACGGGGCGCTCCAGCCCGACGCGGTCGACCTTGCGGTGGTAGTGCATCCCGGCGAGACCGCCGACGATCGCGCCGACCAGGCTGAGGACGAGGGCGACCACGACGGTGATGATCCCGGTGACGGTGAGGCTGCCCTCGTCCACGGGGATCCGCGGGAACGCGTTCACCTGCTGGAGGAAGTTCGCCTGCGTCCCGGCGATCGCGACCACGATCGCGGCGACGATCGCGATGGCGACGGCCCAGAACCAGACGGCGAGGCCCTGCTTGACGCCGTCGAACCGTGCCATGCGCCCTGCGACGTACCCGCCGCAGTAGTAGGCGACGAACAGGATCACGGCGAGCGCGATGGCGCCGATGAGTCCGACGGTGCCGGCGTTCGACGTGGCGGCCTTCCCGACCTGGTTCGCGTTCCCGCCGGTGATACCGAGGCCGAGTCCGGCACCGATCGCACCGAGGATCGCCGTGAGGATGACGGCCGTGCCCATCGCGGTGAGCCACCCGAAGAAGGCCGATCCGAACTTGAAGCCGCCGAACTCCTCCTTCTGGCGTCCGACGACCTCTTGCCGGGTCAAGGGCGCACGGTCCCGGTCCTCGTGCGCCACGGCACGGTCGCGGTCCTCATCGGCCACGGCACGGTCCCGGTCCTCGTGCGCCACGGCGCGGTCCCGTTCCTCGTGCGCCACGGCACGGTCGTTCAGGTCGGCCCCGTCGTCGGCGGGACCCCGGTCGTCCACCGGCGCCCGGTGCTCGGGGACGTGCTCGCCGTCGTTCGGGTTGGTGAGTGGGACCGCCGGTGTCGTCTGGCGGCCGTCATCGGCGTTGCTCATGGGTTCCTCCTCGGGGCCCGTCCGGGCCGTCCCGGGTCGGACGCGGTGTGCGTCGTCCGGCCCACAGTGTGCTCGCACCACACCCGGTGCGTCATGACTCCTGGGAACGGGGGACAAGCCCCTCCCAGGCGCCACCGGTCGCGGCACCCGCGCTGTCCCTCAGCCGCGGAGCGGCCCCGACGCGGGCACGGACGAGCCCTGCCGGAATCCCTCGACGAGGTCGGCGAAGGCCTCGACCGCGGTGTGCTGCGGCTCCCACCCCAGTTCCTCGCGCGCCTTGTCGGTCCGCATGATCGGCACGTTCGCCGCGATGTCGATCCAACCGGCGTCGGTCGGCTGGATCCGCAGGTGCCAGGTCAGGGTGACGACGGCACGGAGCAGTCGGAGCGGGATCCGGACGGCGCGACGCATGCCGAGCACCGCGGCGAGCCGCGGTGGCGTGAGCACCGGCCCGGCGGCGACGTTGAACGCTCCCGCGGCCCGCTGGTCGATCGTCCGCCAGTACGCGTCGGCGAGGTCGTCGGCATGCACCGCCTGGAACACGAACGGTCCCGGGAGCGGGAGCACCGCCCACCGGGCCGCGCGGACGACGCGCATGGGGACGAGGTGCCCGAGGAACAGCCCCCGGATCTCCGCTGCCGCCGGCTGCTGGAAGACCAACCCCGGGCGCAGGCGGGTGACCACGATGTCGGGGTGGGTGTCGGCGAACTCGTCGAGGGCCGCCTCGTTGAGCGCCTTGTGGATGCTGTACGTCGCCGTGGCCATGCCGTCGACCGGCCAGGACTCGTCCACGCGCAGCCGCTTGTCCGCAGCCCGGTAGGTGCCGACCGACGACGCCACGACGACCTGCCCCACGCCCGCGGCGGCGGCCGCTTCGAGCACGGCGGCCGTCCCCTCGACGTTGACGCGGTACTGCGTCGGGATGTCGTGCGTCGGCTGCAGCGCCCAAGCCAGGTGGACGACGGCGTCGACGTGCTCGAGGAGCGGCGTCAGGGCCGCCACGGCACCGTCGGCGCCGACGTCGACGCTGTGCCACTCGACCCCGGCGTACGGGTCGGCCGACCGGTCCGGGATCCGTCGGGCGATGCCGACGATGCCGGTCACGGCCTCCTCGGCCTGCAGGCGGCGCAGCAGCGCCGTGCCGACGTTGCCGGTGGCGCCGACGACGGCGACGCGGGTCATGCCGGAGCGCCGGGGGTCAGGACGACCTTGACGCAGCCGTCCTCCTTCTTCTGGAACACCTCGTACATGTGCGGGGCGTCCTCGAGGGACACGCGGTGCGTCGTCAGGTCGAGCGTGCCGAGCGGGTCGGACGGGTCCTCGACGAGCGGCAAGAGGTCGTCGAGCCAGCGGCGGACGTTGCACTGTCCCTCACGGACCGTGATCTGCTTGTCGAACAGCGTCATCATCGGCATCGGGTCGGCCGTCCCGCCGTAGACACCGCTGAGCGAGACCGTGCCGCCGCGCCGGACCAGGTCGATCGCCGCGTGCACCGCGACGAGCCGGTCGACGCCCGCGGTCTCGATGGCCTTCTGCGCGAGCTTGTCGGGCAGCAGGCCGGCCGCCCGCTGGGCGAACCCGGCGACGGCGTCACCGTGGGCCTCCATACCGACGGCGTCGACGACGCCGTCCGGCCCGCGTCCGTCGGTGAGATCCACGAGGTGCTCCACCACGTCGTCCGACATGTCGAACGTCTCGACACCGTACTTCGCCGCCATCTCGCGGCGGACGAGCTCCGGCTCGACGGCGAGCACGCGGTACCCGAGGTGCTTGCCGATCCGGGCCGCGAACTGCCCGACGGGGCCGAGCCCGAGCACCGCGAGCGTCCCGCCCTCGGGCACGTCGGCGTACGCCACGCCCTGCCACGCGGTCGGGAGGATGTCGCTGAGGAACAGGTACTGGTCGTCGGGGCGGGTCGCGGGGACCTTGATCGGCCCGTAGTCGGCGTGGGGCACCCGGAGGTACTCCGCCTGCCCACCCGGCACCTGGCCGTACATCTTCGTGTAGCCGAACAGCGCGGCACCGCTGCCGTACTGCTTCACCTGCGTCGTCTCGCACTGCGACTGCAGCCCGTGCGTGCACATCCAGCAGTGCCCGCACGAGATGTTGAACGGGATCACGACGCGGTCACCCGGAGCGAGGTTCGTCACGCCCGAACCGACCTCCTCGACGATCCCCATGGGCTCGTGGCCGAGCACGTCGCCCTTGTCGATGTACGGCCCGAGCACGCGGTACAGGTGGAGGTCGGACCCGCAGATCGCCGTCGACGTGATCCGGATGATCGCGTCGGTGGGCTCCTGGATCGTGGGATCGGGGACGGTCTCGACCGAGACCTTCTCGGTCCCCTGCCAGGTGAGTGCGCGCATGGTTCCTCCAGCTCGTCGGGCTGCGGCGGTGCCGCAGCGGTCGGCCGGGAGGCCCCTCCCGCGCCGGGTCCATCGCTACCCGTCCGCCACCTGCCACGTCCGACCCGTGCAGGTCCCGTCCAGCCGACGGTGTCCCCCGGCCGCCCCTACCGGCGGAACCGCGCCTGCGCAGCCGCAGGCAGGTGCTCCGTCGCCGCACTGAGCAGCGCACGGTCCATCCCGCTCGCGTTCGACTCGAGGAACGCGACGAGCTCGTCGTGCGAGGCCCACTTGCCGACCCCGCGCAGGACGAACGCCACGGCACGCCGCACGTGCTCGTTCCGCTCCCGCACGAGCCTGCCGACGATGTCGAGCGCGGTGGCGGCCTCACCGCGCTTCACGAACGCCAGGGTCGCGCTGACCGCGATGCACCGCTCCCAGACGACGTCGCTCTTGGCGAGCGCGAACAGCGGGCCACGCGGACGGTCCGCGAGCCACGCGCCCACGATGTGTTCCGCGCTGACCTCGACGAGGAGGTCGCTGTCGACGCGCTCGCTGTGGGCCGCTGCCATGTAGTCCTCCACCACGACCGACCTGGTCGCGTCGTCACCGTCCCGGAACCGCTGGACGAGCAGCAGCACCGCCACGAGCCGTGCGTCCTCGACCTCGCTCAAGAGCAGCGCCCCCACCTCGCCGTCACCGAGGGCCGCGAACCGGCGGGCGACGCGTCGAGCGGCGGCGAGGTCGCCCGGGGTGCGGGCGAGTGCGCCGAGGACGTCCTCGGCGGTGTCGACGGCCACGTCAGTCCGCCGAACCGATCGCGACGGCGCACGTGACGGACGGGCGGGACCGGGAGGAGGACGGCACCGATCCAGGCTACGTGTCCGACGTCGCCGAGGGCGGCGCCGCGAAGCTGGTCAGCCCGGACGGCCGCGAACGCCTCATACCGGCCGAGATCTTCGATGTCGTGGAACAGGTCGCGAACACCCTGGCCGCGGGCAACGGGTGGCCGTGATCCCGTCGCGGATGCAGCTGACGACACACGGAGGCGCCGACCTGCTCGGCGTTTCCCGGCCCACCCTGGTCAGGCTCCTCGAAGCGGGTGCGATCCCGTTCCAGAAGCCAGGTCGACACCGTCGGTAGCCCTGAGTGACCTCGTCGCGGACCAGGAGCACGAGCAGGACGAGCGTCGCTCGGCGCTCCGAGAACTCGCCGCGCTCACGCAGGGCGTCGGGACCGAGCCAGGTCCGGTCTCACCGCTGCGCCGGCACAGTGAGTTCGAGGACGATGCATGACCTCCCTCTGCCCGGTCCGGTCCTCGACGCGCTCCGGTCCTGGTCCGCCGACATACGGAATCCCCCGCTGACCGAGGTCGGGCTCCTGCGGGCCCTGGCGCGCAGCGGCGTACCACGCTTCGCGGTGGACGCGCTCCAGCGGTTCGCGGAGCATTGAGCGCCTCCCGTTCGCGTCGGGTAGAAGGATCGTTCGGCAGTTCTCGACACGCTTCCGTCAGGCGTTCGGCGTGACCACCGCGCGCCCGGACAGCTCGCCGGCCTCGAGCCGCCGGTAGGCCTCCAGGGCGTCGTCCATCGCGAAGCGCTCCACGTCGGGCACGATCTGACCGGCTCGGTACATGTCGACGACCTCGTGGAGGTCCTCGATCGTGCCCCAGTAGGTGTTCGTCAAGGTGGACTCGTACGGCGTCGAGAAGAACGACCAGGACGTGACGCCACCGGCGATCCCGACGACGGTGAGCCGGCCTCCCTGCGCCATGGACGCCTGGGCGAGCTCGATGGTCGGCGTCGCGCCGACGAAGTCGAAGGCGGCGTCGACGCCCTTGCCTCCCGTGATCTCGCGGATCCTGGCGGCCTGATCCGGGCCTCCCGGGACGGTCACCGCACCGCGCTCGGCGGCACGCGTCATGGCGTCCGCCTTGGTGTCCGTCGCGATGACGATCGCGCCGGTGAGGGCGGTGAGGATCTGCACGGCGATCTGGCCGAGGCCGCCGAGCCCGACGACGAGTGCGGTGCGGCCCCCGCCCGCGAGGTTCGGCAGGCTGTTCTTGATCGCGTGGTACGGCGTCAGGGCGGCGTCGCTGAGCGGCGCGGCGAGCACGGGGTCGGCGTCCCCGAGCGGTACGAGGTTCCGCGCGGGGACCGTGACGTACTCGGCCATGCCGCCGTCGCGGCCGAGTCCGATGCCGAGGTACGGCATGGTCGCGGCGTTCTCGCAGTACGTGTCCTGCCCGCGCGAGCAGGCCCTGCAGTGCCCGCATCCGATCGGGCCGTACACCAGGTAGGCGTCTCCCTCGGCGAAGCCCTCGACTCCTGGGCCAACTGCTTCGACCCAACCGGAGTTCTCGTGACCGAGCGTGAACGCCGGCGCCTGCGCCCCGGGCTGGCCTTCGGAGAAGTGTCGGTAGACGGCGACGTCCGAGTGGCAGGCGCCCGCGCCCGCGACCTTGATGAGCACCTCTCCCGGTCCCGGGACCGGCTTCGGCACGTCGGTGAGCGAGGGGAAGGTCTGCCACTGTTCGAAGACGACGGCGCGCATGGATGGCTGCTCTCTGTGCTGGTGGTGGCCCATCGGCACCCCGTCATCGAGTCGGCGCGGCGTCGCGGTCGGATGGAAGATCCGGCAGTCACACTACACCTGTCGCTGTGCACGACAGGTGTCGTTGAGCGGTCCGGAGGCCCGCCCCACCGTGCGCCGTGCGAGGCTGGACCCCTGATCCCCACCCCGCTCGGAGGCACATCCCCATGACCTACGTCGCCCGTGACGACCGCTACGACTCGATGCCGTTCCGCCGGACCGGCCGGTCCGGCCTCGACCTGCCGCTGCTCTCACTCGGGTACTGGCACAACTTCGGTGACGACCGACCGTTCGAGACCCAGCGTGCGATCAGCCGGCGGGCGTTCGACCTCGGGATCACGCACCACGACCTCGCGAACAACTACGGGCCGCCCTACGGCGCCGCGGAGATCAACTTCGGCCGCATCATGCGGGAGGACCTCCACCCGTACCGGGACGAGCTCGTCATCTCGACCAAGGCCGGTTGGGACATGTGGCCGGGCCCGTACGGGCAGGGCGGCGGGAGTCGGAAGTACGTGCTCGCATCGCTCGACCAGTCGCTGCAGCGCATGGGCCTCGACTACGTGGACGTCTTCTACTCGCACCGCCTCGACGCCTCCACGCCGCTCGAGGAGACCATGACCGCGCTCGACACGGCTGTCCGGCAGGGCAAGGCGCTCTACGTCGGGATCTCCTCGTACGACACGGAGCGGACCCGCCAGGCGGCGGCGATCCTCCGCGACCTCGGCACCCCGCTGCTCATCCACCAGCCGTCGTACTCGATGCTCAACCGCTGGATCGAGACCGAGGGCCTCCTCGACGCCGCGGACGAGCTCGGGTTCGGGGTCATCGGGTTCACGGCGCTCGCGCAGGGCCTGCTCACGGGCAAGTACCTCGACGGCGTGCCCGAGGGGACCCGCGCCGCCGCCGGCACCTCGTTCGACCCCTCGGTCATCACGCCCGAGGTCGTCGGTCACCTCCGGGCGCTGCACGACATCGCGGCCGCTCGGGGGCAGTCCCTCGCCCAGCTCGCACTCGCGTGGGCCCTCCGCGACGAGCGGGTGACCTCGCTCGTGATCGGCGCCTCGCGGGTCGAGCAGGTCGAACAGAACGTCGCGGCGCTCGACCACCTGTCCTTCACGGAGGACGAGCTGCGCGCCATCGACGAGCACGCGGTGGACTCGGCCGGCATCGACCTGTGGGCGGGCGCTCGGGCCGGCGAGGTCTGAGCGCCTTCGGTCAGTGCGCTCAGCTGCGGGGGCGGTTCAGGTCCCGGGGGTGCCGCCCGCCGCCGCGCCGGGGTCGGGGTCGGGATCGGGGTCGGGGCCTGTTCCGGCCCCGTCCCTCGGGCGGCTGCCGTGGAGGCCACCCGGCGTGAAGTCCCCTTGGCGCAGGCCGTCACGGACCGCGCGGAGGGCCGCAACGAACCCGGCGTCGAACCGTTCGTCGTCCGGGTCGGGGTCCGCCAGCGTCTGCGCGATCCACGTGTCCAGTTGCCGCGCCACCGACAGGTGCGCCAGGTACTCGACGGGCCGGTCCTGCAGGAGCCGGTCGATGCGCGACGCCGAGTAGCTGCGGAGGCGGTCCGGCTCGAAGTCGAACACGCTGGGGATCAACATGACATGAAGCTAGACGGTCTAGCGATCTCCGTCCGGGGGGTTGCGCAAAGCGGACCGGATGGAGGCCACTCCGGGCCTCCATCCGGTCCGCGCGATCGAGCGTCAGCGCGTCAGCGCGTCAGCGCGTCAGCGCGTCAGCGCGTCAGCGCGTCAGCGCGTCGAGATGATGTACGTCACGGACGAGCCGGGCGTGCTGATGCTCACGGTGTAGCGGTCGCTGGTGTAGGTCGCCTGCGTGGCGGTGCCGCCGCCCTGCTTGGTGAAGCCGGCAGACGCGAGTGCCTGGCCCGCCTGTGCGAAGCCCTTCCCGCCCTTCGGCGAGACAGTGGCGCTCCAGCCGTCGCTGGCGTTGCCGCGGGCGACGATCACGTCGCCCTTGACGACGGGCACGGCCTTCGGGAAGTTCGCCGGCAGCTTCGACGAGGACGACGACCCCGATGCGGAGGAGGCCGACGCGGAGCCGGAGGAACCGGCGGAGGTGCTCGAGCTGCAGCCGGCGAGCAGTGCGGCCGCTGCGAGTGCGGTCGCGGCGCCGACCACGAATCGGGTGAAACGGGTGGTGCTGTGGAGCTGGTGCATTGATCCTTCTGGGACTCGGTGCGTTTCCTGTGGACACACCAGGATCGCACTGACTCCCTGCGTCTCCGGTCGACGTCAGCGCGGCAGGAGCCGGAGCGGCACCCCGGCGTCGCGGAGCGCGAGTGTGGCGAGGACCCGGACCGCGTCGGGCTCCCCGGCCCGCCACCGCTCGACCACGGTGGGCTCCACGGCACGCAGCGTGCGGGGGTGCGCGTGCGCCAACGCCTGTGCCGCGAGGGCTTCCAGTCCGAGCGGTGTGCGCAGCAACGCCCGGACCGCGGCCGCCCGCCGCACGAAGCCGCCCCGCCGGCGCAGCCACAGGACGACGACGAGGAGGACGGGCAGGCCCGCCACGACGACGCCGACGAGGACCGCGACGTGGTGGGCTGCCTCCTGCTGGTCGCGCCCCGCGGCGACGAGGGTCCGTGCGGCGTCACTCGCGTTCCGGAACGACGCGCTCACGGCACGGCCCGCGAACGGCAGGTCGGCGATGCGGTCCGCCGCCCGCGACATGGTGCTGCGGAAACCCTCACCCGCGTCCTGCACGCGCCGACCGACGTCACCGAGTGCGGCGATCGACGCCCCGACCGCGCGCCCGAGCAGGACCGCCAGGACGATCGCGACGAGGGCGACCACGTCGGCGACCAGCTGCCGCACACGACGGACGGGATCGGTGGCGTACAGCTGCATGGGGCCTCCTCGCGTGGGCCCCGAGGCCCGGAACGGACCCGTTCATCATCGTCGTCCCGCGGACGGCGCGCCGAGGATCGCCGACATCCGCCTCCTGCGCCGGGGCTCAGGCCGCGGTCGGGTCCTCGTCACCGAGCTGCGCGACGAGGTCCTGCACCCGCGCCGCGGTCTCCGACGTCCGACCGGCCGCGGGGGCGCTGAAGAAGTCGTCGAACCCGGGCAGGTCGTCGGCGCCGGTGTCGACGACCGCGCGGTACCCCATGGTCCACGCCGGGAACCGACGCTCGGCGATCGACTCCTGCGCGACGAGCTGGACCGCACCGTGCCGCGGGTCCGACGCGATGATCGCGTAGCGCTCGCGCACGGCGTCGTCGGGGCCCTCGAGCACCTGCATGAACTGCCCGTCCTGGTGCAGCAGGACGCCGGTCAGACCGGCACGGGCGTTGTTCGCGCGGCTGTTCAGGAGCAGGACCGCCAGGTCGTCATCCGTGAACGGGTACGTCGCGGAACTGGTGTAGACGGTGGACAGCACGACGGTTCTCCTCAGGTGGGGATCAGGGGTAGGACCCAGATTCCACCCACGACCGCCGCGAGCGGGACACCCAGTTCGGGGCGCATCGGGGAAGCACGGCCCGAACGGTGCCTCCGAGCCGGTCCAGGAGGCACGAGTAGACGAGACGCAGCCGTCGTACGCCGTCGGCGGAGTCAGCGTCGACAGGACCACCCGAGATCACGACACCCGAGACGGACCCGAGATGCTGCACCGTCGACCGACCACCGACCCCGTCACGACGAGCGATGACGCGCTGCTCATCGCCGTCTGCGGCGGCGACCGCGAGGCCTTCCGCCAGCTCTACGTCCGGCTGACGCCGCGCCTCGTGTCGTTCGCCCGCCGGACGCTCGTCGACCACGCCCAGGCCGAGGAGGTCGTGCACGACGTCCTCCTCGACGTCTGGTCCGACGACACGACACCGTACGACCCCGCGCGCGCGTCGGCGACGAGCTGGCTCCAGACCCTCACCCACCGCCGCGCCGTCGACCGGGTCCGGTCCATCGAGCGCACCCGGCAGCGGGAGATCCGCGTCGGGATGCGGGACTTCGAGCCGGTCGACCACGACGCCGCCGAGCGGTTGGACGTGCTGGCCGAGTGGGTCGCGGTGCGGAACGCGCTCGCCGGCCTCACGCCGAACCAGCGATCCGCCGTGCTGTTGCGGTACCGCGACGGGCTCACGGACCTGGAGGTCGCCGACCGGTTGAGCGTCCCGGTCGGCACCGCGAAGACGCGGATCCGGAGCGGTCTCCGCGGTCTCCGCCGCTGCCTCAGCGTCGCGGTCTGACGGCGTAGGTCAGCGCGACGGCCCAGGGCGGTCCGGGCGGCGTTCGCCGTGACTCAGAGCGACCAGGCGTCGTCGACCCACGTCGACGGCGTGAGCGGAGCGCGCACCTGGTACCGCTCCTCCCAACCGCGCTCGAGGCGGGAGGCCGCCCGGTCGAACGCCGACATCAGGTCGAGGTCCTGCCGGAGCAGGGCCTGCAGCTGCAGGCCCTCGTAGAGGGCGATGAGCTGCTCCGCGCCGCGACGGGGGTCCATGGTGTGCGGTGCACGACCGACGGCGACGTCGTGCTCGAGACCGCGGCGGATCTGCGTGACGAACAGCTGGTACCGCGACTGCAGGTAGGGGGCCATGGGGTGCGTGCAGTCGCTCGCGACGCTCGCGAGGGCGACGAGCAGGCGCATGAGCGCGGGCTGCCGGACGTTCGACGCCACCATCGCGCGGAGGAACTCGACGGTGCTGACGTCGCCGAGGGTGTGCTCGATGGCTTCGGTGCGCTGGCCGTTCCACCGGTCGACGGCGGCGAGCACGAGGCCGTCCCACGACGGGAAGTGCTGGTGGAGCTCTTCGAGCGAGATGCCGATGCGGGCGGCGACGGCGTCCGGACGGGCCTCGTGGAAGGGCACCTCGTGGAGCAGGTCGACGGCCCCGTCGACGATGATGACGCGGAGGTGGAGCGTCTGGGCTGCGGCGGCAGCGGCTGCGGTGTCCGCGTTGGTGTGGTCGAGCATCATGCCCCTTCGTGGAGACGGGAGGGCGGACGACGTTGGCACCCTGGTCCGGTCTGGCGGACGTCGTGTCCGTCCCCACGATCAAACCGCCCAGAAGGTTTCTTCCGCACCCCCCGGTCCGGGGGTCCTCTCTTCAGGGGACAACCGGGGGGCGGCGCCCTCGGGGTATCGGGAGCGACGACGTAGCATGACCACACCCGACGCGGGCCCCGAACCCGCGACCCCGTATCCCAGGAGCACCATGTACCCGAAGCATGCCCTCGTCCGCCGTGTCCGGATCCCGATCGTGGGCGGTGTCACCCTCGCCGTCGCGGGCGCCCTCGTCCTGGCCGCCGGCCCCGCAGCCCACGCCACCGAGGTCTCCGGCGCGATCACGAACGTCACCGTCAGCCCGACCGCGCCGGCGCTCGGCAGTCAGCTCCGCACGTCCATCGACTGGTGCGCGCCCGCCGATGCCCACGCCGGTGACACGTTCGGCCTCACGTTGAGCGACCACCTCGGTCACCTGCCGACGGGCTTCGAACTCGACGACCCCGCGACCGGCGCGACGGTGGCGACGGCAACGATCGCATCGAGCACCCCGTGGATCGTCTCGTTCACGTTCACGAACTACGTGGACACGCACCGCGACACCTGCGGCACGGCGTACGTCCAGTCGGACTTCAACGGCACGACGACCCCGGGCGGTGTCACCACCCCGATCACCTCGACGACGAGTGACGGGCGGCAGTTCACGACGCCGATCACGCCGACCGGCCCGGCCTGGGGTGACCCGGCGGCCGCGTCGAAGTACGGCACGTGGGCGCGGCCCGACCAGGGCCGGACGAACCCGACGGACGCGGTCGTCTGGCACATCGACACCCCGAACGGCCCGTTCGCCTCCGCCACGACCACCGACGCCGTTCCCGCCGGACAGACCTGGCAGTTCGACTGCGCCACGGTGCAGCTCTCCGAGGGTTCCTACGTCGACGGCGTCTACACGCACATCGCCGACCTTCCCGGGTCGGGGATCCCGGTCACCTGCTCCACCACCAGCGTGACCGTGTCCTGGCCCACACTCACCGTCGCGGACCAGTACCGGGTCGAGATCGCGGCTTCCGAGCGCACGGCGAACGGGGACGGTCCGTCCCGCACCGAGCAGAACGAGGCCGCCGTCACCACCGTCGCCGCCGACGGCACGACCGCCACGACCGACGCCGGTGCACAGATGATCCAGGCGAGCGCGGGCGGCATGGGGCAGGGCGTCGCCGTGGCCGTCGCGCCGATCGCGACGCCGACGCCGTCCCCCTCGGGCGGCACCGCGAGCGTGTCCCCGGCCGGAGCGAGCGCCGTACCGGCTGCTGCCGCTGCGACCGACACATCGGGCTCCCTCGCGTTCACCGGGCAGGACGACCGCCCGGCGATCGCGCTCGGTTCGGCCCTGCTCCTGGCGGGGATCGCCGTGCTCGCCCTGGCGCGTCGCCGTCGGCTCACCGTCGACGCGCCCGAGTCGGCCGGATCCGCGACGCCGCGTCACGGCCTCCGTCGGCAGCGCTGACCACCGGTCCCGGCGGCGCTGACCCACGTCCCGGCGGCGCACCGCGCCGTCGGGACCGGGCCGGCACGGACCGGGCCGGCGGGACACCGCTGGCGCGGCGCTGGGATCGCGGTGCGAGGATGGACGCCATGTCCCCCGACGATCTGGCACAGGGCCTCGCGCAGATGGCGAGCACCGGGTTCGAGCTCGGTGGCCGCGCGGACGAGGTCGCTCGGGACGTCCGCCTCATGTGGGAGCACCTCGGCGCTCCGGCCGGTGCCTTCGAGGCCGCGGCCGAGGCCGTCGCGAAGCTGCCGCAGCGTCCGGAGGTACCCGTCGCCGAGCTGGCGCGCCGGGCCGAGATGGAGCGGGCCTTCGGCATCCAGCCGGTCGAGGTCGAGCTCGCCGCGGCGTTGTCCGCGCGCGAGCTGCTGCAGCGCATGGCGCGGATGCGCCCCGCCCCCGACACCCGCTGACGCCCCCGGACGGCCCGGACTTGGAACGCCCCGGAACCCCACTTGGAACGCCCAGATCGCAGAACACGCCGCTTCCCGATGGTGGGAAGCGGCGTGTTCTGCGATCTCGTCGCGGTGCTCGGGCGGCGGGCCGAACGGCCGGGCCCGGGCCCGGGCCCGGCCCGCGCCGGGCGTCACGGCGTGGGCATGCCACCGTTCACGTGGAGCGTCTCGCCGATGACGAACGAGGACTCACCACTCGCCAGGAACACGAAGGCCGGCGCGAGCTCGGCCGGCTGACCCCAGCGTCCGAGCGGGGTCTCGGCGCCGACCTCGGGCAGCTTCTCGGGGGCCTGGCCACCCGCCGGCTGCAGCGGCGTCCAGATCGGGCCGGGAGCGACCGCGTTGACGCGGATGCCCTTCGACGCGAGCTGGCCCGCGAGCCCCTTGGAGAACGTGTTGATGGCACCCTTGGTCGAGGCGTAGTGCACGAGCGCCGGCGACGGCTGGTACGCCTGGATCGAGGTCGTGTTGATGATCGTCGAGCCCGGCTGCAGGTGCGGCAGCGCGGCCTTCGTGATCCAGAACATCGCGTAGACGTTCGTCTTGAAGGTGGCGTCGAACTCCTCGTCCGACAGGTCGGTGAGGTCCTCGACGTGCTGCTGCTTGCCCGCGTTGTTGACGAGGATGTCGAGCCCACCGAGCTCGTCGACGGCCTTCGCCACGAGCTCACGGCAGAACGCGGCGTCCGTGATGTCGCCGGGCAGCGTGACGGCCTTGCGGCCCGCGTCCTCGATGAGGCCGACGATGCGCTTGGCGTCCTCTTCCTCCTCGGGCAGGTACCCGATCGCGACGTCGGCGCCCTCGCGCGCGTAGGCGATCGCGACCGCTGCGCCGATGCCCGAGTCACCGCCCGTGATCAGGGCCTTGCGCCCCTCGAGTCGACCGGAGCCGCGGTAGGTCTCCTCACCGTGGTCGGCGGGGACGTTCTCCGCCATCTCGGCATCGGTGCCGGATCCGCCGAGGTACTGCTCGTCGGGCACCTTGTCGGCGTAGAGCTTGCTCGGGTCCTGGAACGTGTACTGGTCCGTCATGTCTGGGTCTCCTCCTCCTGGCTGAGGACCCCGACGGTACGCGGGAGACCGGGACGCGCTCACGGCCAGCCGGCGGCGGTTGTCCCCCGGGCGGAGGCGCTCCGGTCCCCGCCCGCCCCGTCGTCAGTCGGCGGGCCGGAACACCGCGATCGGCAGCGCTCCCGGCTCCTCGTCGACGTCGTCGGTGGCGATCCAGGTCCGTCCCTCGTGCTCGATGGTCGTCGGGAGCTCGCCCCGCACGATCAGGCGGATCGGCGGCTGGTCGCCGTCCACGAGGTCCACGCCCCGCGCGCGGTCGTCACCGGTGTTGTCGACCACGTACTCCGTCATGGGTGCAGTCTGTCACCGTCCGGCGGCCCAGGTGTCGAGCCGCTCGAGCGCGCGCAGCGCCGCGGCCCGGTCGCCGCCCCGGTCGGGAGGCACGGGGGCGCCCGCCCCGTCGCGCGCGTCGGGCGAGCCGACCCAGACCCGACCGGAGGCACCGTCGACGGTCACGAGGTCACCGACGCGGACGACCACCCCGGAGGGGCCCGTCGCGGTGGCGTCGTCCCCGGATCCCGTGAGCACGAGGTCACCGGCGCCGACCACGGCCGGGACACCCCACCCCCGCGCGACCACGGCCGCGTGACTGGCCAGGCCGCCCCGACACGTGACGATCGCGACCGCGGCGGACATCCCGACGACGTCCTTCGGGCTGGTCTCACGACGCACGAGCACGACGTCGCCGTCCGCGGCGAGCGCCGCCTCGGACGAGAACACGACCGCCCCGGTGACGATCCCGGGCGACGCGCCGAGCCCGGTCACGAGCAGGGGCCCGCTGGCGGCAGCACCGTCCGCGTCGTCACCGTGCTCCGTGGCGGAGCCAGCACCACCCGTCTCGAGGTCGAGCCGCGCCCGCTCCCGGACCTCCTCCGGGACCCGCGCGACGGCCTCCTCGGGCGTCAGCGCGACCTCCGGGTCGTCCACCAGGTCGACGGCGGTGCGCACGGCGGCGACCGCGCTGAGCTTGCCGGCGCGGGTCTGGAGGAACCAGAGCCGTCCCTCCTCGATGGTGAACTCGACGTCGCAGACGTGGCGGTAGTGGGCCTCCAGGCGGCGCAGCGCGGCCATGAGGTCGACGTACACCTGGGGGTCGAGGTCGGCGAGGTCGCGGACCGGCACCGGGTGCGCACTGCCGTCGACGACGTCCTCGCCCTGGCCGCGGACGAGGTAGTCGCCGTACGGGCCGGGCGCGCCGGTGGCCGGGTCGCGCGTGAACACGACGCCGGTCCCGGATCGCGGACCGCGGTTGCCGAACACCATGGCCTGCACGGTGACGGCGGTGCCGGCGTCGTCGTCGATGCCGTCGCGGGCGCGGTAGGCGCGGGCACGCTCGCTGTCCCACGACGCGAAGACCGCGGCGATCGCCTCGCGGAGCTGCTGCTCGGGGTCGTGCGGCACGGTCCGCCCGGCGAGCTCGGTGATCCGTCGTTGCAGCGTGCGGGCGTCCTCGGCGTCGGCGAGCGCCTCGGCTGACACGCCCATGACGATCGTGGCGTACATCCGGAGGAAGCGCCGGTGACTGTCCTCGGCGAACGCCTCGTCCCCGGTGACCCGGGCGAGCCCCCGCACGGTGTCGTCGTTGAGCCCGAGGTCGAGGACCGTGTCGAGCATCCCGGGCATCGAGACGGCGGCGCCGCTCCGAACGGACAGCAGCAGCGGATCGTCCGGGTCGCCGAGCCGACGGCCCATCCGCTCGCCGAGCGCCGCGACGTGTGCCGCGACGACGGCGTCGAGCGAGGAGGGCCAGCCACCGTGACGCCACCGACGGAACACCGGCAGTGCGATCGTGAACCCCGGGGGGACGTCGAGTCCCAGCGCGGTCATCTCGGCGAGGCCCGCGCCCTTGCCACCGAGCAGCTCCGTGAGCTCGCGGGCGGGGACGCCGTGGTGGTGGTCGAGCGCGAACACGGCGTCGTCGAGCGCGCGGTCCCGCGGTTCGACACACGGCTCGGACGGGGAGGACATCACGGCGCTCCTGGGGTCGGAAAGGTGTTCCACAGTAGCCAGTTCGTCGCCGGACGCGACTACGGTTGGCGACCATGACGATCGGGAGCCCGACGGCGGGCGTCGACCTGATGGACCTCACCGCGTTCGCGGACGACCGCGAGATGGCGGTGTTCGCCGCGCTCCGGGAGCAGGACCCCGTGCACTGGAACGCCCCGTCGCACCGCGGGCCGGGCTTCTGGGCGCTCACTCGGTACGCCGACGTCAAGGCCGCGGCGAGCGAGATGCCGCAGCTGACGAGCGCCGAGGGCACCCAGATCCTGGACCGCAAGGTGGAGGGCGCGCTGCAGAGCCTCCACAACATGGACGGGCAGGAGCACGTCGCCCTGCGCCGGGTCACGATCCCGCACCTGCGGGCCGTGAAGATCCAGCAGTGGCAGGCCATGATCGACGAGGCCGTGACGCTCCTGCTCGACGAGGCGGAGGCCCGCGGCACCTTCGACCTGGTCGAACGCATCAGCGCCCGCCTGCCGATGCTCGTGCTGTCCCGCGTCCTCGGCATCCCCGCGTCGGATGCGCCCCGCATGGTCGACTGGACGAACCGGTTGACGAGCTCCGACCCGGACCACCTGGTCGACGCCGACGCCCTCGCCGAAGCGCGGGACGAGGTCATGGGGTACTTCCAGCGCCTCACCGAGGAGCGTCGCGCCGACCCCCGGGACGACCTCATCAGCGTCATGGCGAACGGCAGCGTGGCCGGGCAGCCGCTCACCTGGAACCAGCTGGCGGCGTACTACATCGTGCTCGTGGCGGCCGGGAACGAGACCACGCGGCACCTCGTCTCGGGCGGCACGGTGGCGCTCCACGAGCACGACGCGTGGGCACGGCTGGAACGTGACCGCGGCCTCCTGCCGACGACCGTCGAGGAGATGTTCCGCCACGTCAGCCCGGTCGCCGCGATGCGCCGGACCGAACTCGAGGACCTGACCATCGACGGACGCGACGTCGCCGCGGGCGACAAGGTCGTCCTGTGGTTCTCGGCCGCGAACCGTGACCCCGCCGTGTTCGAGGACCCGGACGACTTCCGCCTCGACCGCACGCCGAACGACCACCTGAGCTTCGGGTGGGGCGCGCACTTCTGCCTCGGGTCGCACCTGGCGCGGGCGGAGGTCCGGTCGTTCTTCGGTGCCGTGCTCGACCGCGGGATCCGGTTCGAGCTCGACGGGGAGCCGGAACGCCTGCGGGTGAACCTGTTCCGCGGGTGGGACCGCGTGCCGGTGCGCGTGGTCCGGACGGGAGGCGCGGCATGAGTCCCGAGACCGGTGTCAGCACCACCGCCGCTCCCGTCGACGCGGTCGTCGTCCCCGACCGCTCCGTGTTCATCGGCGGCGGCTGGGTCTCCCGTGACGACGAGGCCCCGCTCGACGTCGTGGACCCGGCGACGGAACGGATTATCGGCACCGTCCTCGACGCCTCCGCCGACCTCGCGCACCGCGCACTGCTCGACGCCCGGGAGGCCTGGCCCGCCTGGGCCGCGCTGCCACCGTCCCGACGTGCCGGGCTCCTCGACGCGCTCGCCGCGGAACTCGAACGGCACGGTGACGCCCTCGCCGAGCTCGCGACGCACGAGATCGGCATGCCCATCCGGGAGTCCCGCGCGGTCCAGGTCGACCTGCCCGTCAAGGTGCTCCGCTCGACGGCGGCGATCGCCCGGCAGCTCGCCTGGGACAGCCGCGACGCCTCGGGCAGCTCCGTCGTGCGCGAGCCGGTCGGCGTGGTGCTCGCGATCACGCCGTGGAACTTCCCCGTCCACCAGATCGTGGCGAAGCTCGCGCCCGCACTGGCCGCCGGCTGCACGGTCGTGCTCAAGCCGGCCGAGCTCACGCCGCTCAACGCGCTGTTCCTCGCCGAGCTCGGGCGCCGGGCGGGGCTGCCCGCCGGGGTGTTCGACGTCGTCACCGGGACCGGCGCGACGACGGGCGAGGCGCTCCTCCAGGACGAGACGTGGGACATGGTGTCGTTCACCGGCTCGCTCGCCGTCGGTCGGCACATCGGTGCCGTCGCCGGGTCGCGGATCAAGCGCGCGACGCTCGAACTCGGCGGCAAGTCCCCCGCGGTCGTGCTCGACGACGCCGACCTCGACCTGGCGGTGCGGACCACCGTGCGCAACTGCTTCACGAACGCGGGCCAGAAGTGCAACGCGCCGACACGGTTGCTCGTGCCGGCGGACCGGCTGCACGACGCGGTCCGGATCGCGGCGGAGTCCGCCGACGCGTACGTGCTCGGGGACCCGCTCGATCCCGGGACGACGATGGGTCCGGTCGTGTCGGCGGAGCAGCGCGCGAAGGTCCTCCGGTTCGTGGACACCGCACGAGCCGCGGGGGCGACGGTCGCCACGGGCGGCACCGCCGTCGACGGCACGGGGTTCTTCCTGCGCCCGACGATCGTCACCGACCTCGCCGAGGACGCCGAGATCGTCCGCGAGGAGGTGTTCGGTCCGGTCCTCGTCGTGCAGGGTCACGCGGGCGAGGACGACGCGGTCCGGATGGCGAACGACACCCCCTACGGCCTGTCGAGCGAGGTCTGGTCGGCGGACGAGGCCCGCGCGGCGGCGATCGCCCGACGCATCCGTGCCGGTCAGGTGCGGGTGAACGGCGTCCGCACCCCGGCCCTCCCGGTCTCGCCGTTCGGCGGGTACGGACAGTCGGGGCTGGGGCGCGAGATGGGGCCGTTCGCGATCGAGGAGTACCTCGAGGTGAAGGCCGTGCTCGGCGACCCCGTGCTCGATCCGACCGCGACCACCGCCGCACCAGCGGCCGCGGGGCAGGACCCGCTCGCGTGAGGGCCGCCGTCGTCACCGAGGCCGGTGGTCCGTTCGTCGTCCGCGACGACGTCGAGCACCGCGCGCCCGGCCCCGGCGAGGTCGTCGTCCGGATCCGCGCCGCGGGCCTCTGCCACACCGACCTGTCCCTGGCCGCGGGCGCGTTCGGACAGCGGCTCCCGGCCGTCCTCGGGCACGAGGGCGCGGGCGAGGTCGTCGCACTCGGTCCGGCGGTGGACACCGTGGCGGTGGGCGACCGCGTCGTCGTGTCGTGGGTCCCCCGGTGCGGACACTGCTCCGCGTGCCGCCGCGGCGAACCGTACATCTGCCGGAACCGCCCCCGATCGTCGGCGCAGGGCGCGGCGATGACGGCCGGCGGTGCGGACGTGGTCGCCGGGATGGGCACCGCGACCCTCGCCGAGGAGACCGTGCTGCCCGTGACCGCGCTCGTGCCGCTGCCCGAGGACGTGCCGTTCACCGTCGGTGCGCTGCTCGGCTGCGCCGTCCCGACCGGGTTCGGTGCCGCCGTCGACACCGCGCACGTCGCCCCGGGCGAGACCGTCCTGGTGATCGGGGCCGGCGCGGTCGGGCTCAACGCCGTGCAGGGCGCCCGGATCGCGGGTGCGACCACGATCGCGGCGGTCGACCCGAGCGCGGACCGCCGTCGCCTGGCCGCGGAGCTCGGCGCGACGACGACCGCCGCGCCCGGGGACCTCGACGGTGCCGCGCTGACGGACGGCGAGGGCTTCGACGTCGCGATCGACGCGGTCGGGTCGTCCGGCACGACCCGAGCCGCGTGGGACGCCGTCCGACGCGGTGGTCGGGTGGTCGTGGTCGGCGCGGGCCGGAGCGACGACCCCGTGCGGTTCAGCGCCCAGGAGCTGTTCCACGAGCAGAAGTCGATCACCGGATCGTTCTACGGCTCGAGCGACATGTGGCGGCAGGTGCCGCGCATGGTCGAGGCCTGGCGGGCCGGCGACCTCCGGCTCGACGCGTTCCTCACCGACGTCGTGTCGCTCGACGACCTCGGACCCGCGGCCGCCCTCCAGCGCGCCGGCGAGGTCCTCCGCGTCGTGGTGACCCCGTGACGCCCCCGCCGGTCACCCCGGAGGACCTCACCGCCGCCCTCCGCGCCGGCGGCAGCATCGGCCCGGACGCGGTGATCGACGCGGTCCACGCGCGGCCCATCGGGATCGGCGCGTTGGCCGACACGTTCCTCCTGACGCCGACCTGGAGGCGCGGGACCGGCCCGACGACACTGGTCGCCAAGCTGCCGTCACGTGATCCGCAGGCCGCCGCGACCGCAGCCTCCATCGGCGCCTACGCGCGGGAGGTCCGGTTCTACGAGGAACTCGCTCCGCGCGCCACCGTGGACACGCCGGCGCACCTCGGCACGATCACCGTGGACGGGGAGCGCGTGGGCCTCCTGCTCGAGGACTGCTCGACCCTGGCGCCCGGCGACCAGCTCGACGACGCGCCCCTGGCGGTGCTCCAGCGTGCTCGGCAGCAACTCGCGGCGCTGCAGGCGCCGTTCTGGGACGACCCCGCGACGGCCTCCCTCGACTGGCTCCACCGCCGGCAGGGCGTCCCCATCCCCGGCATCCACGAGCGCATGCGGCGTTCGTGGTCGACCGCCGCCGATCGGATCGCCGGCGGCTTCGCCCCCGAGGAACGCGCCGCGATCGACCGGTTCGTGGGCACTGCCGACGCCTGGGCCGCTTCCCTGGACGGCCCGTTCACGGTGAGCCACCACGACTTCCGGATGGACAACCTCCTCGTCGGCACCGACCCCGAGCGGGTCGTCGTGCTCGACTGGCAGACCGTGGGCTGGGGCGCCCCGATGTTCGACGTGGCGTACCTGCTCGGCACGTCCCTCGGCCCGGAGCGGCGTCGGCGTGTCGAACGCGACGAGGTGGCCCGGCACGTCGACGAACTCGGCGCGGCCGGCGTCTCCTGGTCGTTCCCCGCGGCGTGGGAGGCCTACCGCCGTGCTGCCCCCGCCGTGCTGCTCATGCTCGTGCCGCCCACGGGGAGCGTGAAGACCTCGCCCCGGACCGACGCGATGTACCGCCGGCTCCTCCGTCAGGGCGCCCGCATGGTGCTCGACCTCGACGCGCTCGAGCTCCTGCCCACGGGGGCGGTGTGAGTGGGCGTCGTGGCGCGCCCGCCCACCAGGGCCTGGAGCGCTGGGACGACCTGCCCGTCCACCAGACGCCCGCACCGCTCGCCGTCCCCGCCACGGACGAGCCGCGCACCTACGAGCGGTACTGGTTCGCCGCCGCGAGCACCGACGGCGCCGCCATGATCGGCCTCGTCGTGACGGTGCACCCCGTCGTCGGGACGATCGACGCCGCGTTCAGCGTCTCCGACGGTGATCGCGCCGAGACCCTGTTCGTGACCGACGCGCTCCGCCATGGCCGGGAGGACCTGGTCGCCGGCCCCGTCCGGCTCACCCTGGTCGACCCCATGCGCGTGCTCCGGATCCGGGTCGACGGCCGGGACGGGTTCGCGGCCGACGTCGTGGTCACGGCGACCACACCGGCGATCACCGAGGACCGCGTCACCCGCGTCCGCGACGGTGCGGTCGTGCAGGACCGCACGCGGTACGTGCAGCTCGGTTCCGTCGCCGGGAGCGTCCGGTCACCGCTCGGCGCGTGGACGCTGGACCCGGTCGCCTGGCGTGCCGGTCGTGACCACTCCTGGGGCGTCCAGGAAGCCGCGCGCCCCGCAGCCGGTCCGGCAGGGGAGACCGGCGCACGCCCCTCGTTCTTCTGGCTGATCGGGGCGTTCGATGACGTCGCCGTGCAGGCCGTCACCCACGCCGAGGCCGACGGCACGCGGTACGGCGAGTACGCTGCCGTCGCCCCGACGCTCGCCACCGGGGCGGACGTCGTCGGACCGGGTGCCCGCCAGCAGGCGCGTCCGGTCCGCGGCGTCACCGTCGCGCGCTCCCCGGGCACCCGGCGCGTCGCCACCGCCCGCCTCGCCCTCGGCGGCGGGCACCCTGAGGCGCCGGACGACGTGCTGTCCGTGACGTCGCACCACGTCGTCCTCCCGCGTTCCGTCGGCTACGGACACCCGACCCGTGTCCCCGGCAGCGTGCCTCCCGACCGGCCGGTGATCGCCACCGAGTCGTGGACGATCGCCGACCTCGACCCGACGGCACCCGAGAACCACCGCTCCCTGCAGTTCGCCCGGCTCGACCGCGCCGACGGCGGCGTGGGGTGGGCGTTCATCGACCAGTCCGGCTGACGCTCTGACGAGCGCACCCCTCGGACCGGCCGTCCGGTCCGAACACCCCTCGATCACCAACCGCGCAGCGCAGCGCACCGACACGGAGGACCGACATGGCCCAGCAGCTCACCGACGACGAGACCACCTTCGAGCAGGTCGGCACCGGCCTGACGGTCTACGAGACCGACGACCTCGTCGAGGGCGTGGCGAAGTGGCTCGAGACACCCGAGGACGTCATCGCCTTCGCCGACCTCGACGACGTGTCCGACGTCGTCGTGATCGCCCGCGGCGGCACCACGACCTTCCTGACGATGGCGCTCAACGCGGGCATCCGCGGGGTCGTCACGCTGCAGGGCGCACCGGAGAGCCACCTCGGCATCCTCTGCCGCGAGTACGGCATCCCGGCGGTGATGTCGGTCACGTTCGACAAGGGCGTCCGCACGCCGCGCGGCGAGGTGGTCCCCGCCGACGGCGTGCGGATCCGGCTCGACGTGTCGTCGCGGCCGGGAGGCACGGTGAGCGTCGAGCGCGGTGCTCCCGTCGACGACTCCCCGGCGCCCGAGAGCGCCGCCCCGGCGATGAGCCAGGAGGAGTTGGCGCACATCATGCTCCTGCTCGAGAAGTTCGGTGGCGTCGTGCCGAAGGGTTCCGAGGGCGATGCCGTCATGCAGGCCGAGATGACCACCCGGGTGCTGTACACCGACGCGGAGTCGATCCAACGCGACCTCACGCGCGAGGAGGTCAACGAGGCGATCCGCTACTACACCTGGAACGAGTGGGACGCCCTCGCTTCGCGTGCCACCGAGGGTGAGTCCGGACTCATCCCCCGCCAGGAGTACGAGGCCATGGGGATCATGAACTGCTGGTTCCAGCACCCGCGGTGGCTCCGTGCGATCGAGGACCGGATCGGGATCGACGGCGTCGTCGACATCGCGTCGATCGCCAAGCGCGAGATCGGCACCAAGGTCAACATGCTGCACATCTGGGCGCTCGCCACCGCGCCGTCGTTCGGGCGGGGCATCGCGCTCGAGCTCGGCCTGCACGACGCCGACTACGAGGCCGATCGGATCCGCGACGCGTTCGGCGTCGTCCGTCGGCTCTACAACGGGTTCTGGGGCGACGGCCCGATCCTCACGTCGATGCAGGGGTACCGTGCCGAGGTCCTCGACCGCGACTGGATCGACCGCTTCGGCCAGGACCGGATCGCCCTGGGCGTGGACGCCGACCGCTCGACGTTCCAGCGCTTCCAGGGAGCCGCGGAGCTCATGGGGTTCCTGCTCCACTTCGACAACCGGCTCGGTGTGTCGGATCACGGGCCCTACCCGACCGACGACGGCGGGTTCGTCCTCGTCCGCGACATCTTCCTCAACGAGCCCGCCTGGCACTGGAACGACCCGGCCTCGCCGCTGCCCTGGTCCGTCACGACCGCGATGTTCTTCGGCCCGGACTCCGGCCTCGACGTCCAGGTCATCGACATCTCGACCGCGTTCACGAACCCGGCGAACTACGTGCCGTACATCCAGGGCGTGGCGGCGTACACCCGACCGACCTGGGACGCGCCGATGTCCGACATCGACGTCCTGTCGCTCGAGGACATGGCCGCCCTGCGCACGCAGATCGAGGCGCAGTCCGCCGCCCTGTACGGACGGATCGCGAGCATGGACCGCCGCGAGAAGATCGAGGCGGGCGCCCTCACGTACACCGCGGGCTTCGCGCTCCCGTTCGCCCGCGCCGCAGGCCTGCTCGACGAGCTCATCGCCGATCACGACTTCCTCGGGATCCACCCCGCGGTCGCCGCCTGCTACGACACGATCGTCAGCGGGGTCGCGACCGAGATGATCCCACGACTGTTCCTCACGGGGTCGTGGGGCAACCCCGTCCCCGAGACCGCCTCGACCGGTCTCGTCGCCGACGAGACCGAGTTCGCCGTCCTCCAGGCGCTGCGCGTCCGCGGGTTCGCCACGACCGAGCAGATCGCCGAGAGCACCGGGCTCGACGCCGCGGCGATCGACGCGACACTCGCCGCCACCGACGAGCGCGGACACACCCAGCCGACCGGGGGACGTCGGGCCATGCACTCGCTCACGCCGGCCGGACGCGCCCGCGCCGTGCTCCTCGCGGGCGACCGACTCAGCGCCACGCAGCGCAGCACCGTGGCGGACGTGTACGAGTCGTTCCTGTTCCCGAACCGCGACGTCAAGCAGCTCACCGCGGACGCGCAGTCGGGAGCGGACGTCACGGAGCGACTCGAGGTCGTGCACGGGCAGATCGGAGCCGTGCTCGCTCAGCTCGGGGATGTCGACCCGCGCTTCGGTCGGTACGGCGAGCGGCTCGAGCGGGCGATCACGGCCTACCGCGGAGGCGACCGGGACGCCCTCGCCCGGCCCCTGTCCGGCTCGTACCACGACGTGTGGATGGAGCTGCACGAGGACCTCATCGCGACGCTCGGGCGGGAGCGCACGGAGGACGACGAGTGACCCACACCCACCGCGCCTCCAGTCCGACGTCAGTGGGCCGGCGAGACGTCACCGAGTGGCGGAGCCCCGCGGGCCGACGCCTGGCCGACCGCCACCAGCGGCTCGTCGACCGGGTCGGCGCGCACCGGGCGCTCATCGGCCTGCTCGCCGTCGGGGGCGGGGTCGCGGCCGGCGCGACCTGGCTCGCGGCGACGATCTACGACGACGTGGCCGACCGCAACGGCATCGCGAGCCTCGATCAGCCCGCGCTCGCCTTGGCCAAGCGGCTCCGCTCACCCGCGCTCGACGGCACCGCGGCGGCGATCGCGCACGGGTTCGGCCCGGTCGGCATGCCCCTGCTCGCGGCGGCAGCGGGTGGTTCGTTCGCGCTCGAACAACGGAAGGCCGCGCCGTTCACGCTGCTCGCCGCTGCCGGGCTCGGCTCGCTCGGCATGACCGTCGCCGGCAAGCGGATCATCCACCGCCACCGGCCGGGCCGTCGTGACGCGATCCCGCCGTACGAGCGGTCGCCGTCGTTCCCGTCCGGGCACACGCTCAATGCGACGACGATCGCCGGGATCGTCGCGTACCTCCTCATGCTGCGGCAGCGTCGGCAGGCACCGCAGGTGGTCGTCGCCGGGTCGGCCCTCGCCACGATCGCTGGGGTCGGGCTGTCCCGGGTCCTGCTCGGAGCGCACTGGTTCACGGACGTCGCGGTGGGATGGACGACGGGTGCCGGGTGGCTCGCGACGGTCATCACCGTCCACCGACTGCACCTGACGACGGAGCACGGCAGGACGCCGGCCGCCACTGACATCGACGGCCGGCGCTGAGCCTCCCGGTCCGCGCATCCCGGAGGGCCGACACCGGTCCGCAGGTCACGATGCGGACACGGGGGCGTTGCGATTCGATGAATGCCGGTCACGGGAGCCTCCACGGCCCCTACGGTCGAGTGGTGACCGCTCGAACGCTGCTGCTGCCCACGCTCGTCGTGGGCGCGCTGTTGCTCGGCGGATGCAGCACCCCGGGGACCGCGGCGATCGCCGGGGCCACCACCGACGGGGCAGGCGCTGCCGTCGCCACGCCGCGCGTGGTCGAGACCGCCAGCCTCCTGAGGACCGATGGCGAGCCCAGCACCGACACGACGATCAGCGCCGCCAGCCTGCGGACCGTCGACGTCATCGAACTCGACGCCGAGCAGCTCCGCCTGTCCGACGGCGACGACCTCGTCGCGGTCGCGCCGATGACCGACGGCGACGCCACCGTGGGCCTCCTCCGTCGGCTGCTCGGCAAGCCGCGGATCACCCGCACGGCGGTGGGTGACGGCGGCACCTGTGTCCCGGCGAGCACGTCGTACACGTGGGGCCGAGGCCTCCGGGTCGTCGACCTCGCGCAGACGTCCACCCGCGGGAACGCCGTCGACATCCGCATGCTCAAGGCGTCGATCACCGGACGGTCGGGGGCCACCGTGCACCTCCAGGGGCCCAACGGTGTCACGGTCGGCGACGACATCCGCGAGCGCGTCGCCACGGCCTCGGGCCGCGACAAGGAGTCCTACGCCTCGGGCGACCGCGCGAACTGGCAGATCGTGCTGCAGGAGGGCTGGGTCCTCGATCCGGACGCCTCCGACGCCGAGGTCGACGGCGTCTCCGCGATCACGAAGGGCACCGAGGTCGCCGTCATCGGATCGCCCATGCCGGTGCACTCGTCCGACGACTGCTAGTCCGCGCCGGTCTCAGTCGAGCGGGGTCCCGACCCGGTAGAAGGCGACCGCGTTGTCGACGAGCACGGCCCGGGCGTCGTCGGGATCGAGCCCCTCGACGGCCACGGCGACGTCCTCGTCCCGGAACGGTCGCCGCGCTCGCGTGCTCGGCAGGTCCGTCCCGAACAGGAGCGCGCGCGGGTCCACCCGGCGGATGGCGGCGAGGGTCTCGCGCACGTCGAGGTCCACGCGGCCGAACCCGGTCGCCTTGACACGGAGCCCGCGCTCGACGAGACGCAGCAGGACGTCCCGGTGCGCGTGCGTCATCCCGAGGTGGTCGACGGAGGCACGAGGCAGCGCCCGGAGCACCGGCTCGAGTTCGGCGAGATCCGCCGCGTCGAGGTACAGCTCGACGTGCATGCCGGCGACGTCCCACGCTCGACGCCCGAGCGCCACGAGATCGGTCACCGCCGTGGATCCGCCGCGGTACAGGTTGCAGCGGATCCCACGGACCCCGGCCGCGGCGAGCGCCCGGAGTCCGTCGTCGGCGATGTCCGTCGGCACGTTCACGACGCCGACGAACGACGGTCCGAGCCGGTCCAGCGCGTCGAGGAGGTACGTCGTGTCGAGGCCCTGGAACGAGCCGGACACCACGACGCCGCCGATCACGTCGAACGCCGCCGTGCGGGTCCGGTAGTCGTCGACCGTGAACCGCGGTGGGAGGTACCCGTCGTTCGGCACGAGCGGGAACCGCGGATCGATGACGTGGAGGTGGCTGTCGAAGACCTGGATCACGCCGCCATGATGCCCACCCGTCCCCGCGAGATCGCACCTGCTGCCGCTCTGGAGCTCCCGAGCGGGGCAACGAGTGCGATCTCGCGGGCGGGCGTCAGACGCCGAGGACGAGCCGCGCCACCACCGGGAAGTGGTCGCTCGCCGACCAGGTGCTCGGGTCGTCGTGGTCGATGCGGATGCCCTCGACCTCCACGGGTCCGCGCGTCAGGATCCAGTCGATCCGGACGCCCCCGTCCACGGGCGGCTCCCAGCCGTTGAAGCTCGACACCGGGTCGTCGGCACCGGCGCGCGTCCAGGCGTCCGCGAACCCCGCGACCGCCAAGCGTTCCGACGCCGCGGCGAGCCCCGCGCCCTCGTTGAAGTCCCCCGTGACGACGACCGGCCCGGAGGCATCGGCGAGGCGCGCGGCGATGAGGTCCGCGCTCATCCGGCGCACCTCGGCGCCCCGGGACGTCTGGACGTAGTCGGTGTGGGTCGTCAGGAGCGTGAAGCGCTCGTCGGTGACGAGGTCGTGGAAGCGCCCCCAGGTCGCCATCCGGACGTGTGAGGTGTTCCAGGTGTTCGACCCGACGGCGTCCGGGGTGTCCGACAGCCAGAACGCGCCGTCCTCCTCGACCGCCACGCGGTCCCGTCGGTGGAACACCGCCGCGTACTCACCGCGCTCGCCGCCCTCGCGTCCCTGGCCGATGTCGCCGTACTCGGGCAGCGCTGCTCGGAGGTCCTCCATCTGCGCGTGGAACGCTTCCTGCACGCAGAGCACGTCGGGGTCGTTCCGCCGGATGATCGCCACGAGCAGCGGCAGGCGATCCGCCCAGTCGTGTGCCGGGTCGTGGTGGTGGTTCTTGACGTTGTAGGTCATCACCGTCAGGGGCACGGCGGTGCGGAGCGTCGCGGCTCCGCCGGTCGTGGAGGGACTGCTCACGCCGTCGACGCTATCGTGCGCCCGTCGTCACGTCCGGTTCCGGACGCGACGACGCCCTCCGTCCGTGCGCGGTCGGAGGGCGTCGGGTCGTGCGATCAGGCGCTGAGCGCCGGGTAGTCCGTGTACCCCTCGGCCGTCGTGCCGTAGAAGGTCGCCGGGTTCGGGGTGTTCTCCTCGGCGTCGCGCTCCCAACGGGTGGCGAGGTCGGGGTTCGCGATGGCGGCGCGGCCGACCCCGACGGCGTCGGCGAGACCAGCCTCGACGAGGCCGATCGCCTCGGTCCGGGTGGTCGGCGCGCTGAACCCGCTGTTCGCGATGAACGGCGCGCCGATGGTGCGTCGGATCCCCTGCACGAAGTCACCGGCGGGCTCGGCGTGGAGCACGTCGACGAACGCGAGCCCGAGCGGGGCGAGTCCCTCGGCCACGGCCGTGTACGTCGCGACGAGGTCGTCGCGGTCGGTCTCGAGCGCACCCTGGATGTTGTGCTCCGGCGAGAGGCGGATGCCCGTCCGGCCGGCACCGACGGCAGCGGCCACCGCGGCGGTCACCTCGACCGCGAGGCGCGCCCGGTTCTCCGGCGTCCCGCCGTACTCGTCCGTGCGCTCGTTCGACGCGGGCGAGAGGAACTGGTGCACCAGGTACCCGTTCGCGCCGTGGACCTCGACGCCGTCGAACCCGGCGCGGATCGCGTTGCGGGCCGCGGCGACGAACTGCTCGACGACCTCGTGCACCTCGTCGGTGGTGAGGGCGTGCGGCACCGGGTACTCGGCCTTGCCGAGCGGCGTGTGTGCCTCACCCGGCGCCGCGAGGGCGCTCGGGCCGACGATGCGCGGCGTCAGCGAGATGTCGGTGTGGGAGACGCGGCCGCCGTGCATGAGCTGCATCACGATCGTGCCCCCGGCGGCGTGCACCGCGTCGGCGACCCGGGCCCACCCGGCGACCTGCTCGTCCGTCTCGATGCCCGGCTGGCCGGGGTACGAGCGGGATTCCTGCACCGGCCACGTCCCCTCGGTGACGATCATGCCGAGCCCGGCGCGCTGCGCGTAGTGCTCGACGAGCAGGTCGTTCGGGACGCCGTCGACCCCGGCGCGGGTGCGCGTGAGCGGGGCCATGACGATGCGGTTGCGGAGCTGGAGGTCGCCGAACTGGGCGGGGTCGAAGAGGTTCACACGAGGCCCGAACCGCGATCCGAGTTGTTCCATTCCGCAACTTGACCCCCAGAACGGGCGCTTTCCACAGGCTCCCGCCACCGCTTGCATGGAAGGACCGCGCACCATCCATGACGCGACGCCCACCGCAGGAGGACCACCCTGATGGAAACGACGACCGACACCACCGAGTCGGCCACCCAGACGCTCGCGGCCATGGACGTCCGCATCGGCATCGTCGAGGCGGCCCTGCGGGTGCTGTCCCGCCAGTCCTACCGCCGCACGACGTTGCGGGACGTCGCGGACGAGGCCGGGATGACCCTGGAGCAGGTCGGCGAGCACTTCCCCACGTGGCCGGGGCTCGTCATGGCCACCCTGCACCACTGGCAGACCCTCCGGACCGCGCACCTCCTGGACGTCGGACGGGACCACGGCGTGCTCGAGTTCATGCGTCGCCTGGTCGAGGAGAACCTCGACGACCCCGTGATGGCACGGTTGCTCGTCATGGTGCTCGCGGAGGCGATGGACCCGACGCACCCGAGCGCGCCCTACCTGCAGACGCGCTACGAGGCGTTCCACCAGACCATCCTGACCGCGGTCGAACACGACATCGCGATGGGGCGCTTGCCCCACGACCTGCAGGCGGACCACGCCGCCGAGCTCATCCTCGGGCTCTGGGAAGGGCTGTGGATGCAGTTCCTGCTCCGCCCGCAGATGGACATGCAGGCGGCGTTCGACCGCGCGCTCGGTGTGCTGGTCCGCGACTGGCGCGTGGTCTAGCCCAGGTCGCCTGCGTCCGGGGCGAGTGCGCTGAGGTACGCGAAGTGCGCATCGAGCGCACGGCGACCGTCGCGCGTCAGGCCGGCCCAGGTGCGGGCGTGGCCTCGGTCCCGTTGGACCCGGCGGAGCACCACGTAGCCGGCGTCGGTGAGCACCCGGAGGTGCTTGCTCAGCGTCGCGTCCGAGACGTCGAGTGCGTCCCGCAGCGTCGCGAACTCGACCTCGCCACCGCGCGCCAGCAGTGCGCAGATCTGGAGGCGCTGCGGCGCGTGGATCGTCGCGTCGAACGTCGGTTCCATCGGTGCCGTCACGCGTCGCGGCGCCCGAGGTACCGCCGTGCGGCCGCGTCCGCGAGCGGACCGGTCAGGGCGGACACGAGCCCGACGACCGTCGCCACCACGATGCCCTCGGGCACGGTCCAGGAGCGCAGGACGACCGAGGCCGTGAGCGCTGCGACGGCGACGACCAGGGCGATGACGGACCAGGGAGCGCCCGCGCGGAGGAACTGCCACCGGTCCGGGTTCGCCCGCGAGAACCCGACCACGCCCGTGCGGCGCCGTGCCAGGCCGATGGACAGGACGAGTCCGATGCCGAGCGGGAGGAGGTCCCACGCGGATCGGCTCCGCACGCCGTAGACGGTGAGGGCGATGCCGAGGCCGTGCAGCGCGTGGAACCACCACGGTGAGCGCAGCCGGTCGGTCATCCGGGCGCGTGCGGCACGGACGGCTTCGCGGGCTGCGAGCGGGTCGATCGGCCCGAAGGCCCGGTTCTCGTCGATGTTTTCCATGTCGGCAACAATACTGTTTCCAACACGGAAAGCAAGAGGCACGGGTGCGGCGGCCTGCGGACGCCACCGTCGCGGCGGACTAGCGTCGGGCCTCCAGACGGAAGGGACGGGCATGACGGACCTGGGACCACGCGAGACGGGGGCCGGCGACGAACGCGGCCCGCTGCAGAAGGCGGCCGATGCGTCGACCGGACGGCAGGAGCACGGCATCGGCGACCACGCCCACCGCGTGAAGGACACGGCGTACAGCCCCTCGAGCGACGCCGAGACGGAGGCCGCGCAGGACCTCCAGCGCGACGACGCCGACCTGGCGGAGGACGGCATCGACCCGTCGAAGGTCGTGACGGCGCCGGGGACCGGCGGCGCGGACGACGTCGGCGACGTCGAGCCCGAGGCGGGTGACATCCACCTGCCGTTCCAGGCGTCGGACAACGGCGCCGGCGACAACACGACCGGCCCGCGGTAGTCACACCGTGGCACGCACGGGCGGACGCTCCTGCTGTCCCTCCTCGCGCTGCTGTTACTGCGAGGCGGTGTGCGCGGCGCCTGACCCCGAGGTCGGACCTCTGGTGCGGTGGCTCATCGTCGCGCTCGATGGACGTCCCGCAAAGCTGTCGCGCCTACCGTGCCCCGGGTGTCGGAGCCCGAACTCGCCGCAGCGCAGACCACGCCGCGCTCGCACCTGTACGAGATCGACGTGCTCCGGCTCCTCACGTTCGCGTGCGTCATCGCCGTCCACACCGTCAACTACATCGGCGGGTTCGGCGTCGTCACGGACGCGCTGCTCACCCTGCTCCACTTCACGCGTGGGGCGTTCTTCTGGCTGACCGCGTTCGTGCTCACCTACGGGCAGCTCCGTCGGCCGCGGCCGCTCCGCCGGTTCTGGCCGCGGCGGTTCCTGCTCGTCGGGCTGCCGTACGTCGTCTGGTCGGGCGTGTACGTGTTCCTGAACGCGACGATCTCGGACTCGCTCGGTGACCCGATCGCCCGGCTCGTCGACTGGGGGCAGGCGCTCCTGCGGGGCGACGCGGCGGAGCAGCTGTACTTCCTGCTCGTGACCATGCAGGTGTACCTCGTGATCCCGGCGCTCATCTGGGCCGTGCGGCGGTTCCCCGAGGCCCACCTGCTGTTCCTCTCGGTCGCGTTCCTCGTCCAGGGCGCGGTGTTCTGGGTCGCGCGGTACGAGCCCGCGACCGTCGCCTGGACGCACGGCTCCCTGACGAGTGTGTTCACGAGCTACCTGTTCTTCGTCGTGGGCGGCGTCGTCGCCGGCGCGCATGCCGACGCGGTGCTGAGGTGGGTGCGCGGGCACCGGGTCGTCCTCGCGGTCGCACTCACCGCCACCGCCGTGCTCGCCCTCGCCGTCTACGCGCTGAACCGTCACATCGGCCTCGACCTCAGCGACGCCTCGGACGAGATGCAGCCCGTGCAGCTCGTGTGGAGCACGGTCGCGACACTCGCCCTGCTGAGCGTCGGCGCCTGGTGGGCGGACCACCGCCGCCCGGGTTCGTGGGACGACCGGACGCTCGCGTGGGCGTCGGACCGGTCGTTCGGGATCTTCCTGAGCCATCCGGCGATGATCACGATCCTGCTCGCGCTCGGCATCACGGCACCGTCGAACCCGGCCGCCCTGCGCGTGCCGATCGCGTACGTCCTCGTCGTGATCGGTGCGGTCGTCACGACCGAGGTGTTCCGGTGGACGCCGCTCAGCCTGCCGCTGACGGGGCGCCCGATGGTGCGTCGCACCCGGGAGGCCTTTGTTCAGCCCGTCGGTGAGAACCGGTAGCCCATCCCCGCCTCGGTGACGAGGTACCGCGGGCTCGCCGGATCCGGCTCGAGCTTCTTCCGCAGCTGCGCCATGTACAGCCGCAGGTACCCGCTGTCACCCCCATGCGACGGACCCCACACCTCGGTGAGGAGCATCTCACGGGTCATGAGTCGATCCGGGTGCGCCAGGAGGACCTCGAGCAGCCGCCACTCCGTCGGCGTCAGCCGCACGGGGGCGCCGGTGCCTTCGGCCCACGTCACCTGCTTGGCGGCGAGGTCGACCACGAGGTCGCCGATCCGGACGGTCGGGGCCTCCTCGGCCGGGGCCCGTCGACGGCCGAGCGCCCGGAGGCGGGCCAGGAGCTCGTCCATCTGGAACGGCTTCGTCACGTAGTCGTCCGCCCCGGCGTCGAGCGCGTCCACCTTGTCGGCCGAGTCCGTGCGGCCGGACAACACGAGCACGGGCACCTGGGTCCACGCCCGGAGCGCCTCGAGCACCCCGAGACCGTCGAGCCGCGGCATGCCGAGGTCGAGGAGCACGAGGTCCGGCCGCTGCGTGATCACCGCGTCGAGCGCAGCCCGGCCATCGCGGGCGGTGACGATCTCGTAGCCACGGGCGCCGAGCGTGACGGACATGGCTCGGACGAGCTGGGCGTCGTCGTCGGCGATGAGGATCTTCACCGATGTCCTTCCTGGCCCGTGGCGGCGATCGGCAGGCGGACGACGACCGTGAGCCCGCCACCCGGGGTGTCGTCGACGCGGATGGTGCCGCCCATGCCCTCGGTGAACCCGCGGGCGAGCGCGAGGCCGAGGCCGAGCCCGGTCTCATTGTCCGTGTCCCCGAGCCGCTGGAACGGCAGGAACACGTCCTCGCGCTGCGCCGCCGGGATGCCCGGACCCGAGTCCGCGACGCGCAGCTCGACGACCGTTCCGGAGACGGTCGCGGCCACGCGGACCCGCGCGCCGTCGGGCGAGAAGCGCTGCGCGTTCGCGAGCAGGTTGGCGACGACCCGCTGCAGGAGCACGGGGTCCGCCCACACGGACGGCAGGTCGGCGGGCAGGTCGAGGTCGACGTCCGTGGGACCGAGTGCGAGCTCGTCGAGCGCGGGGGCGACGACGTCCTCCAGGGCGATCGTCTGCGGCGTCACCGCGAGCACCCCGGCCTGCACGCGGCTCACGTCGAGCAGGTCGGCCAGCAACGCCGCGAGGGACCGCAGGCTCTCGTCGGCGGTCGCGAGCAGTTCCTCCCGGTCGGACTCCGTCAGCGTGACGTCGGTTGCGCGGAGCCCGCCGATCGCGGCCGTGGCCGCGGCCACCGGGCGGCGCACGTCGTGTCCGACCGCGGCGAGCAGGGCGCTCCGGACCCGGTCGGTGGCCGCGATCCGCTCCGCGTCGACGGCGGCCCGGGCGAGCACGCGGTGCTCGAGCGCGGCGTCGATCTGCTGCTCGACGACGGCCAGGAGGCGCCGCTCACCCGGTCCGACCGTGCCACCCCGGAACTCCGCCACGCCACCACCCGGGAGGCTCCGGGCCACGTCCGGCGTGCCGAGTACCGCCCCCGACGACGCGGCCACGTCGTCGTCCTGCCGGACGAGCACGCTGTCGAACCCGAACGCCTCGCGGGTGCGGTCGACGAGCGCGGCGAGTGCGTCGTCGCCGCGGAGGACGCTCCCCGCGATGCCCGTGAGGAGGGCGGACTCCGCGGCGGCACGGCGGGCGGTGCGGGAGTGCCGCGCCGAGCGGTCCACGACCACGCTGACGAGCACGGCGCTCACGACGTACAGCACGAGGCCCACGAGGTGCGACGGCTGCTGCACCGTGATGCGGTGGACCGGGGCGACGAAGAAGTAGTCGAGCGACAGTCCGGACAGCACCGCGGCGAGCACCGCCGGCCACGCGCCGCCGATGAGCGCGGCGACGAGCACGAGGAGCTGGTACGCCAGCGCCTCGACCGTGATGTCCCCTCGAGCCCGGATCGCGACGAGCAGTGCGGTGAGCGACGGTCCGACGACGACGACCAACGCGAAGGCACCGAACACGCGGGACCGGCTGAGGCTGCCGGTCCGTCCGGTCGCGAACCGCACGCTGCGGCGGAGCAACGAGGGGTCGGCGTGGACCATGCGATCCGCCTCGGGTCGTCGACGCTCCATGCGCTCATCCTGCCGTGTGGACCCGCGCGGCGCCCGCGATCCAACGATATATTACGTATCAGTGAGGGGAGACGGGGGTCAAAGGCCAGAGACGGCAGAAGCTCCGGGTCCGCCGAGGCGGAATACCGGAGCTTCCTTCCGTGGCCCAGGCAACATGCAAGCAGCGGTCGACGAGGGCTTTCGGGAGCAGAATATCACATGGATCAGAACGGTCAGGCGTCGGTCTGGTTCCTCGAATGGGTCAGCCGCCCTCGCTTCGAGCGGTACCTGCAGGCCGCGGGACATGACCATGCACGGGCCCGGTCGCTGTACAACTGGAACGCTCGACTCGCTGCCGCGTTCCTCCACGACCTCGCCCACCTCGAGGTCGGACTCCGGAACAGCTTCGACACCGCACTGATGCCAGCTGTCCGCGGGAACGACTCCCACTGGACCGATCCTCGAACCCTCTCCGCCCTGTTCCCTCGTCACCATCGGCGCAGTGGCCCGGGGGCGTCGAACGACCCGAACGCCTTCACGCTCAAGACGGTGCATTCCGCCAAGGAGCGGGCAGGACGGACAGCGGGGCCATTCGTCCGACCGGACCACATCGTCGCGGAACTCCCTCTGGGCTTTTGGACCTACCTGGCGAGCGATCGGCATGAGAAGACCATTTGGGTGCCGTATCTCCGTTCGGCCTACCCTGCCGGAACGAGCCGTACCGACGTGCGCGACGCGCTCGACACCCTCCGACGGTTCCGGAACCGGGTCGCCCATCACGAGTGCATCATGCAGGGCGCAGAGACCCACCGCCGTCGGCTCGTCGGGCAGGTGCGCCGGCTATCCGAGGAGGCCGCGCGCGACCTCGCTCGACGGAGCGAGGTCGCGCGACTCCTCCACGAGCGCCCGTGACGGCCGGGCGGGGGCCGCGGTGTTAGTGGTCCGTAGGGCTTCGCTCCGGGGGCGTTAGGGATCCGTGAGGACGGCCGGTCGGACTCCGCGCCAGGCGCACGATCGCTTCCGGCATCCAGATCGGGTGCGGCCCCGGCTCCGGCCTCGGCCAGCTGACAACCAGGAGTTGGTCCTCGTGTTCGACGTGTTCGTCGTCCTCGGCACGGTCGCGCTGTTCGGCGTGATCGCGCTCATCGGCAAGGGGGTGGAACGCCTGTGATCGTCATCACCATCGTCGCGGGCGTGCTCGGCATCGCCTCCATCGGCTACCTCGTGTGGGCGCTCGTGCGCCCGGAGCGGTTCTGATGAGCGCCGCGGAGACCTGGGCGGGCATCGCGTCCGTCGCGGCACTCGTGCTGCTCCTCGTCGTCGTGCACCGTCCGCTCGGCGACCACATGGCCCGCATCTACACGCCCACGAAGCACATGCGGGTGGAGCGCGGCGTCTACCGGCTCATCGGGGTGGACCCCGACGCCGAGCAGTCCTGGCCCGCGTACCTGCGGAGCGTCCTGCTGTTCAGCGTGGTCGGCGTGTTCGCCATCTACACGCTCGAGCGCCTGCAGGCCGTGCTCCCCGCGAGCCTCGGACTGCCCGCGGTCACGCCGAGCCTGGCGTTCGACACGGCGGTCTCGTTCGTGACGAACACGAACTGGCAGTCGTACTCCCCCGAGCTCACCATGGGCTACACGGTCCAGATGGCCGGCCTGGCCGTGCAGAACTTCCTGTCGGCCGCGGTCGGCATGGCGGTCGCCGCGGCGCTCGTCCGCGGATTCGCCCGGCGACGTACCGGGACCCTCGGCAACTTCTGGGTGGACACGGTCCGCACAGTGTGGCGTCTGCTGCTGCCGGTGTCCTTCGTGTTCGCGATCGTCCTCATCGCGGGCGGTGCGGTGCAGAACTTCCTCGACCCGACCACCGTCCACACGCTCGCGGGCGGCACGCAGACGATCGCGGGTGGCCCCGCGGCGTCGCAGGAGGCCATCAAGGAGTTCGGCACGAACGGCGGCGGGTTCTTCAACGCGAACTCCGCCCACCCGTTCGAGAACCCGCAGCCGTGGACGAACCTCCTCGAGGTGTTCCTGCTGCTGGCGATCCCGTTCAGCCTGCCGCGCACGTTCGGCACGATGGTCGGCGACCGCCGCCAGGGGTACGCCATCCTCGCCACGATGGGCGTCATCTTCCTCGTCTCGCTCTCGGCGATGTCGTCACTCGAGCTCGCCGGCGGCGGCACCGCGACCCACCTCGCGGGTGCCGCGATGGAGGGCAAGGAGGTCCGGTTCGGCGTCATCGGGACGACGATCTTCAACACCTCCTCGACCATCACGTCCACCGGCGCCGTGGACGGAATGATCGACAGCCAGACCCCGCTCGGCGGCATGATGGCGATGATCAACATGATGCTCGGCGAGATCGCGCCGGGTGGGACCGGGTCCGGCCTGTACGGCATGCTCGTCCTCGCCGTCATCACGGTGTTCATCGCCGGCCTGCTCGTCGGCCGCACGCCCGAGTACCTCGGCAAGAAGATCCGTGCCCGCGAGATGACGTTCGCGTCCCTGTACGTGCTCGTCACACCGGCGATCGTCCTGCTCGGCGCGGGACTCTCCCTCGTGATCCCCGGCGTCGCGCAGCAGGTCGAGCACACCTCGATCTCCAACCCGGGCAACCACGGGTTCTCCGAGCTGCTCTACGCGTTCACGAGCGCCGCGAACAACAACGGGTCCGCGTTCGGCGGCATCACCGCGAACACGACGTGGATGAACTCGGCCCTCGCGGTCGCGATGGCCCTGGGCCGGTTCGTCCCGATCGTGCTCGTGCTCGCGCTCGCCGGGTCCCTCGCCCAGCAGGACCACGTGCCCGCCACCTCCGGGACGCTGCCGACGCACCGCCCGCTGTTCATCGTCCTGCTCGCCGGTGTCGCCGTGATCGTCACCGCCCTGACCTACTTCCCGGTCCTCGCACTGGGCCCCCTCGCAGAAGGACTCGTCCGATGAGCACCATCGCTCCCGAAACCGAGGACACGACCGTGTCCGACCACCCCACCCGGCGGAACGCCGCGTTCGGCCCCCGGCAGCTCGCCGCCGGCCTCCCGGGCGCCGTCCGCAAGCTCGACCCCCGCATGATGTGGGGGAACCCCGTCATGTTCATCGTCGAGGTCGGCGCCGCGCTGACGACGGTCACCGCGATCGTCGACTCCCTCTCGCACGAGCCGGCAGCGGGCGCTGCGGCCGTCCCCGCGTCCTTCACCTGGGCGATCGCGATCTGGCTCTGGCTCACGGTCGTGTTCGCGAACCTCGCCGAGTCCGTGGCCGAGGGGCGCGGCAAGGCGCAGGCCGACGCGCTCCGGAAGACCCGCAGCACGACGACGGCCCGCCGGGTCGTCGCGTACGACCGAGCCGGAGACCCCGCTGCCCACCGGGCACAGACCGAGGAGGTCGCCAGCGTCGACCTGGCCAAGGGCGACGTCGTGCTCGTCGAGGCGAACGACGTGATCCCGGGCGACGGCGACGTCATCGACGGCATCGCCTCGGTCGACGAATCGGCCGTCACGGGCGAGTCCGCCCCCGTCATCCGCGAGTCCGGCGGCGACCGATCGGCCGTCACGGGCGGCACGCGCGTGCTGTCCGACCGGATCGTCGTGCGGATCACGTCGACGCCGGGCGAGACGTTCATCGACCGGATGATCCGGCTCGTCGAGGGCGCGGCACGGCAGAAGACCCCGAACGAGATCGCGCTCAACATCCTGCTCGCGTCGCTGTCGATCATCTTCGTCATCGTCTGCCTCACGCTGCAGCCACTCGCCGGCCTCATCGGGTCGACCGTCAGCGTCACGGTGCTCATCGCCCTGCTCGTCTGCCTCATCCCGACGACGATCGGTGCGCTGCTCTCCGCGATCGGCATCGCCGGCATGGACCGGCTGGTCCAGCACAACGTGCTCGCGATGTCGGGCCGCGCGGTCGAGGCCGCCGGCGACATCACCACACTGCTCCTCGACAAGACCGGCACGATCACGTACGGCAACCGCCGGGCCTCCCGGGTCGTCCCGGTCGGCGCGGTGACGGAGGCCGAACTCATGGCCGCCACCGCGCTCTCGTCGGCCGCCGACGGCACGCCGGAGGGCCGCTCGATCGTGGAGCTCGCCGCCCAGGCCGGCGCCCCGACGGGCGCCCCCGCGGGCGCGGTCGAGGTCCCCTTCACGGCGCAGACCCGCATGTCCGGTGTCGACCTCCGTGACGGCACGCAGGTCCGGAAGGGCGCCGCGGCCGCGGTGCTCGCCTGGGCCGGGACGAGCGACAGCGCCGTGGTCGCCCAGGTCGACGCCACCGTGGCGGAGATCTCGGACCAGGGCGGGACCCCACTCGTCGTCGCGCGCCGGGACGCCGGCGGCACCACGGCCCTCCTCGGCGTCGTGCACCTCAAGGACGTCGTCAAGGACGGCATCGCCGAGCGCTTCGCGGACATGCGCGCCATGGGCATCCGCACCGTCATGATCACGGGTGACAACCCGCGCACGGCGGCCGCGATCGCGGCCGAAGCGGGCGTCGACGACTTCCTCGCCGAGGCGACGCCCGAGGACAAGCTGCGGCTCATCAAGCAGGAGCAGGAGGGCGGCAACCTCGTCGCGATGACCGGTGACGGCACGAACGACGCCCCGGCGCTCGCTCAGGCCGACGTCGGCGTCGCGATGAACACGGGCACGACCGCGGCCAAGGAGGCCGGCAACATGGTCGACCTCGACTCGGACCCGACGAAGCTCATCGACGTCGTGCGGATCGGCAAGCAGTTGCTCATCACCCGCGGGGCGCTCACCACGTTCTCGATCGCGAACGACGTCGCGAAGTACTTCGCGATCATCCCCGCGATGTTCCAGGTGGCGTTCCCCGGCCTGGCGGTGCTCAACGTCATGCACCTGCACAGCCCGGCGTCGGCGATCCTCAGCGCGGTCGTGTTCAACGCGCTCGTCATCGTCGCGCTCATCCCCCTGTCGCTCCGCGGCGTCACGTACCGGGCGGCGTCCGCGTCGAGCATCCTCGGCCGGAACCTGCTCGTCTACGGCCTCGGGGGCGTCATCGTGCCGTTCATCGGCATCAAGATCATCGACCTCATCGTCGGTCTCATCCCGGGCTTCTGAGCCCGGCAACGAGGAGTTCCACACCATGGCATCGACACGCACCACACTCCGCACGGCGGGCGTCGCCCTCCGTCTCACCGTCCTCAGCACGATCGTCCTCGGCGTCGGGTACCCGCTCGCCGTCTGGGGCGTCGGGCAGGTCGCGTTCCCGCACCAGGCGAACGGCTCGATGGTCCAGGACTCGTCCGGCCACGTCGTCGGCTCGTCGCTCGTCGGCCAGTCGTCCACGACGCGGAAGGGCGCCACGATCGACCGTTGGTTCCGGTCGCGCCCCTCCGCGGCGGGGGACGGGTACGACGCCAACGCGTCCTCCGGCTCGAACCTCGGCCCGGACAACCCCGACCTCGTCACGGCCGTCCGGGAGCGCCGCGCCGCCATCGCGAAGGCCGACGGCGTGCCCGTCTCCGCCGTGCCGGCCGACGCCGTCACCGCGTCCGGCTCGGGCCTCGACCCCGACATCAGCCCGGCGTCCGCGCTCGAGCAGGTCGACCGCGTCGCCCACGCCCGCGGCCTGTCCACGACGCGGGTCCGGCAGCTCGTCGAGGACCACACCGCCGGACGCCAGCTCGGGTTCCTCGGTGACCCGACGGTGGACGTGCTCGAGCTCAACCTCGCGCTCGCCGACCTGCGCTGAGGACGACGAGCATGCAGCGGGGACGCCTCCGGGTCCTGCTCGGCGCCGCCCCGGGCGTCGGCAAGACCTACACCATGCTCGAGGAGGGCCGCCGCCTCCGCGACGAGGGCCGTGACGTCGTCGTGGCCGTGGTGGAGACCCACGGCCGCGCGGCGACCGCGGCCCTCGTGGCGGGGCTCGAGCTGGTCCCGCGGCGCACGGTCGAACACCGCGGTGTCCGGCTCGACGACATGGACCTGGAGGCCGTGCTCGCCCGCCGCCCGGACGTCGCGCTCGTCGACGAACTCGCCCACACGAACGCCCCGGGCAGCCCGCACGACAAGCGCTGGCAGGACGTCGAGGCGATCCTCGCCGCCGGGATCGACGTGATCTCGACGGTGAACGTGCAGCACATGCAGTCGCTGTCGACCGTCGTGCAGGAGATCACGGGCACGGTGCAGCGCGAGACCGTCCCCGACGCGGTCGTCCGGGCCGCCGACCAGATCGAGGTCGTCGACCTCTCGCCCCAGGCCCTGCGAGACCGGCTCTCCGACGGGCTGGTCTACCCCGCGGCTCGGATCGACGCCGCGCTGTCCAACTACTTCCGGCTCGGGAACCTGACGGCGCTCCGCGAGCTCGCGCTCCTCTGGCTCGCCGACGAGGTCGACGACGCCCTGAAGAAGTACCGCGCCGAGCACGGCATCCAGCACAAGTGGGAGGCCCGGGATCGCGTCCTGGTCGCACTCACCGGCGGTCCCGAGGGCGAGACCCTGCTCCGCCGCGGGGCACGGATCGCCGCCCGGTCCGCCGGCGGCGAGCTCGCCGCCGTGCACGTCACCACGAGCGACGGCCTCCGCGAGCGCCATCCGGGTGCGCTCGGTCGCCAGCGCGCACTCGTCGAGCAGCTCGGCGGCACCTACCACCAGGTCGTCGGGGACGACGTCCCGACCACGCTCGTGCGGTTCGCCCGATCCGTCGACGCGACCCAGATCGTGATCGGGGTGAGCCGTCGGTCGCGGGTGCTCGCCGCGCTGACCGGTCCGGGCATCGGCACGACCATCGTGCGCGAGTCCGGTGACATCGACGTCCACATCGTGACGCACAGCGCCGCCGGGGGCCGCCTCGCACTCCCCCGACTGGGCGGCAGTCTGTCGCGCTCCCGGGTCGTGGCCGCGTTCCTCCTGGCCCTCGCGATCGGGCCGCTCCTGACGTTCGTGCTGTCCTCCGTGGGCGACCGCGACGCGATCACGGTCGAGGTGCTCGCCTACCAGATGCTCGTGCTCGTCGTGGCGCTCGTCGGCGGGATGTGGCCGGCCGTGTTCGCCGCGGTGCTGTCGGGGCTGTCCCTCGACTTCTTCTTCGTGCAACCCCTGTACACGGTGACCGTGCAGCGGCCCTGGCACCTCGCGGCCCTCATCCTCTACGTGGCGAGCGCCGTCGCGGTGAGCTGGGTCGTGGACCGGTCCGCGCGACGATCGCGCGCCGCCCGCCGTGCCGCCGCCGAGTCCGCGCTCCTGGTCGGGATCGCCGGCAGCGTCCTGCGCGGGGACGACGCCCTGCAGGCACTCGTCGACCGAGCGCGTGAGGCGTTCGGGTTCGACGGTGTGCTCGTCCGGCAGGGTGAGGACGTCGTCGCCGAGGCCGGCGCCGTGCGTGGTGCGCCGAGCGCGACCACGCGCCTCCAGTCCGGCGGCACGGTCGAGTTCCACGGTTCCGCCGACCCGGGCGGACAGCGGTTGCTCCGCGTCGTCGAGCGGCAGATCGACGTGGCGCTCGACCACCGCACCCTGGCGCGGACGGCGGGCGAGGCGGAGCGGATCGCGGCGGCGGACCGGGTGCGCAGCGCCATCCTCGCCGCCGTCGGGCACGACGTGCGTCGGCCGCTGGCCGCCGCGTCGGCCGCGATCCAAGGTCTCCGCGCGCAGGACGTCACCCTGTCCGACCACGACCGGGAGGTCCTCCTCACCACCGCCGACGAGAGCCTGCGGACCCTCGGGTCACTGCTCGCGGACCTGCTCGACGTCTCGCGGGTCCAGGCGGGCGCGCTCGCCGTGGCGACCGCACCGATCGGCGTCGACACCGTCGTCGCTCCGGCGCTCGACGAGCTCGAGCTCGGCCCGGGCGCCGTCGACCTCGACCTGCCCGCCGAGCTCCCGCCGGTCCGTGCCGACGCGGTGCTGCTGCAGCGGGTCGTCGTGAACCTGCTCGCGAACGCCGAGCGCTACGCCCCCGCGGGGACCCGCGTCCGCGTGGCGGCCAGTGCGTTCGGCGGCATGGTCGAGCTGCGCATCGCGGACCAGGGCCCGGGCATCCCACCGGAGCGTCGGGACGACGTGTTCATGCCGTTCCAGCGACTCGGGGACACGGACAACGACACTGGGCTCGGCCTCGGACTGGCGCTCGCCCGCGGGTTCATCGAGGCGATGGACGGATCGGTCGAGGTCGACGACACCCCGGGCGGCGGCCTGACCGTCGTCGTGCGGCTCCCCATCGCGGGACACCTCGGCGTCGGAACCGTCACCACGCACACGCACGGCACGGCGACGAGCACGTGACGGGCCCGCACCGCGCCTCCCGGTCGCTGGCGCACGAAGCGGGCCGAGGGAGGAAGATCGGAGCGTGAAGACACTGGAGTTGCCACAGACCGACCTGACCGCGTCCGACATCGTGCTCGGACTCATGCGGATCACCGACATGTCCGACGAGGAGATCCGCACCCTCGTCGGCACCGCCCGGGACGCCGGGATCACGATGTTCGACCACGCGGCCGTGTACGGCGGCGCGATGCACCACTGCGAGCGCCGGTTCGGCGAGGCGCTCGGACTCTCGTCCTCCGAGCGGGACGAGATCGTCATCCAGACCAAGGTCGGGATCCGCGACGGGTACTTCGACTTCTCGAAGGAGCACATCCTCGAGTCGGTCGACGGCTCGCTCGAGGCCCTGCACACCGATCACATCGACGTCCTGCTCCTGCACCGGCCCGACGCACTCGTCGAGCCCGACGAGGTCGCCGCGGCGTTCGACGAGCTCCACGCGGCCGGCAAGGTCAAGCACTTCGGTGTCTCGAACCACACGCCCGGTCAGGTCGAGCTCCTCAAGCGCTCGGTCCGGCAGCCGCTCGCGTTCAACCAGGTGCAGCTGAGCATCACGCACGCGAACCTCGTCGCGCAGGGCGTCGCCTCGAACATGGCCGGGCTCGAGCAGTCGGTCGACCGTGACAACGGCATCCTCGACTACTCGCGCCTCAACGACATCACCCTGCAGGCGTGGTCGCCGTTCCAGAAGGGGTTCTTCGACGGCGTGTTCCTGGGCGACCGCGAGCAGTACGGGGAGCTCAACGACGTCATCGACGAGCTCGCCGACGCGTACGACTGCACCCCGACCGGCATCGCCGTGGCCTGGATCACCCGCCACCCGGCGCAGATGCAGGTCGTCCTCGGCACGACGAACCCGCAGCGTGTGCGGGACTCGGCCGCCGGGTCGGACGTCCGGCTGTCGCGGCCGGACTGGTACCGGCTGTTCACCGCCGCGGGGCACCTGGTCCCGTAGCGGGGCGCTCGGCGTCGCACCGCCTTCATCCCGTTGCACCGCGCGATCCCGTGGTGCAACGGGAACCGCGCGGTGCGACGTCCGCGGAGGTCGTCAGCGCCCGATGGCGTCGAGCTCCTCGAGCGCGTCCGCGGGCAACTCGATGCCCGCGCCCTCGACGTTCTCGTGCAGGTGCTGCACCGACTTCGTGCCCGGGATGAGCAGCATCACCGGCGAGCGCTGCAGCAGCCAGGCGAGCGCGATCTGGAGGGGCGACGCACCCAGGCGCGCCGCCACCCGTCCCAGCGTGTCCGACTGGAGCGGGTTGAAGCCGCCGAGCGGGAAGAACGGCGTGAACCCGATGCCGAGCTCCGCGCAGCGGTCGACGAGCGCGTCGTCGTCGCGGTGCGCGAGGTTGTAGTGGTTCTGCACGGTGACGAACGGGGCGATGCTCCGGGCCTCCTCGAACTGCGCCATCGTCACGTTGCTGATGCCGAGGTGCCGGATGCGGCCCTCCTGCTGGAGTTCGACGAGCGCTTCGTACGGCTCGGCGATCGAGCCCTCCTCGGCACCGAACGCCCCGCCGACGCGGAGGTTCACGACGTCCATGGCCTCGACGCCGAGGTGCTCGAGGTTCTCGTCGATCGCTTCACGCAGGTCCTCGCGGCCGAGCGCCGAGGGCCAGTCGCCGTCGGCCGTCCGCCGCGCGCCGACCTTCGTGACGATGTGCAGTCCCTCGGGGTACGGGTGCAGGGTCTCGCGGATGAGCTCGTTGACCGTGAACGGGCCGTAGTAGTCGCTCGTGTCGATGTGGGTGATGCCGAGCTCGATCACGGCGCGGAGGACCTCCTCGGCGCCCTGGCGATCCTCGGGCGGACCCATCACCCCGGGTCCCGCGAGCTGCATCGCGCCGTAGCCGAAGCGGGTCACGGTGAGGTCGTCGGCGAGGGTCAGGGTTCCACCGGGGAGCGTCGTCATGCCGTCGATGGAACTCCCGGCGCCTGGGCCGACACCCAACCACCCCGGTCCCCCGTTCCGAACACCCTGCACAGCGACACGCAGCGATCGGCGAGAGGGAAGAGGTGGTCGACGTGGCTCCGACACCGTTCTGGACCGTGGCCTACACCGAGGCCGGCAGCACCGAGGTCGCGGTGGCCGTGCTCGGTGCGTGCGACCGTGAGGACGCCGTGCGGCGTGCGCTCGACGTGCTCGGCGTCGGGGTCACCGTCGTCTGGGTCGAGCCCCGACACGACGCCGCCGTCGCGGCCTGACCGCCCCGGCCGAGGGCGTCACCGGCAGGCCCGCGGCCTGACCGCCCCGGTCGGCAGCGTCAGCCGAACAGGCGCCGGGAGGCGATCGCCGCGCCCTCGACGAGTGCGCCGAGCTTGGCCCACGCGACGTCGGTCGCCACGAACTCGTAGCTCGCGAAGGTGGCGAGCCCGCAGTCGGTCCCCGCGATGACGCGTGCCGGGTCGCCCACGGCCTCTGCGGCCTCGACGATCCGGTTCGCCACGACCTGCGGGTGCTCGAGGTAGTTGGTCGTGACGTCGATGACGCCCGGGATCAACAGGGCGTCGTCGGGCAGCGGGTGCTCCCGGAAGGCGGGGAGTTCGTGCTGGTGGGCGGGGTTCCCGAACGGGATGCTGAACGCCCCGACCTCGGCCCGGTAGAGGTGCTCGAGCAGTTCGTCGACGGGGACGTCGTCCTGGTGCGGGCCCTGCCAGTTGCCCCAACAGACGTGGAGTCGCACGCGGTCCTTCGGGATGTTCCGGAGGGCCCGGTTGATCGCCTCGACGTGCAGGTCGACGGCGGCCAGGAACTCGTCGAGCGTCGCGTCGCCGAAGTGGATGACCCGCTCCATGGCGAGGTCCGGGGCGTCGAGCTGCAGCGTGTGCCCGCGTGCCACGATCTCCTCGTACTCGACGCGGAGCTCCTCGGCGAGCGCGAACACGTACTCGCGGTGGTCGCCGTAGTGGGGGTTCTCCTCGTCGAGGAGCAGGGTCGTCGCGACGATGCCCGGGGTCGCGGCGGACACGAACGTGCCCGCGGGACGACGCCCGGCCTCGGCGTTCCGCGCCAGCTCCCGTTCGAACGCGTCGAGGTCGGACCGGACCCCGGCACGCTCCTCGTCGTAGTGGAGCAGTCCCTGCGCCAGCGGGGTGTCCCAGACCCGGGCGAACTCCGCACCCTCGTCGATCTGCCGCGCCTGGAAGGCGGCGTACTCGGGGAACTTGATCGAGTCCAGCGTGGGCTTGCGGTGGCCGACCCCGCCGAAGCCGTCGATGCGGTCGCGGATGTAGGTCGAGAACCCGACGCGGGGGACCTCACCGTCGTTGACGACGTCGAGACCCGTGGTGAGCTGCTGTTCGACGGTGTGCGCGAGCACGCGGTCGGTCTCCGCACGGAGCGCGTCGACGTCGATGTCGTGACCCTGATCGCGTGCGACGAGCAGCCGCGTGAGCTCGGGGGAACGCGGGAGGCTCCCGGTGTGCGTGGTGAGGATGCGGTCGGTCATGCGTTCGATCCTGCCGTACGCGCTCCCGCACCGCCGTCGGCTCGGTCACGCCGTGCAACACCAGCGGCCGCACCGATCGTCGCGGGGGCTTGTGCATTTCGTACCGCTGAGTATGGTAACGATACCAAATAAGGAAGCAGGTGCAGCAATGACGCGCACGAGCCACACGGCACATCGCCCCTCCTCACGGACCACCCGGATCAGCGGAGGCGCACTCGTGGCGGCCGTGGCCGTGGTGGGCGTCGTGCTCTCCGGATCACACACCGCCCACGCCGCGAGCGCAGCCGCACCGGCCCCGGACCCCGTGTGGCAACAACGCGCGAGCGCGACGTACGACGCGATGCAGGACAACCTCTACACGGGCGCGGCAGGTCACGGCCTCTACCGCGAGAACACCGACACGACCACCGGCAACCCGTACTCGTACCTCTGGGAGTACCGGGAGGCCACGCAGGCATCGCTCGACCTCCAGGGCCTCCCGGGTGCGGGCGCGGCCTACACGAACTCGGCCGCCGCCCGCGTCGAGGGGCTGCAGCACTACTACGCCGTCGCCCCGGGCGGTCGGCCCGGGTACGAGTCGTACCTCCCCGCGCCGCTCGGGAGCGGCGGCGACGTGTACTACGACGACAACGACGTCACGGGCCTCTCGGAGATCAGCGAGTACCAGGCCACGGGCAACGCCACCTACCTCGACCGCGCGGAGACCGCGTTCACCATCGCTTCCCGTGGGTGGAACACCGACGCGTCCCTGACGTGCCCCGGCGGCGAGGACTGGATCGACACCCCGACCAACACCGTCCGTGCCGCGAACGTCACCGGTCTGGCCGCGCAGCTCGCCGCACACCTCTACGAGGAGACGAAGCAGGCGTCCTACCTCCAGTGGAGCACCAAGCTCTACAACTGGAACAACCGGTGCCTCCGCCAGTCCCCCGGGCTGTACGAGAACAGCCGCAACGACGACGGCACCGTCGACACGACGCTCTGGACGTACAACTCGGGCGCGATGATCGCCACCGCGACGATCCTGTACCGCGCGACGGACGACCCGGCGTACCTGAAGCAGGCGGCTCAGGCGGCCCACCGCTCCCTCGCGTACTGGACGGCGGACTACCGCCTCCAGCAGCAGCCGGCCGTCTTCAACGCCTTCTACTTCAAGGACCTGCTCCTGCTCGACTCCGTCCAGCACGACCCCGCCTACCGCTCCGCGGTGGAGCAGTACGCCGATGCCACGTGGCGCGACAACCGCGACGCGGCGACGGGGCTGTTCCACTTCCAGGCGAGCGGCGGCGGGGACGCCGACCCCGCTCGCCCGACCGCGACACTCGACCAGGCGGCGATGGTCCAGATCTTCGCCGCGCTGGGATGGTCGTCCGACCACCTGGCCGACATCAGCTGACCGCGCGAGTCCAGCCTGCCGGGATCGGTTCCGGCACACGCCGAGCCGACCCCCGCTCGGTGTCATGGCGCTCGTCGCTGTCGCCCACCGGAGCTACGATCACCGGGATGAGCACGCCCGCGTCCCGACGGTTCGTCACGGCGGCGTCGACACGCTGGACGGTGCTCGGCGTGGTGTTCCTGTGGGGGGTCTTCCAGTCCACGTGGAACCTGTTCGCGGCGAACCACCAGACCGACGAGCCCGCGTACCAGCAGGCCGCCTGGGGCTACGTCCACGGCGACCTCACCGGGAACCTGCAGCACCCGCCCACCGCGAAGTGGCTGATGGGCCTCGCGGAACTCGCGTTCGGCGACACGGTCGAGGTCGCACGGATCCCGGTCGCGGTGCTGTCCGTGCTCGCGGGAGTGGTGGTCTTCCTCTGGTTGCGCGAGGACCGCGGTTGGTACACGGGCGTCCTCGGTGCCGGGATGTGGTGGGTCCTCCCGCGCGCGATCGTCGGTGATCCGTCGCGCATCGACCGCCTGGCGCTGCTCGACGGGCCGATGGCCGCGTTCGCTGTCGCCGCGCTGTGGTGCGCCTGGCGATGGGCGGCGGGCCCGCGGTCCGGATGGGACAGCGGCAGGTCAGGCATTGCCGGACACTGGGCGTGGGTCCTCGCGGCGGGGGTCCTCATGGGTCTGTCCGTCACCTCGAAGGAGGCTTCGGCGGTCATGCTGCCGGTGTTCGTGGTCCTGCCGGTCCTGTTCGGACGCTGGTGGGCGCTGCTCTGGGGCGGACTCGTCTTCGCGGCCGCGTTCGCCGTGACCTTCGTCGCCGTCTACCTGCCGTTCGGAGCCGTGCGCACGGTGGAGTACATGATCACGTTCCAGAGCCATCACGACGACGGCGGCCACAACGTCGTCGTCGCCGGACAGGTCGACCGGTTCCCGCCCTGGTGGGCGAACCTCTGGTTCGAGCGTGCCGGGACCGGAGCGGTCCTCTCGGCCCTCCTCGCCGTGGCCGTGCTGCTCGCGATCCTGCTCCGTCCCGGGCGCCTCGTCCTCGTCCTCGTCCTGACGACCGCGTGCTTCCTCGTGTTCTTCCTCGTCGTGGCCCGGGTCGCGCTGGGCGAGTACTACTTCGCGTGGACGCCGTTCGTGACGCTCCTCGCGGCGATCGGCATCGACCAGGTCGCGCGGTCGGGTCCCGCTCGAGCGGGCCGGGTCCTGGCAGCGGTCCTCGTCGCGGGGTTGCTGGCCACCGCCGTCCAGTCCACGGTGACCACGGCCCACATCCGACGCGTCGGGCTCGGTCGCGTGCAGGGTGTGCTCGACGCGCGCGGACGGCCGCACGCCCGTATCCTCTCGTTCGGCTTCGCGCCGTCCGCGGTGTCGGGGCTCTTCGGCGACCGCGTGCAGATCGATCCGGGAGCGGGTCCGTTCCAGGCGGTCATCGTGGGCGACGACCCGCGGTACCCCGTCCCCGCCACGGCGACCGCGTTCCTCCACCAGGACGCCGGGCAGTTCCGACGGATCCGGCTCGACACCGCCACGCTGTACCTGCCGAAGGGCGAGGTCGTGCGGGCACCGGACGGCGGACTGGAGGTCGAGCAGGCCCCGTCGCGCTGACGCCCGGCCCGACATGAACTGCCGGGAGGCGCGGGGACAGCGACACCGCCGTCCCACCGAGGGAGCACGCTGGGTGCACACCACCCAGCGACTCCCCGAGGAAGAGGAACGCCATGCCCGTCCTGGACCGTTTCGACATGACCGGACGGACCGCCGTCGTCACCGGTTCGACCCGCGGGCTCGGCAGGGCCTTCGCCACGGCCCTCGCGGAGGCCGGGGCGAACGTCGTGGTCGTCGGGCGGGACGCGGACGCTGCCGCGACCGTCGAGGCCGAACTCGGCGCGCTCGGTGCCGACGTCCTGACCGTCCTCGCGGACGTGACCCGCCGCGATGACGTCGAGCGGCTCCTCGCCGCCGCGGTCGACCGGTTCGGGCGGGTCGACGTCCTCGTCAACAACGCGGGCGCCTGCATCCACAAGCCCGCCCTCGACGTGACCGACGAGGAGTGGCACGAGGTCATGAGCGTCAACGTCGACGGGCTCTGGATCGCGAGCCAGGTCTTCGGGCGGCACATGATCGAGCGGGGTGGTGGATCGATCGTCAACGTCGGATCGATGTCGGGCGCGATCGTCAACCGCCCGCAGTGGCAGCCCGCCTACAACGCCTCGAAGGCGGCCGTCCACCACCTCACGCGGAGCCTCGCTGCCGAGTGGGCGCCGATGCACGTCCGCGTGAACGCCATCGCCCCCGGCTACATGCGGACGGACATGGCGCCGGTCGACGCCCCCGAGTTCCACCGCCACTGGATCGAGGACACGCCGCAGCAGCGCGCCGGGGAGCCCGACGAGTTGGGGCCGGCGATGGTGTTCCTGGCGAGCGACGCCTCGAGCTTCGTGACCGGGTCGGTGCTGACGATCGACGGCGGCTACACCGTGTTCTGACCGCCGCCGCGGGCCCACGGGACCGCGCCGTCAGGCGCGGTGGACGTCCGCCGTCCGCGCGCCTCGGGCACGCCCGCGCGGTCCGTCGTGATGGACGAGCACCGGGCACGTGGCGTACTCCGCGCACGCCGAGCTGACCGAACCGAGCAGGAGTCCGGCGAAGCCCCCGTGACCACGGCTGCCGACCACGAGCATGACCGCGTCCTCGCTCGCCTCGATGAGCGAGCGCGCCGGAGGGCCGTTCACCACCTTCGTCCGGAACCAGCTCGGCTGGCCGTCCGGGAACACGTCGGCGCAGGCGTCATGGAGGACCGCGCGGACGTCCTCCTCGGGTGACCAATCGGTGAGTACAGCAGCTCCGTAGCCGGCCTGGGGGGTTTGCCAAGTCCCAACCGCGACGAGCTTCGTGTGCAGGGACCGCGCGAGGTCCGCCGCGTAGCGGAACGCCTCCCTGGACTGCGGCGACCCGTCGACGCCGACGACGATGTCACCCGTGTGCTGAAGATCGTGATCGCTCATGTGACCAGGTTCCGGCCCCGTCGTAGCGCGGACCAGGGACCGTAGTCCCGGATCGATCACCGCGCCAGCAGTGGTAGCCCGCGTACAACCCGTCGAAGGCAGGCCGTCCATCACCGCGGCTACACCGTGTTCTGACCGCCACGAGCGAGACGAGCGTTGGCCTGCCGGGCCGCAGCGGTCATCCGTTCCAGGAACGCGATGACCGTCGCCAGCTCGGGGTCCGGCGTCTCACGGAGCGACCCCGCGATCTGCGCACCCGAGAAGGCGAGGAACGCGCGGGCCTGTTCCCGGGCCTCCCGGACGGGTCGCAGCGTGACGCGTCGACGGTCGCTGCCCTCGCGTGACCCCACGATGTGCCCGGCGGCCTCGAGACGGTTGAGCAGCACGGTCGTCGCGCCGGAGGTCATGCCGATCTCACGACCGAGACGGCCACCGTGCTCGTCCGCGGGGACGGGAGCGTCCGTGCGACGCTGCCGTCGGACGGGACCGACGGCGCGACGGCAGAACTCGAGGTCCTGCGCGGTGACTTCGCGCGCGTCGTGCTCGACTCCCTGCCTGCCGACGTCACGTTCCACCACGCGGAACAGATCGAGCACGTCGACGACCTGGCGGACAGCGTGCGGGTGACGACCAGGTCGGGCCGGACGCTCGGCGCCGACCTGCTCGTGATCGCCGAGGGCGTGCGGTCCACCACGCGCGACCTGCTCTTCAACGACGTGCGTCGCGACGACCTCGGCGTCACGATGGTGTTCGGCACGATCCCGCGCACCGACGCCGACGACGACCGCTGGCGCTGGTACAACGCGGTGCACGGGCGGCAGGTCCACCTCCGGCCCGACAACCACGGCACGACGCGCGCGATCCTCGCGCACGGCCGCGGCGAGGACATCACCGGACTCGACCGCGACGCCGTCATGGCCCACCTCCGCGACCGGTACGACGACGCCGGCTGGGAGGCGCGGCGCGTGCTGGACGGGTTCGCCGCCTCCGACGACGTCGACGTCGACCAGCTGACGCAGATCCGCATGCCGACGTGGCATCGCGGCCGGGTCTGCCTGGCCGGCGACGCGGCGTGGTGTGTCACGCCGATGGGCGGCGGCGGCGCCTCGCTCGCCCTCACGAGCGGGTACGTGCTGGCGGCATCGCTGTCCGACCCGGAGACCCGGACACTCGACGACGCGCTCGCGGCGTACGAGTCGTGGATGCGGCCGCTCGTCGTCGACGCGCCCTAGCGTGGCGGACTGGCCGCCGACCGCCAGCCACTCCGGACGAGGGACACCCCGTGCAGGCGTCCGGAGCGGGTGACATCCGGGGTGACCTCGACCCCCGGTGACCCCCACACGGTCCGGGACGAGCGCGAGGTGGGCCCGTCCCGCGTGTGACCCTTCCGCGATGAGCAGCACCATGCGGGCGCGGACCCCGCCGGTCGACGACGTCGCGGGCCAGCGTCGGCGGGCGTGGACAGGGGCGGGGTCCCCCTGGTCGGACGCCCTCGTGGTGGCCGCCATCGCGACGCTCGTCACCGGAGCCGGCTGCTGGGTGCCGTCCGCGACGTGGGACGAGGGTGCGACGGTGAGCGCGGCGACCCGGTCGTGGTCGGAGCTGGTCGCCCTGGCCCGGACCGTCGATCTCGTGCATCTGGCCTGGTACGCGACGATGCACTGCTGGTTCGACCTCGTCGGGTACTCGCCGCTCGCGCTCCGCGCCGTGTCGGTGCTCTGCGTCGGTGCGACCGCCGGGCTCGTCACGGTGCTCGGTCGGATGCTGCTCGATCGATCGGCCGGGCTGCTCGCGGGTGCGTTCTTCGTGCTCCTCCCGCGGGTCACGCTGTCCGCCACCGACGGACGGTCGGGCGCTGCCTCCGCGTTCGTCTCGGTCCTGCTCACCCTGGTGCTCGTGACGGTGGCCGGTCGCCTCCTGCGCGAGCATGGGGAGGACCCGCTCGGACGACGGCCACGGACGACGCTGCTCTGGACCCTGTACGGCATCATCGCGGCGCTTGCGGTCGTCGTGTTCCTGCACGACGCGCTCATGCTGGTCGTGCACGCGATCGCCGTCGCGGTGTGGGCGACCCGCTCCCCGGACCGCACCGCGAGCCGACGCCTCGCCGTCGGCTTCGTGAGCGCCGCGGGTGGGGCCGCGGTGGTGTGCGTCCCGTTCGTCCGGATGGCGGCCGCGCAGGTGGGCCAGGTCTCCTGGCTCCATCGCCCCGACCTCGGCACGGTCAAGCAGATCGTCGTCGAACAGTGGTTCTCCGCCGATCCGCCGTTCGCGGTCCTCGGCGCGCTCCTGGTGGGTCTCGGCCTGGCGCGGTGCTGGCGGGAGCGGCCGACGACCGGCCCGCTGCTCGTGGCGTGGCTCCTGGTCCCGACGATCATGCTGCTCGCGGTGTCCGTGGTCTGGACGCCCGTCTACCAGGCTCGGTACCTGGCCTTCTGCAGCCCGGCCGTCGCGCTGCTCGCCGCCGTGGCGATCCGTGGCTGGCGTCCGACCCGGATCGTCGTGGTCCTCGTGCTCGCGGCGGTCCTCACTGCGCCGGCGTACGCGCGACAGCGCACCGAGGAGGGCAAGGACACCGACTGGGCGCGTGTGGCCCGGGAATCGAGCGCGGTGCGTGCGGCGCCGACGACCACCGCCGCGTTGTACGGCGACGTCGAGGGGGACGCGGACTCGACCCTCGACGTCATCCCCCTGCTCTACCCGGATTCGTTCCCCGGCGCGGTCGACTGCAGAGCCGGGCGCTCCGCCGACACGCGCGACACGCTGTTCCCGAGTCGGCGGCCCCTGTCGCAGGTACTCCGGTGTGCCCGCGCCCACGGCACGGTCTGGGTGGTCACCACCCGCGAGGACCGGGCGTGGCGGTCACGGGTCGTCGCCGCCCTGACGTCGACCGGGTACCGGATCGACGTGCCCGACCGCGGCGGCGCCACGAGCGTGATGCGGTTCCACCGTGACCACGAGCACGCATCTGCTCGTGGTCGATGATCCGACCCGGACGCCACCGGCGGCGTGACGGGCGTCGCATCGTGCGGCTGTGCGCCCGGGGGCCGCCAGTCAGCGCTTGCCGTTGCCGGTCGCGTTCCCGTGACCGTTCCCGTGCCCGTCCGCAGCGTCCTCCACGACGTTGCCGACGCCCTTGCCGGGGTGCTGCTTCACGGTGCCGGCGGCAGTGGTCGGCGTCGCCACGGGCACGGTCGGCTCCGGTTGCGGCGCGGTCGTCGTGGTGACGGACGGCTCCGGCGCGGGCTCGGCGGTCTGGGCCGGCTGGGTCGGCTGGGCCGGCTCACTCGGACCGCTGCTCGGGACCTGGGACGGCAGGGGTGACGTCACCGGGCCGGAGGTCATGGTCGTGGCGGTCCCGGTCGGCTCCGGGGTCGCCGGACCCCGCGACCGGACGGCGAGCGCGACGAGGACGCCGATGACGACGAGCGCGGCGACGACCGCGACGACGATCCACGCGGTCCGGCGGCGCCGCGCGCGCTCGGCTCCCGAGCCCGACGGGCCCGGTCCGCCCGGCCCGGCACCACCACCGCCGGATCCCGCGCCACGTCCACCGGATCCCGCGCCGCGTCCGCCGGCCCCGCCGGCCCTGGCGCCGCCTCCACCCCCACCGTCGGCACCAGCCACGCCGGCACCGAGCACGGCGGTCGGGGCGTCGGCTCCGCCGCCCTGGGTGCCGGTGAGCAAGCGCGTCGGCGCGTCTCCGGTGGGCATCGCCCGCGTCGGCGCGTCCATCGCGGCCGTCGGACGGTCCGCGTGCGCAGCGTCCGCGCCCACGGCACCGACCGCGGCACCGGCCACCCCGGCAGCCGCACCGGCTGCGGCGGCGGCGCGCCCCGGACCTCCCGGTCGATCGAGCAGGGCAGTCGGCGCGGCGGCCGTGTCGACGTCGCGGCCCAGGGCGCGGAGTCGGGCGGCGGCCTCGGCGGCGGTCGGCCGGTCCTCCGGCGCCATCGCGCTCATGGTGTGGAGCAGGGTGCGCCACGCGACGGGCAGCGACGGATCGATCTCGGGTGCCCGGGTCAGTCGCGCGGTGGCGGACTCCATGACGCCGCCCGGGAACGCCTGCCGTCCGGTGAGCGCCTCGAGCAGCAGCAGCCCGAGCGCGTACACGTCCGCCTCGCCGGTGAGCTCCTGGTTCGTCACCTGCTCGGGCGCCAGGTACGCGGCCGTGCCCATGACCATGCCGGTCCCGGTCAGCCGGGCGGCGTCGCGGAGCAGGGCGATGCCGAAGTCCGCCAGCTTCACCCGGAGGCCGCCCGGTGCTGTCGCGTCGTCCTCGATCAGGACGTTCGCGGGCTTGACGTCGCGGTGGACGATGCCCTGCGCGTGGACGGCGGCGAGCGCGTCGGCCACCTGCGCGCCGATGTGCGCGACGACGCCCCGCGCGAGCGCACCGTCGCGCATGCGGGTGGCCAGGTCGGTGCCCGGCACCAGTTCCATGACGAGGAACGACTCACCGTCGCCGTCGGCGATCGCCGCGTCGTACAGGGTGACGAGCGAGGGGTGCCGGAGGCTCGCGAGGACGCGGATCTCGGCTTCGGCCCGGCTGCGCTCACCGTGGTCGACGGGCCCGGTGCGGAACACCTTGACGGCGACCTCGCGGCCGAGCTGCTCGTCGACCGCGCGGTACACGGTCGCCATGCCGCCGTGGCCGAGCGTCCCGAGCACCTGGTAGCGGCCGCCGATGGTCCGTGGGGCAGGTCCGTCGTCGCTCATGCTGCCCAACGCTACCGAGGCAGGGGCCGCGTGGTTCCGAGCGGGACGGAAGCGCTGCCGGCCAGGCCCTCGCGTGCGACGGCGTAGGAGGGTTCACGGAGGGCGCGGGTCCACGGGTAGGTCCCACTCCCCGGGAGCGGTCGCAGCATCGGGTCGAACCGCGTGCCGGTGTCCGTGTCCGTCGTGCCGGCGTCGCGGGCGAGCACCAGTCGCGCGAAGGGGTGCCACACGCCGAGGGGTTCCGCGTGCAGGAGCTGGAGGACCCACGAGCCCTCGTCGAGCACGGCTGCGCTGGCGCTCGGATCGGACGGCAGCGTCGGTCCGGGCAGCGCACGTGCGGCGACGAGCACGGGGCCGAGCGCGCCGCGGTACGGCACCAGGGACGTGAAGCGGAGACCGTCGGGGGTGCGGGCAGGGCGGAGCATCCAGCGGTCCGGCAGCCCGAGCCCGGTGGCCGCGAGCAGGAGGTCTGCGGGCCCGCCCGGGGTGGTGGCGCGGACAGCGAGGCCCCAGATGTCGGGCAGCACCGCCGGCAGGCCGATCCCCCGCGACAACCGTGCCTCGACGACCTGGCCGTCGGCAGCGCCGTCGTCGATCCACCCGATGCCACTGGGCTCCGCACGTCGGTACCAGTCGATCCGCCCCCGCAGTGCGACCCCGTGCGGGTGGACCGGGCGGCCGCGACGCGCCGCTCGGACGGCAGCGATGCCCGCCGCGGCGAGCGCGCCGGCCGCGGCGGCGAACGGTACTCGGCTGGCGTCCTCGGTGTGCATGTGCCCACGATGCCAGCGCTTCCCGCACGCGCCCACAGCGGGGCGCGGGGCGCGGTTCCGGCGTGACGGGATCGGATCAGCGTCGTGCAGCTCGGCGATCGTCGGCCTCAGATGACGTAGGTGGCGAAGAGCGGCCCGTACGTCTGGCCGTTCCCGGGGACCGGGTCGCTCCCCGGGGCCCCGACCGCGGCGGCCTCGACGAGCACCTGCCCGTTGTTGGTGCGCAACGGCAGGGCCCGGTTCGGGATGTGCGCCGAGTGCTCGAGGGTGAAGCTCGCCCCGGTAGGGATCGGTGCGTCCACGCGGTACTCGCGCCGAATGCCGACCGCCCCGCCGGGGAAGGTCGCGGGACCCGTCGGGACGACGTTGCCGGTCGTCAGACCGATCGCGGCACCGTCCGCGCCGACGCCGACCAGTTCGATGGCCGACACGATGGTGGCGCCCCCGATCGAGATCGTGCCGAACGTGTACGTGAGCAGGGACCCCGCGGGCAGTGGCACGCTGCCCGCGTTCCGGATCACGCTGCGGAACGTGTAGGTGCCGTTCACCCGGTACGCGGGTTGCCCGCTGATCGTCGTGCCGGGGCCCTGCAGGAACGGCCATGTCGGTCCGCCGGCACTGACCACGGCGATGTCGAAGGCCGGGACCACCGTCCGGGTGGCACTCGCCGGGGCGATGCCGCTCACGGTCGCGGTGAGCGTCACGGTCCCGGCTGCCGTCCCCGCCGTCAGGTCGGTCGCCCGTGCGGTCCCCGAGGCGTCCGTCGTCACCGTGCGCTGCGTCACCCCGGGCGCGCCGAAGAAGGCGGGCCCGGAGACCCGGAGGACGATCGTCTCGCCAGCGACGGGCTTCCCGTCCGCGCCGACGAGCACCGCGCGGCCGTCCGACAGATCACCGCCCGTCGGCCGTTGGTCGGGCTCGTCGAACACCACGTGGAGGATCGCTCCAGCACTCGCCGCCGCTGCGGGCGTGGTCGCGCTCAGCGCGATGGCCGGGATGCTCCATGCCGCTGCACCCACCAGCGTGCGGCGTGCGATCGTCTGCGGGCGCCCGTCGGGGCCCGTCCGCCGCTCGTCGTCGTCGCTCATCCGGTCGTCCACCTCTCGTCGTCGGACTCCGGCCCGTGCCGGAGGTGATCGGAACGGTAGGTGCACAGGGCGCCGAGGACGACCGGGTCCGCGGTGGATCCCCACGTCGACGGGGATCCACCGGATCTCGATCACTCGCCGTGTCAGCCGACGTCGGGTGATCACCGGGGAGCGCCTCACCCTCCCCGGCGAGTGCCGCGCCGCCTACTTGGCCGACGCGTAGTCGTCGGCCACCGCGACCTGCAGCGGGAACTCGACGGGGAAGTCCCCGAACAACAGGCGCCCGGCATCGGCGGCCGCGGACCGGACGTGCTCGACGACACGGTCGGCGTCGCCTTCGGGCGTGTGCACCATGATCTCGTCGTGCAGGAAGAACACCAGGTGCGGGCCGGCGGTGACCGGTCCGGGCCACTCGGCCATCAGGCGCGTCCGGAGCCCGGCGAGCCAGGACAGCGCCCACTCGGCGGCGCTCGCCTGCACGACGAAGTTCCGGGTGAACCGACCCCAGCTCCGCGCACGACTCCGCGCCGCCCGTTCGAGTGCCGGTGAACCCTCGGCCGAGAACGCGTGGGCCTGGGCGGCCAGCTGGTCGGGGGACGGTGCCGGCGAGGTCCGCCCGAGCCGTGACGTGACGACCTCGCCCCGCTCGCCCGCCCGGGCCGCTGCCTCGACGAGCGCGAGCGCCTTCGGGTACGCCCGCGCCAGTCGGGGCACGAGCCGTCCGCCCTCGCCCTGGGTGGCGCCGTACATCGCGCCGAGCATCGCGCCCTTGGCCTGCTGCCGGGTCTCGACCGCACCCGAGGCGACCACGCCGTCGTACAGGTCGCGGCCCCGCCCGGCCTCCGCCATCGCACGGTCCTGCGCGAGCGCGGCGAGGACACGGGGTTCGAGCTGCGCCGCGTCCGCGACGACGAGTTTCCAGCCGGGGTCGGGGACGACCGCGGCCCGGATCTGCTTCGGCAGCTGCAGGGCTCCGCCGCCGCTGGCCGCCCACCGCCCGGAGACGACACCGCCGACGACGTACTCCGGGTGGAACCGGCCGTCCTCGATCCACTCGTCGAGCCACGTCCAGCCGTTCGCGGTGAGCAACCGGGAGCGCCGCTTGTAGTCGAGCAGCGGTTCGATCGCCGGGTGGTCGTGGCGCGCGAGCTCCCACTTGCGGGTGGAGTCGACGACGAGCCCGGCCCGGCGGAGGGAGCGGAGGACGTCCGCGGGCGAGTCGGGGTTGAGCCCGGGGTCGTCGAGCCGTTCGCGCAGCACGGCGGCGAGCTCCTCGAGCCGCCGCGGTCGGACGCCGTACGGCACGCGGGGGCCGAGCACGTCCTCGAGGATCCGCTCGTGCACGTCGACCCGCCACGGCAAGCCCCCGAAGCGCATCTCCGCGGCGACGAGTGCCCCGGCAGACTCGGCGGCGAGCAACAGCCGGAGCGCACCCGGATCCCGGGACCCGGCCACGGCCTCCTGTTGCGCGCGGAACTCGGCGACGGGATCGGCAGCGGACACCGGATCTGCAGCGATCCGTCCGGTGGACGACGGCCCCGACGCGAAGATCGAGTCGTCGAACAGGGCGTCCGCGCGCGGTGCGGGGGCGGCCTCGCCGGGGTCGTCCCACCAACCGTCCGGTGCCGTCGCGAGCGGCGACCCGGCGGTCGCGACCGCGGTGCGCAGGATCCGGTGGCACAGCCGCAGGTCGACGCACCGCGCGACACGGCCGCCCGCCGCGAGCACCTGTGGGTACCAGCGGGCCGTGTCGTCCCACACCCACCGCACGCCCGGCGCTTCGTGCACCGCGATCCAGGCCGGGAGGCCCGCCGCGGCCACGTGCACCGGCGCGCCCTGGGCGGTCCCCGCGTCCGACACGACGGTCGCGAGCGTGCCGCCGTCGACGCGGTTCAGGACGATGTGCACCCGTCGATCATGCCCGGGACCACCGGCAGCACCGTACGCGAGCGGCGCGGTCAGCCCTTCTCGGCGCCGACGAGCCCGCGGACGAAGTACTTCTGGAGGAAGAGGTACGCGATCACGATGGGCACGACGGCGATGAGTGCCGCAGCCGTCGCCGCGGGGAGGTTGCTCGACTGGATCGAGAAGAACGAGGCGATCGCGGGGGCGATCGTCCGCGTGGCAGGTGTGGTGAGGACGTATCCCGAGAGCGCGTACTCGTTCCAGACGCCGACCCCGGTGATGATCCCCACGGTGGCGGTGACGGGTTTCAACATGGGGATGACGACGTAGAACAGGGTCTGGAACAGGTTCGCGCCGTCGATTCGGGCGGCCTCCTCGACGGACAGCGGCAGGGACCGCATGAACGAGCTGTAGAGGAAGATCGCGAGCGGGAGGCTCGTCGTCACCATGACGAGGACGATGCCCCAGTACGTGTTGAGCGCGTGGATGTGGGACAGCAGCGAGTAGAGCGGGACCAGGACGCTGAGCGCCGGGACCATCATCAGCCCCACGTTCACGCTGAGGACCGCGCGGTTCAGGGTGGTCGGGCGACGCGCGAGGGGGTACGCGGCCGCGGCGCCGATCAGGCAGACGAGCACGGTGGAGATCCCGGCGACGACGACGCTGTTCACCATCGCGCGGAGGATGCCGCCCTCGGTGATGGCATGCACGAAGTTCGCGAACGTGAGACCGGTCGTCGGGAACGCCAGCTGCGACGACAGGTCCGTCTTGGCCTTGAACGACGTCGTGAGGGCGACGTAGAAGGGGACCAGTTGCAGCACGACCATCGCGATGACGAACACCGCGATGAGGGAGTTCGGGATCCACGCCAGGATCCTGGTCTCCGCGGCCGGTCCCCGCTGTGCCGACGCGGCGCTCACTGCTGGTCCAACCGTCGGGTGTTGAGCGCAGCGTTCGCGACGACGGTGAGGATCGCGATGATCACGAACAGTGCGACACCCATCGCGGCCGAGTACCCCGCGGCTTGGTTGGCGAAGTACGTCGTGCCGATGAGGGTCGACACGGAACTCGTGGCCGTGCCCGGACCGCCGCCGGTCAGGACCTGGATGACGTCGAACAACTTGAGGCCCCCGATCAGGTTGAGGACGATGCTCGTGGCGAACGCGGGCTGGAGCAGGGGCAACGTCACCGACCAGAACCGGTGCCACGCGTTCGCGCCGTCGAGCATCGCCGCCTCGGTGTACTCGGGAGCGATCGACTGCAGCCCGGCGAGGTAGATGATCATCGAGGTGCCCACGAACTGCAGCGAGTTGACGATGACGATGATGACGACGCCGCTCACCGTGGTGCTGAGCCACGCGTGGCGATGACCTCCGAGCGCGATGACGATCTCGTTGAGGGCACCTCGGTCGTACTGGAACAGCAGGTAGTAGAACGTTCCCATGACGATCGGTGAGACCAGCACCGGCAGGTAGATGACCGCCTTGGCGAGCCCCCGTCCCCGCACCGGACGGTCGAGCGCGAGCGCGAGTCCCAGCCCGAGCACCTGCTGGATCGCGGTGCTGCCGATGCCGTAGACGAACGTGGTGACGAGCACGCTCCGGAACGTGCTGTCGGTGAAGAGCCGTTCGTAGTTGCTCCAGCCCACCCAGGAGAACGCGGGCGTGTAGCCGTCCCAGTCGGTGAACGAGAGTCGGATGCCGCTGATGAGCGGGTACACGGTGAACACCGCGAACAGGACGAGCGCCGGCACGTACAGGAGGTTCACCGACGCCCCCCGGAACCGGCGCCGTGTCCGGACCCGCCCCGTCCGGACGCCGATCTCCGGCGCGCCCAAGGCGGTGGATGTGGTCACTGGTCGGCCTTCTTGTAGAGAGTCCTGAAGTCCCCGGCGACCTTCGACGTGCTCGTCCCCGGCGACGCCTGACCGGCGATGACGCTGTCCGCGGTGGTGACCACCGTGTTCCACATCCCGTTCGGCAGGTACACCCGGTCGAAGTACGGCTCGAGGGCGACCTTGCCCGGAGTGACCCAGGCGTCGTAGCTCGACGCGAGCGACCCGAGGTCCGCCTTCGCGTTCGTCAGACCAGGGAGACTCCCGGTGGACTCGGCGAGCTTCGCGTCGTTCTCAGGACGGGCGAGGAACGCGAGGTACTGCTCCGCGTCGGCGAGGTGCGCGCCGTTCTTGGCGGCTCCGAACGCCGTGTTCTCACCGCCGATGAGGTACGACTTGGAGCCGTTCATCGCCGGGACCGGGACGAACTGCAACTTCGCGCCGGGTGCGTACTCGTGCGCCGCACTGATGAGGTAGTTGGAGCTGAGCGCGAAGGCCGCCTTGTCGCTGGCCAGGGCCTGGGCCATGTCATCGCCCGTCGCCGAGGAGTAGTCCGCGTTGATCCAGCCCTTGGTGCGGAACTGCTCGAGGACGTCGAGGATCTTCTGGTACCCGGCGCCGGGGAACCGACCCGCCTCGAACGCCTTGAGCTGCGCTGCGTCGAAGGCTCCGGGAGCGAGCCAGTCGACCGCGTTGCCCGCGGAGCCGTCCTTGGACCCGGCCAGCGTCAGCGGCACGGCACCGCTCGCCTTGACCTTCGCCGCGGCGTCCAGGAACGACGACCAGTCCGTGATGCTGCTCGGGTCCACGCCCGCACGGTGCAGGACCGTCTCGTTGACGATGAGCCCCGAGACGGCGGCGTCCACCGGGAGTGCGAAGAACTCGCCCTTGTCGTTCTTCATCGCCGGAGCGAGGGCCTCGTTGAAGTGCGTCGCCCACGGCTGCTTCTGCAGGGGCGCGAGGAAGCTGCCGTACCGCTGCAGCGACCATCCGTGGGTGGCCCAGAGGTCGGGTGGGTTGTTCGCCGCCAGGCGGACCTTGATCTGGGACTCGTAGTCGTCGCCCCCGGTCTTCAGGTCGACGTGGATGTCGGGGTGCTTCCTCTCGAACGCTGCGGTCTCGGTCTTGAGCACCTTGAGGACGGGGGAATCGGCCGACTGCGCCGTCTGGAACTCCAGCGTGACCGGTCCCGACCCAGCGCCCGAGGCACTGCAGGCGGTGGCGGATGCGCCGACTGCGAGGGTGACCGCGACGAGGGCGGCGATGCGTTGACGTGACTTCATTGTCTTGCCTCCGGGAGGGGAAAGGGGCTTCTGCGCCCGATGGAGCGGCACGTTACACGCGTAAACCGCAACCGGACAAGGGGCAATTCCTGGCGGTGGCGCGGAGTTGACTCGGGTAACTTTTCGCTGGACACTAGCGGGACGCCCCGTTCACGAGGACGGTGTGCAACGACGCACAGAAGGACAGCTCATGACGTTCACCATCGGCATGGTCGGTGCCGGTCAGTTCTCCGCCCACTTCGCGGCCCTGTTCCAGCTCCACCCCGGCATCGACGCCGTCTTCGCCACCGACGTGATCGAGGGGCGCGCGGACCGCCTCGTCGACGAGCTCGGGCTCGCGGGGACCCACCCGGACCTCGACGCGATGCTCGCGGATCCGCACGTCGACGCGGTCGCGATCTTCACACAGCGGTGGACGCACGGCCCGATCGTCGTCAAGGCGCTCCGCGCCGGCAAACACGTGTACTCCGCGGTCCCCATGGCGGTGTCCGAGTCGGAGATCGCCGAGGTGATCGACATCGTCCGCGCAACCGGGTTGACCTACATGATGGGTGAGACCAGCCAGTACAACCCCGCCACCATGTTCGCCCGGCAGCAGCTGGCGGCCGGTGCCTTCGGTCGCGTGTTCTATGCGGAGGGCGACTACCTTCACGACATGGACCTGGGGTTCTACGACGCCTACCGGTACAGCGGTGGAGACGGGTGGAAGGCCACGGCCAGCTACCCACCCATGTGGTACCCCACGCACGCGATCGGTGGGGTCCTCGGCGCCATCCCGCAGCACGCCGTCAGCGTCAGTTGCATCGGCGTGCACGACGACCGCGACGACGGCGTCTTCGACACCGCCGTGAGCATGTTCGACAACGACTTCTCGAACATGACCGCGCTGTTCGAGCTCGACGGGGGAGGATCGATGCGGATCAACGAGTTCCGCCGCGTCGGTTACCCCTCCCCGATCCGCGAGAGCCGGTTCCGCTGGTTCGGTACCGAGGGGAGCTTCGAACAGCTCGCGACGACCTCGATCTGGCAGGACAAGCACGGCGCCGAGGACGTCTCCGACCTCATCGCGTCCGAACCGGCCGTGCGCGAGGGCGACCCGCTGCTGGCGGACATCGCCCCGTCACTCCGGGGTGCATTCAGCTCCGGGCACGCGAAGGTGCACGCGGAGGAGGCCCGCCGACTCCCACGGGAGTTCGACGTCGCGCCGGACGGGCACGAGGGCAGCCACCGGTTCCTGGCGGACGACTTCGTCCGCGCCGTCGAGGGAGGAACGCTTCCGACCGTCAACGCGTGGGTCGCCGCCCGGTACACGCTGCCGGGTCTCGTCGCGTTCCGATCAGCACTCCGCGGTGGGGAGCGTCTGTCGATCCCGGACTTCGGCGACGCTCCCGTGCCGGTCGGGACCGCCCTGCCCGGGACCGCCCTGCCCGGGCCCGCCATGGTCGGGTCAGCGGGGTCCGCGACGGCCGACGGGACGCACGGCGACGCCGACCTAAGCTGAGTGCTGTGCACGGGAGCAGACGGTGACGGGACGGAGGCCGTCGTCGCGCGGTCCCACACGTCGCGACGTCGCGCAGCTCGCCGGGGTGAGCGATGCGGTCGTGAGCTACACGCTGAACGGCGGATCCCCCGTCGCTCCCGCGACCGCGCAACGGGTTCTCGCTGCCGTGGAGCAGCTCGGGTACCAGCCGAACCAGGCTGCCCGTGCATTGCGATCGGGGTCCGCACGGACGCTCGTGTTCCTCGTCCCGAGCGGACCCGACCCGATCTTCGCGAATCCGTTCTTCAGCGAGTACGCCAGCACGCTCGAGGCCGCCGCCCGCGAGCGTGGCTACGCCCTCTACACCACGGCCACATCGTTCGAGCCGGCAGAGGTACTCGCCCGCTTCCGTGAATTCGCGTCGCGACAGTTCGACGGCGTTCTCGTGCTTCCAGGGGAGCCCGCGGTCGACCGGGCGTCGGTCGACCGGGTCGGCCTGCCGTGGGTCGCGCTCAACGTGGCCACACCGGAACGAGGGGTCGGCAGCCTCGGGGTCGACCTCCGCGCCGGCGCGATGGCGACCACGCGCCACCTCCTCGAGCACGGGTACGAGCGCGTGGGCTACGTGGGCGAGGCGAACCCGCACGAGCCCCGGTACATCGGCTGGTTACAGGCGTGCGCCGACGCTGGGGTGGCTGCGGGGCCGTTCGTCCCGGCGGACATCACCCGACCGGGCGGACGCGACGCCGGACGTCGGATCGCGGGGGACGCCGAAGTCCGCGGGAACGCTCGCGCGTTCTTCGTCGCCTCGGACCGCACCGCCGTGGGACTGATGCGAGCGTTCCACGAGCGGGGGGTCGCCGTGCCCGCGGACGTCGCGATCGCGTCCTTCGACGGTTCGTGGGAGGGCGAGTACGCCTGGCCCACCCTCACCTCGTTCCGACAGCCGATCGAGGAGATGGCGCGGAGCGCCGTGCAGCGGGTCCTCGAGGGGGGTGAGGACCCGCGTCACGAACTGTTCGACGGCGAACTCGTGCTCCGGATGTCCTGCGGGTGCGATCTCCCGGGTTGACGCGGACCGTCACATCGCGTCATTCCCGAGTCCCGGGGGAATGCACCGGGTCCAGGCTGGGTTCCAGGAACGTCCGCGAACGCACCGAGGGAACCCCATGCACCACCTGAGAACCGCCACCGTCGTCGCCGCCACCGCGGCACTCGCACTCGCACTCACCGGGTACTCCGGCGCCACGGGGGCCGCGCCGGCGAGCGCCGCCAGCAGCACGAAGGGCGGGACGCTCCACATCCTGACCACCGCGACGGCGGTGCACCTCGATCCCGCGACGAGCCAGAACCTGTCGACGACGACGCTCGGCCTGGTCGTCCGACGCCTCACCACGTGGGACATCCGGCCGGGGAAGACGGCGAAGGTCGTGCCGGACCTCGCCACGACCACGGGCACGCCGAGCGACGGCGGGAAGACCTGGACCTACCACCTGAAGAAGGGGATCGAGTTCCAGGACGGCACCCCGATCACCAGCCAGGACATCAAGTACGGCGTCGAGCGCTCCTTCGCGCCGACCCTCACCGGTGGCCTGAGCTACCACAAGTCGCTGCTCGTCGGCGGCTCGAGCTACCAGGGTCCGTTCGACGGCGGGCAGCTCGACAGCATCGCGACGCCCGACGACCGCACGATCGTGTTCCACCTCGATGCGGCCTACGGCGACTGGCCGTGGATCGCGTCGATGCCCGCGTTCGCGCCCGTGCCGCAGGGCAAGGGCGACCCGAACACGTACGACGCGAAGCCGGTCGCGTCGGGGCCCTACCAGGTGCAGTCGAACCAGCAGGGCTCCCAGCTGACCCTCGTGCGGAACAAGCACTGGAGCGCCCGGACGGACGCGGTGCGCACCGCGGGCCCCGCGAAGATCGTGTTCGAGGAGAGCCAGGACGAGTCGACCGTGACGCAGAGCCTCATCGCCGACTCGGGTGACGCGAAGGACTCGTTCGCCGCCACCTACCTCGGGGCCGCCGAGCTCAACCAGGTCCGCCAGAACCCGTCCGCCGCGTCGCGCGTCGCCACGTCGAAGGCCGGCCCGATCACGTACCTCGCCATGAACACGCAGCGTGGCGCACTGAAGGACCTCCAGGTGCGCAAGGCCCTGGAGTACGCGACCGACAAGCGCGCCTTCCGGATCGCCGCCGGTGGCGCCCAGGCGGGCACGTACGCGTCGACGCTCATCACACCGGGCATCGCGGGCCGCAAGTCGTACGACCTGTACAAGGCGCCGGCGTCCGGGAACGTGAAGAAGGCGAAGGCGCTGCTCAAGGCGGCGGGCCAGAAGGACCTGCACTTCACGCTCCTGACGCAGAACGACCCGTCGTACCTCGCCCAGGCGCAGGCGCTCCAGCAGGGGCTCAAGCGCGCGGGCATCGCGGTGACGCTCAAGCCCGAGGACGTCGACAGCTTCTACACCGACGCCACGAACGACTCGTCGTACGACCTCGTCCTGTACGGCTGGCAGCCGGACTTCCCGAGCGCGAACGCGAACATCCAGCCGCTGTTCGCCTCGTCCCAGATCGGGAACGGCGGGAACAACGTGTCGCACTACAGCAACAGCGACGTCGACGCCCTCATCACGAAGGCGACGGCGACGGTGAACCGCTCGAAGGCGAACGCGCTGTGGGCCCAGGTCGACCGTCGCATCATGCAGGACGCGCCGATCGTGCCGCTGACCTACGCGAAGCAGTCGTTCCTCCGCGGCTCGGACGTCCAGCACTTCTTCGTGCCGGACTTCCCCGCGTACCCGAACTACCTCAAGGTCACGCTCGCCAAGTGAGCGAGGACCGCACCGCGCCCGTCCTCGACGTCCGGGGGCTCCGTGTCGCCTTCGGCGGCGGCGCCCCCGTCGTCGACGACATCACGTTCGCCCTGCACCCCGGCCGGGTCCTGGCGCTCGTCGGCGAGTCCGGTTCCGGCAAGTCCGTCTCGGCGATGAGCGTCCTCGGGCTCCTGCCGTCGACCGCCGCGGTGTCGGGGAGCATCCGCTTCCGGCGCACGCCCGACGCGGAGCCCGTCGAGCTCGTCGGGGCGGACGCGGACGTCCTCCGCAGTGTGCGCGGTGCGGGCATCGGCACCGTGTTCCAGGAGCCGATGGGGTCGTTCACGCCCGTGCTGTCGATCGGCACGCAGATCGCCGAGGCCGTCCGTGCGCACCGGTCCGGCGCTGACGTCGTCGCCCGGACGGAGGCGCTGCTCACCGCCGCCGGCATCGCCGACCCCGCCCGGGTCCGACGCGCGTACCCCCATGAGCTGTCCGGCGGGCAGCTCCAGCGCGCGATGATCGCGATGGCGCTGGCGGCCGACCCGGTCGCGCTCATCGCCGACGAGCCGACGACCGCACTCGACGTCACCGTGCAGGCCGGGATCCTCGACCTGCTCCGCCGCCTGTGTCGCGAGCGTGACCTCGCCGTGCTCCTCATCACCCACGACATGGGCGTGGTCGCCGACGTGGCGGACGACGTCCTCGTCATGCGGGCCGGGCGGGCGGTCGAGGCGCGGTCGGCCGTCGACCTGTTCGCGGCGCCGCACGCCGCCTACACCCGCGAGCTCCTGGCCGCGGTCCCCGTCCTCGGTGGGCCGAGCCGGGCCTCCCGGCCGGACGCGGAGGCGCGGCCCACCACCGGCACGTCGTCGTCCGGACCGAGATCCACGGCCGGGTCCACGGACCGGGAGGTCGTGGCCCGCCTGACCGACGTCGCCATCACGTACGGGGGACGGCGCGCGAAGCCCGCCGTCGCCGACATCGACCTCGCGATCCGCGCGGGCGAGGTCCTCGGGCTCGTCGGCGAGTCCGGCTCGGGCAAGTCGACGATCGGGCGGGCGCTCGCCGGCCTCGTCCCGGTGTCGTCCGGGACCGTCGAGGTCTCCGGCACGGATCTCCGGCGCGCGCGGCGGCGGCGGCTCCGCGCGGTCCGCAGCCGCGTCGGGTACGTGTTCCAGGACCCTGCGTCCTCGCTCAACCCCCGCGCGACGATCGGGTGGAGCATCGCCGAGCCGCTGCGCCTGCACACCGACCTCGGCGAGACCGCCCGCCGGGCCCGGGTCCGCGAGCTGCTCGAGGCCGTGCGGCTCGACCCCGGGTACGCCGACCGGTTCCCGCACCAGCTCTCCGGCGGGCAGCGGCAGCGCGTGGCGGTGGCGCGCGCGCTCGCCCTGCACCCGGTCCTCCTGATCGCCGACGAACCGACGAGCGCGCTCGACGTCACCGTGCAGCGCACCGTGCTCGACCTGCTCGCGACGCTGCAGGCGGAACTCGGGTTCGCGTGCCTGCTCATCAGCCACGACCTGGCCGTCGTCCGGCAGCTCGCCGACGAGGTCGTCGTGCTCCGCCGCGGCCACGTCGTCGAGCGCGGCACGGCGGCCGAGGTCCTCGAGGACCCGCAGGACCCGTACACACGCATGCTGCTCGCCGCCGCCCCCGTCGCGGACCCGGTCCGCCAGGCCGAGCGGCGGTCCACCTGGCGCCGGCTCGTCGCCGCCGGTGGCACGACCGAGGAGGCCCGCGCATGACCGCGAACGTCGTCGACCGCCCCGTCGCCCTCACGCCCGCCGCCACCGGGTTCCGCGCCGTCGCCCGCCGCGTCGGCCGGGACCGCTGGGCACTCGCCAGCGCGATCGTCATCGTCGTGTTCGCGCTCGTCGCGATCGGCGCACCGCTCATCGCCGGGCTCAGCGGACAGGACCCGTACCGGTACCACCTCGGGACGCTCACCGGGTTCGGCGCACCGAAGGGCACGGGCGGCGGGATCAGTGCCGCGCACTGGTTCGGCGTCGAGCCGCTGACCGGCCGCGACCTGTTCGCGATCGTCACCTACGGCGCCCGGACCTCGCTCGGGGTCGGGATCGCCGCGACGATCCTGTCGATGGTGCTCGGCGTGCTCGTCGGCGTCACCACCGGGTTCTTCGGCGGCTGGTACGACCGCGGGATGAGCCGGGTCGTCGACGTCATGTTCGGGTTCCCGTCGCTCGTGTTCATGATCGCGCTGACCGCCATCGTGCCGAACCGGTTCCCCGCCCCCGTGCTCGTCGTGCTCGTCATCGGGTTCTTCGGCTGGCCGGCCGTCGCCCGGGTGATCCGCGGGCAGACACTGTCCCTGCGGCAGCGGAACTTCGTCGTCGCGTCGACCGCGATGGGCGCCGGTTCCTGGCACGTCATCATCCGCCAGCTCCTGCCGAACCTCGCCGCGACGATCACCGTCTACGCGACGATCTCGATCCCGAGCATGATCGGGGCCGAGGCCGCCCTGTCGTTCCTCAGCGTCGGGGTGACGCCCCCGACGCCGTCCTGGGGCCGCACCATCGGCGACGCCGTGGGGTGGGTGCAGACCGACCCCATGTACCTCGTGTTCCCGGGAGCCGCCCTGTTCGTCATCACGCTCGCGTTCAACCTGCTCGGGGACGCCCTCCGCGACGCCCTCGACCCGCGCCGGACGGAGGTGTCGCGATGAGGACCTGGCGCTTCGTGCTGTTCCGCGTCCTCGGCGCGATCGTGGTGTTGTTCGTCGTGGCCGCGGTCACCTACGCGCTGTTCACCCTGCTGCCGACGAACGCCGCGCGCGCGATGTGCGACAAGCCCTGCACGCCCGACCGCCTGGCGCAGGTCAAGGCGTTCATCGGCACCGACCTGCCCTGGTGGCAGCAGTTCCTCGACTACCTGTCGGGCATCTTCGTCGGGCGGCACTTCGGCAGCGGCTCGACCGCCGTGGTCTGCGGCGCACCGTGCTTCGGGTACTCGTTCCAGCTCCACCAGAGTGTCACGACGCTGATCCTGTCCCGCCTGCCGGTCACGGCCTCCATCGCGATCGGCGCCGCCGTGCTGTGGCTCGTCGCGGGTGTCGCCGGCGGCACCGTGTCCGCGCTCCGACGTGGATCGGTGCTCGACCGGGCGGTCATGACGATCGCCGTCGGTGGGGTCTCGGCGCCGGCGTACCTCGTGGGACTGTTGGCGATCCTCCTGTTCGGGTTCGTGCTCCGGATCCTGCCGACCGGCGGCTACGTCGCGTTCACCGACGACCCCGTGCAGTGGTTCCTGCACCTGCTCCTGCCCTGGTGCGTGCTCGCGTTCATCAGCGCCGCGATCTACGCCCGACTGACCCGCGGCGAGATGCTCGAGGTGATGGGCCAGGACCACATCCGCACCGCCCGCGCCAAGGGCCTGAGCGAGTCGCAGGTCGTCGTCCGGCACGGGCTCCGCACCGCGATCCTGCCCGTCGTGACCCTGTTCGGGCTCGACCTCGGCACCCTGCTCGGCGGTGCGGTGATCACCGAGAAGGTGTTCTCGATGCAGGGGCTCGGCGCACTGCTCATCGACGCGGTGCACTCGCTGGACCTGCAGGTCGTCGTCGGGTTCACGCTGTTCGCGGCGTTCCTGGTCGTCACCGCGAACGTCATCGTCGACCTGGTGTACGGGGTCGTGGATCCGCGGGTGCGGACGGGGCGCTGAGGTCGAGCGGCGCGCCCGTCACCCGGGTCCCGGTTCCTCCGCCGTCGGACTTCCCCGAGGCACGGTCCGATCTGAACCAGGTGACCGAGGGCCGACACGGGCAACGCGACCAGATCAGCCGGTCCGCCGTGCGCCGTGACCTCGGCCAACCGTGTCGCTCCGCACCGGTCTCCTCATCGTCGCACCCGCGCACCCGACCAGAACCAGGCGCTCGTCACGAACGCGACGACCGCGAAGAAGAAGCCGAGCGCGTCCGTTCCCCCGTCGTACGTTCGGGCGTCGACGGCATGAACGGTCCCGACGACGAGGACGACGCCGACCACCGCCAGGAGCATCGCGGCACCCCGGAGCACGAGCGCCCGCGTGTTCGACCGGTCTGAGCGCGCCGCCGGCTGGACGTCGTACCGCGACAACCACCGGCGACTCCGGAGAACGGACTGACCGATGCCCGCCACCGCGCAGATCAGAGCCCCCAGGTCGAAGAGCACCATCGCCCACGGAGTCCTGTTGAACCAGAGCGCGGCACCGACGGCCATGACCAGCCCCAGGAGCGCCACCCAACGGGTCAGTGTCCACAGCAGTCGCCACTTGCCGTACCCTCCGTCTCCCGGGCCGTGCCCTCAGTCCTCCGTGTCGACGCCACCCGGTCGCACCGCCGCGGTGTCGGCGACATCGATCCGGGTCATGCCGTCGCCACGGTCCTCGGTGGTGATCCGCGGGGCCGCATCCGCCTCGGTCGACCCCGAAGCCCGGGTGAGCTCGTCGTGGCGCCGCTCCGAGAACGTCATGTCCACGCCGTCGTCGGTCGTCTCGAGGGGATCGCGAGCATCCGTCATACGAGGGACGCTACCCGCCGCTACACGAATTGGATGCGTGAGCAGCACCGATGCCACCAGCTCCAGCTCCATCTCGTGGAGTTGCATGCCGACGTGCAGCCGGGGCGGCCGCCGGCCCTATCGGCTCGGCTGGCGGGATGTCGCACGAGCTGACCCGCGCCGTCCATCACGAGACCGGGACGACGGTCCACGAGGAGCAGGTTGCTCGTTAAATTTAACACCGTCACCTGCCGGATGTGCTAAATTTATCAAGTGCGCTCACCTCTCACGAACCCGTTCCAACCGGGTTCCGACGTGGTTCCAGATGTATGGGCTGGTCGTGTCGAGCAGTTGGCCGATTGGCGGGACGTCGTTCGCCCGCGTCGTCATGCGGGCCTGTACGAGACAGGCCGAACCATCCTCGGTGAACCTGGTACCGGCAAGTCGAGCCTGGTACGCCGGATCGCACGCGATGCCGCAGAGGGCGGCGACTGGGTCACCCCCCAACTGCGCATAGCTGCCGGTGCTGATCCGCTGAAGATCGTCGCGTCCGCAGTGCTGCGGCTGGCCGACAAGGCCGGCCTCCTGGCAACGAGTCGGCAACGGGTCCTGGACGTCCTCGCGCGAGTCGAACAGATCGCGGTGTCGGGGTTCTCCGTCGCGGTGCGCGGAGAAGCAGGACCAGAGCCGTTCACCGCACTGTTCGACCTGCTGGTCGAACTCGGGCAGGCCGCCATCGCGCAGAACACCGTGGTGTTGATCCACATCGACGAGGTGCAGAACATCACCGACGAGGCAGCGCTGTCGCAGTTGCTCATCGCTCTCGGTGACGCGCTGTCGCACCAGGTCGAGGTCACGGCTCCGGGCGGTGTCCTCGTCGAGCGACACCTGCCCCTCGCCGTGTACCTGACGGGGCTGCCGGACTTCGAGGACATGGCCGGCGCTCGGAAGGGCGCCACCTTCGCCCGGCGATTCCGCACCATCACGCTTGCCGCCCTCGACGAGGCGGATCTCCTGCAGGCGCTGCAGCCATTCGTGTTCGACGGTTGGGCCACCCCCGACGGGAACGGCGGTCTCGAATCTATCCAGATGAGTTCCGGGGCTGCGAGAGCCGTCGTGGCTCTCTGCTGCGGGGAGCCGTTCCTGTTCCAGCTCGCCGGTCAACGCGCCTGGAATGCAGGGAGCGCCTCGACCATCTCCCAGGAGGAGGTCGTGGCCGGGTGGCGCGGAGCTCAGGGTGAGGCCTCGGCACACGTCGAGCGCATCCTGAACCGGCTGCCGGCTCGTGAACACGAGTTCGTCGACGCGATGGCGGCGCTGCCGCCGGCCGACCGCACGCTGACGAAGATCGCCGCCCAGATGGGCATGACCTCCGCGACGAAGGTGGGGCCGTTCTCGCAGCGACTGGACACGGTCCGCGGGATCATCGACCGGGGCAAGCCCTACTCGTTCCGCAACCGTGCCGTCGAGGCGTACCTGACGACGGACTGGCCGCGCGTCGACTGACCCAGCCCTCCTGGCAACTCAGCCCTTCGTGCCCGTCGACCAGATGCCCGTCGAGCCCTTCTTGAGCACGACGTTGCCGTTGCCCTGCACGACGAGCGTCGTGCCCGACCCGGCCCGGCTGGTGTTCGACGCCCACCGCGCCTTGCCCGAGGTGTCGTAGACCACCAGGTTGCCGTCCGCCTGCAGGCTCATGTACGCGCCGTGGTACTTGCTCGTGTTCGTCGCCCAGCGCGCTCGGCCGCCGATGTACATGACGAGGTTGCCGTCGGCCTGCATGATGAACTGCCGCGTGCCCGAGCCGTCCTGGATGAACTGGCCGCCGGTCAGCGTCACGGGCGCCTTGAGGGTGTCGCGGCCGGACAGCCCCGTGTGCCAGAGCACCGTGCTCCCCCTGGTCAGACGGAGGTCGCCCGTGTTCGTGACCGCCAGGACAGCCCCGCTGCCCTTGCCGCTCGTGCGGGACTGCCACACCGCCTTCTGCGCGGCCGTGTAGATGACCGCGTTGCCGTCGGCCTGCACCGCGAGCGAGGTCCCACCACGGCCGTTCGTCCCGGACGACCAGAGCGCACGCCCGTTGCCGTACAGCACGAGGTTGCCGTCGGCCTGCATCGTCAGCGTGTACTGCTGGTTCGGCGACGTGATCGAGTGGCCGACGGCGAGGGTCGCGGGCGCGGTCAGCGAGGTGCTGCAGCTGCTCGTCCCGGGCAGCGCGGTCGCCAGGGCCGCCCAGTTCGGGGAACCGAGACCGGTCGCCATGTCGTAGCCGGTGGTCGCGCTGTAGAGCAGGTTGTTGCCGCTCGTGACGTCGCGGAAGTCCCCGCGGTTCCCGTAGAGCGCCGCGTGCACGTCGCCGACGCCGGTGCTGCAGCCGAGGCTCGACAGGGTGGCGGCGAGCTGCCCCGCCATGATCGGCGCCGCCGCGCTCGTCCCACCGCCGAGGACCCAGCCGCCCTCCGCGCCGATGTAGACGCCGGGGCCGGTGTCGGGATCGGCCACCGCGCTGATGTCCGGTACCAGCCGCGTGCTGCCCGGGAGGCCCACACCGCTCTGGTACGTCGGCCGCGCGGTCCGGGTCGAGGACCCACCACCGCTGCCGACCGCGTCGGCCCGGTCGCTCCAGGCGGTCTCGCGCCAGCTCGTGCCGCTCCCCGTGAGGCTGGTCCCGCCGACACCGACGACCGACGGCACGACGGCCGGGAAGTCGACGTCGGGCGTGCTCGAGGTCCCGCCGCCGCAGTCGTAGGCGCCGTCATCACCCGAGGCCGCGAAGGTGGTCGCACCGGCGACGACCGCGCGATCGATGGCGTCCTGGACGGCGCTCTCGAACGACGAGGACAGCGACGACTCGCACATCCCCCACGAGGTGCTCAGCGCGACGATGCCACTGCTCGTGACGTCGGTCGCGACGCGGTCGTACGCGTCGTAGATGCCCTGGGCCGAGTTCGGCGCGACGTAGATGCGCTGGGACGCCTTCGGCGCGGTGGCGAAGAGCATCTCCTGGTCCAGGGCGACCTCGGAGCCGCCACCGTCGACGGACGTGGTGGTCGACGCGCCGTCGACCGCGACCTGCGTGATCGACGGCAACGTGACGCCCACGGCGTTCGCGTAGGTGGTCAGATCGCTCTTCGACCAGCCGGAGAACTGCACCGTGGCGACCGTCGTCCCGGCACCGGTGCTCCCGGAGCGCGTCACGCCGTAGGCGCTGGCCAGGTCGGCCGGGGTCCTGCCGCCGGGGAGTGCGTGGTGCTCGAACACCGGGCGCTGGTCGAGGCCGAGCACGGTCGTCACCGCGCCGGACAGGCCCGACGGCAGGTCCAGCGCCGTCGTCGGGTGCAGGGTGTCCCCCTTGCCCGCGAGGTCGACGCCGAACACGGACTCCGCCTGGGCGACCGTGCCCGAGACCTGGACGTCCCACGTGTCCTGTGCGGTGACGTGGAGGCCCGCCGCACGGAGTGCGTCGACCACGTCGTCCCGGGTGTCCGTGGTCGGGGCGACGTCGGTGAGCGCGTCCTTCCGCTGGGCCTTCGTCATGGTGTCCGCCCGGCGGACCAGGTCGCGGAGTTCACCGCGATCGGACGGCTGCAGCACGACCGTCATGTCGATCGGAGCACCGCTGGGGGCCGGGGCCGTCGCTGTCGCGGAGGGGGCGGGCGTCGTGGCCGAGGGGCTCGGCGACGCGGTCGGCGCGGCCGATGCGGTGGCCCCGGACGCGGGCGAGGCCGCCGACGGCGCGGGCGCCGCGGCGGAGGGGGTGGACGTCGACGCGGCGGACGTCGTGGCGGTGGTCGCGCCTCCCGGCTCGTCCGCCACCGCGGGGAGGGCCGAGCCGGTGACCGTGAGGGCGGCGGCGGCGACGACGATGAGGGGCAGACGGACGGTGCGCATGGTCACTCTCGGAGGCTGAGCGGTCGGGGGTGCCCGGCGCCGATTCGGGTTGCGATCGCCGACCTGACGACGCTAGCCCGAGCGGAGGCCCGACAACAGCCCCTGTGCGACCTCACAGACCCCCAGTTGGCGGGGTCGTGTCGGCGGGGTGGGCGCCCGGAGGCGGTCAGGGGCGCGTGGGCCGGAGCGTGATCAGGGGCGTGACGACCCGCCGTCCTGCTGGTACCGGGCGTTCGTGACGTCGTTCGTCGACCCGTGGATCGAGATCGCCCCCGTGGCGAAGTCGGCTTCGAGCTGCTCGAGCGATCGCCCCCGGGTCTCGGGGACGACCGTGAGCACGAACACGAGCGCGGCGGCGTTGAGCACGGCGAACACGAAGAACGTCGTCGAGATCCCGAAGGCCGCGACGGCGATGGGGAACGTCAGGCTGACCCCGAAGTTCGCGAGCCAGAGCACGAGTGCGGTGAGCCCCATGCCGGCCCCACGGAGGCGCAGCGGGAACACCTCGGAGAGCATGAGCCACACGAGTGGCCCGATGGTGCCCTGCATGATGCCGACGAAACAGATGATGAACACGAGGACGACCACCGCGCGGAGCGTGCCCTGCGGCAGGATCACCGACGCCAGACCGATCAGCAGATGGAACAGGGTCGTGCCCGCGAACCCGCTGATGAGGAACGTGCGCCGGCCCAGTCGGTTGATGAAGCGGAGGCCGATCACGACGGCGAGGACCGCGATCACCCCCGAGCCGACGTTCGCGATCAGGGCACCCTGCTGGCTGAACCCGGACTCCTGCAGCACCTGCGTGCCGTAGTACATGATCGAGTTGATCCCGGTGACCTGCTGGGCGATGCCGAGTCCGCCGCCGATGTACACGAGCCTGCGGAGCCACGGCTCGCGGAACAGATCGCGGATCCGGCCGGAGCGGGCCTCCGCTTCCTCCGCGGCGAGGTCGTGCAGCTCGGCCATCTCGGCCACCGCGCGCTCGTCCGAGCGGATGGTGCGGAGCACGGCGAGCGCGTCGTCCTCGCGCCCCTTGCCGAGCAGCCACCGCGGGCTCTCCGGCACGCGGAGCATGCCGATGAACAGCGCGACGGCGGGGATCAGCGCGACCGCGAGCATGTACCGCCAGACGTCGGTGTGGGAGCCCCAGATCGACCCGATCACGGCGTTGATCGCGAATGCGGCCAGCTGCCCCGTCACGATCATGAGCTCGTTCCGGGTCACGAGACCGCCGCGCTTCTCGGTCGGCGACAGCTCCGCCAGGAACACCGGGACCGTGACGGACGCCCCGCCGACGGCGATGCCGAGGACGAACCGCGCCGCGACGAGGACCTCCCACGTCGGGGACAGCACGCACGCGAGCGCGGCGACGAAGAAGACGACGGCGAGCGTGCGGATGGTGGGTCGCCGACCGTTGTGGTCGGAGATGCGACCCGTGGTGAACGCGCCGAGCGCCGCCCCGACGAGGATCGCCGACGTCACGAGCCCCTCGGTCGTGGGTGTGAGCCCGAGATCCGCGGTGAGCGAGTCGAGCGCGCCGTTGACGACGCCGGTGTCGTACCCGAAGAGCAGACCGCCGAAGGTCGCGACGACCGCGACGAACCCGAGCCGTCGCGAGTACGGACCCGGGGTCAGCGGTGGCAGGGCCCGTCCGCCCGGTGCAGGTCGCCCCGTCGTGTCGGCTCCCCCGGCTGTCGTGCTCCGCGTCGCCACCATCGCTCCTCGTGATCCGCCCCGTCGGAGACCCGACGGTCGGGCCGTCGCTCGGAGGGGGAGGAATCGACGCTATCGAGCGGCGTCCGCGTGGTCGCTCAGCTGCTCCTGTCCGGTGGATCCGTCGGCGGGGACAGCCGGTGTGGAGGCCGTCTCGGCGGCGGCCCGCTCGGCCATGGCGGTCGTCAGGGTCGTCAGCACACGGGTCACGACGGCGTTGTCCTCGTCGGACAGCCGGTCGAAGACGTCCACGACGGACTCGTGGAACCGCTCGTACGCGGCGTCGATCTTGCGGGCGGCCTGCTCGCTCGGCTCGAGGACCTGCGCGCGCCGGTCGCTCGGGTGCGCCACCCGCCGGAGGTCGCCCTTGCGCTCGAGCTCGTCGACGATCTTGGTGACCGACGCGTTCGACACGTTGAGCATGACGACGAGGTCCTTGGGGCCCATGGCCCGCTCGTCACGCTGCGCCTGGAGCAGGTAGCGGATGGCGTGGAACTCGTTCTTCGTCAGGCCGCTCGCGACCCGGGCGCGCTCGATCTGTTGCTCCTCGGCGCTCTGCACGCCCAGGAGCGCGTCGACGGCCTGGCGAGCGGCCGCGCTCCGCGGCTCTCGTGCGTACAGGTGCCGCGCTTCGCGGCGGACGACGGTCAACGGCATCGGCGGATGTGGTCCTTCTGGTCGGTCGTTCCGGTGGCGTGGATGCTACGCGGTGGGTGCCGCGAAGAAGTCGGCGTAGCTCGGGCCGCTCGCGGCGCCCGATCCCCGCCCGGACAGCAGGCGCGGGTCCTCGACCCGACGCGAGACATAGGCGTCGATGACGGCCGGGTCGGTCAGTCCGTAGCGTCGACCCGCGCCCGCGCGCATCGTGCCGGCGCCGGACCAGGCCTGGTACGTGCTGTGCATCAGCAGACACCCCGATCGGCGAGCAGCGGCCGCATGTCGATCGGCTGCGTCGGCGGGAACCGGTCGAGCGCGGCACTCGACGGGTCGATGAAGGAGGTCCCGGAGACCCGGGGGTGGGGCTGCGCGATGCTCATCATGGTCTCGTTTCTGGCGGCGTCGCCGGGCGCGATCGGGGTGATGATGCCCGGGGGTGGGGCACGGCAAAAGAATGCCACGTCGTGAACTACTCGCGCAACGAAACAGTAGTCAATCTGTTCGTTCCGTTCGGAAAACGGACAGATCGTGAACCGCGTCAGCGGCGCGTCCGGATCCGGACCAGGCAGACGAGCCCGGATCCCCGGACGCGGAGGCGCGCGTCCAGGTGGTCGAAGAGGACCGCATCGCCCGGCGCCAGTGGCGTCGGAGGCCCGTCCGGACCGAGCGCGGCCGGCTCGGCGATCGCTGTCCGGCCGTCCAGCGCGACGACGACGGTCAGATCGGCCGCGTCCGCGAGGACCTCCGCCTCGACACCCGGATCGACGTCGACCACGGCGACGTCCGCCACCGCGCGCCCCCGCCGGGTCATCACGTTGAGGTCGCGGGTCGCGGTCGTGCTCGTCGCGGCCACGGCCTCCTCGCCGGTGAACGTGACCGATCCGAACGGTGGGACGATCTGCACGGCATCCGCGACCGTGAGCGCGAGCGGCTCCGGCCCCAGGCACACGAGCGTGCGGTCCACACCCGGCAACGTGCTGAACGGACCGGGTGCCTCGACCGCGGCGATGCTGATCCGCCAGTCCCACGTGGGGGACGCCGAGGGCCCGCGGGCCAGTTCCCACGTCACGCCGCCGCCGTTGGCCCAGGGCCCGGGCTCGACGTCGGCGAACCGGACGAGCTCGGTCACCGGACCGCGGGATCCGCGGCGGCCCAGCGCTCCGTCCGGACGCCGGAACGCCAGACCCCCGCGACGAGTTGCACGCCCGGCCGGTACGCCAGGTGGACGTACGAGGGCGCGTCGAGCACGACGAGGTCCGCGCGGCTGCCCACGCGCAGGACGCCGACGTCGTCCCGTCGGAGTGCGGCGGCACCCCCGGTGGTCGCGGCCGCGAGGGCCTCGTCCGGCGTCATGCCCATCTGCGTCACCGCGAGCGCGATGCAGAAGGGCATCGCGGTCGTGAAGGACGATCCGGGGTTGCAGTCCGTCGCGATCGCCGTCCGGACACCCGCGTCGCGGAGGCGCGCGACCGACGGGAACGGTTGCCGTGTCGAGAACTCCGCCCCGGGCACGAACGTCGCGACGGTGCTCGACCCGGCGAGTGCGTCCACGTCGTCGTCGTCGAGGAACGTGCAGTGGTCGACGCTCGCGGCCCCGAGCTCCACCCCGAGGCGTGCCGCTCCGGACGCGGTCAGCTGGTTCGCGTGCACCCGGAGACCGAGCCCCGCCGCCTGCCCGGCGAGCAGGATCCGTCGTGCCTCGTCGACGTCGAACGCGCCCTCCTCGCAGAAGACGTCGATCCACCGGGCGTGGGGTCGGCAGGCCTCGAGCATCGCACCGGCCACCAGGTCGACGTAGGCGTTCCGGTCACCCGCGGACTCCTCGGGGACGACGTGCGCGCCGAGGAACGTCGTGTCGTCGGTGAACCGCGCGGCGATCCGGAGCAGCCGCGCCTCGTCCTCGACGGTCAGGCCGTAGCCGCTCTTGATCTCGACCGACGTCGTGCCCGAGCGCAGGGCCTCGTCGAGCAGGCGGGACGTCCGGGCGACCAGGGCCTCCTCCGTCGCCGCCCGGGTCGCGCGCACCGTGGTGCGGATGCCGCCCGCGGCGTAGGGACGGCCCGCCATCCGGGCGGCGAACTCGTCGGTGCGGTCGCCCCCGAACACCATGTGCGCGTGGCTGTCGACGAACCCCGGCACGACACACGCGCCCGCGACGTCGGTGCGGCGGTCGGCGGCCGGCGCGGCGGCAGCGTCCCCGACCCAGGCGACCCGGTCGCCGTCGAGCACGAGCGCGGCGTCGTGGCGGAGGCCGAGCGGCCCCTCGCCGAGTCCGGGGTCGAGCGTCGCGAGCAGGCCGATCCCGGTGACGAGTTCGCTCATGCTCCACCTCGGAACCGATCGGTGACGGCCACGGTGTCGGCGCGCGCTCGGGCCGGGTCGCGGAGCCGTCCGCCGAGCACGACCGCGGTGACGTCCGCCGCGGTCGCAGTGTGGAGCAGCTCCTCCGGGGCCGATCCGGCGGTGCGGACGGACCGCGGATCGATGCCGACGACGTCGAAGGGGGCGCCGACGACCGGCCCGCCGGTGGGTGCGGGGTCACCCGCGGGCCGGAGTGCCCGGTGCCCGTCCACCCCGCCGGCACGCCAGAGCTCGGACGGGGTGAAGACGCCGCGACGCCCGGCCGCGAGCCGCGCACCGCGTTCGACACCGCGGAGCTCCTCGAACGGGTCGACGACGACGTTCTGATCCGAGCCGATGCTGACCACGGCCCCGGCGTCGGCCAGGTCCCAGGCGCGGCCGAGTCCGTCCCCGAGGTCGGCCTCGGTCGTCGGGCACATCGACACCCCGACCCGCGCGGTGCCGAGCAGGCGGACGTCCTCGTCGGTCAGGTGGGTCGCGTGGACGACGGTCGTCCGCGCGGCCAGGGCGCCGGCCCGGTCGAGCAGCGCGGTCGGCGTCAGTCCGGTGGCCGCCGTGCTCGCGGTGTTCTCGGCCGGCTGCTCGGACAGGTGCACGTGCAGCGGAACGGTGGGCGGCAGGAGCTCGACGGCACGTGCGGCCTCGTGCTCGGACACGGCCCGGACGGAGTGCAGGGCGGCTCCGAGCGTCACGGTCGGGTGCTCGCGGGCCAGGACGTCCCGCAGCGCCCACCACCGCTCCGCCCAGCGCTCGACCGTGCCGTCGCCGAACCGACGTTGCGCGCCCTCGAGCGGGGCTCCGAACCCGGCGGACAGGTAGCAGGTGTCGAGGAGGGTCAGACGGATCCCGGTGCTCGCCGCGGCGGCCGCGAGCGCCAGCTCCATGTCGTGCGCGGGGTAGGGGGTGCCGTCGTCCCGGTGGTGCAGGTAGTGGAACTCGCCGACCGCGCCGTACCCGGCGGCGACCATCTCGCCGTACACGGCGAGCGCCACGTCGTGCAGGGTGTCCGGGTCGAGGGCCGCGACCACCGCGTACATGCGGGTCCGCCACGTCCAGAAGTCCCCGCCGCGCGCGTTCGTCCGGCCGCGGAGCAGGCGGTGGAACGCGTGCGAGTGTGTGTTCGCGAACGCGGGGACCGCCGTGTCGACCGCGAGGTCCGCGCGTCCCGTACCGGGCTCGACCGCGGTCACCACGCCGTCGCCGTCGAGGTCGACGGTCAGCGGCCCGGTGACGACGTCCGGCAGCACCAGGCGCCCCAGCTGGACCCTCACGTCAGCTCCCGGAGCACGGCGACGAGCGCGTCGACGCCGGCCCGCACGTCGTCGACGGACGCGGACTCGCCCGGTGCGTGCGAGACGCCGTCCGGGTTGCGGACGAACAGCATGCCGGTCGGGACGTGGGCGCTGAGCACACCGGCGTCGTGCCCCGCGCCCGTCGGGACCCGTGGGGGCTCGCCGAGCACGGTGGCCATGCGGTCCGTCAGCGTGGTGTCGAACGCGACACGCGGGCTGAACGACTCCTCGGCCACCTCGACGACGCACCCCTCCGCGACGGCCGCCGATCGGGCCTCCCGGCCGATCGCGTCGACGAGCGCACGGACATCCGCGTCCTCCTCGGCGCGGGCGTCGAGCGAGAGCGTGACCGACGACGCGATGGCGTTCGTGCCGCCCGGGACGACGCCGATCCGGCCCACGGTCGCCCTGGCCCGCGCGGCGGCGGGTGCGGCGAGCGACCGGGCCCGCGCACCGCGCACGACCTCGGCGGCGACGAGCACGGGGTCACGCCGGTCGGCGAGCTCGGTCGCGCCGGCGTGGTCGCCGCGACCCTCGATGCGGACCGACCAGCGTCCGTGCGCGAGGATCGTCGTCGCCAGGCCGACGGACGCGTCGAGCGGCGCCAGCTGCCGTCCCTGCTCGACGTGCAGCTCCACGAACGCGGCGATGCCCGCCAGCCGGTCGGGGTCCGGTCCGATCCGCGCCGGGTCGAGCCCGGCCGCCGTGAACGCGTCGGCGAGCCGCACGCCCGTCGGATCGGTGAGCGCGCGCGCCCGCTCGGGCGACACGGCGCCGGTCATGAGCCCGGATCCGAGACACGCGACGCCGAAGCGCGCGCCCTCCTCCTCGGCGAACACGACGACCCGGAGCGGGCGGGAGGGCCGGTGCGCGTCCGCCTGCAACCGGGCGACCGCGGCGAGTGCGGTCACGACGCCGAGCGGGCCGTCGTACGCGCCGCCGCCGGGCACCGAGTCGAGGTGACTGCCGGTCACGACCGCGGGGAGGTCGTCCGTGACGTCGTCGACGTCCCAGGTCGCCCACACGTTGGCGTTGCCGTCCACCTCGACACGGAGGCCCATGCCCTCCGCCGCCGCGACGAACCAGGCCCGCATCGCGCGGTCCGCGTCGTCGAGGAGGTGTCGGCTGTGCCCGCCGCGGACGGGATCGCGTCCGATGTCGTCGAGCTCGCGGAGGAGCGCGACGGCGTCCGTGCTGCTCGTGGTCACGCCTCCTCGATCATCGGGATGTGCAGCCCGCGCTCGCGGGCGACGTCGGCGGCGTGCTCGTACCCGGCGTCGACGTGCCGCATCACCCCGGTGCCGGGGTCGTTCGTCAGCACCCGCTCGATCTTCTGCGCGGCGAGGTCCGTGCCGTCGGCGACGACGACCTGCCCGGCGTGGATCGACCGGCCGATGCCGACACCGCCGCCGTGGTGGATCGACACCCAGGTCGCGCCGGACGCGGTGTTGAGCAGGGCGTTGAGGAGCGGCCAGTCGGCGATCGCGTCGGATCCGTCCTTCATGGCCTCGGTCTCGCGGTAGGGGGACGCGACCGATCCGGAGTCGAGGTGGTCGCGGCCGATCGCGATGGGTGCGCTCAGCTCGCCGCTCGCCACCATCGCGTTGAACGTGAGACCGGCGAGGTGCCGTTCCTTGTAACCGAGCCAGCAGATCCGGGCCGGCAGTCCCTCGAAGTGCACCGTCTCGCCCGCGGCCTCGATCCACCGGCGCAGGCGCTCGTTCTCGGGGAACAGCTCGAGGATCGCGCGGTCCGTCTTGGCGATGTCCTCCGGGTCGCCGGACAGCGCCGCCCAGCGGAACGGTCCACGGCCCTCCTCGAACTGCGGGCGGATGTACGCCGGCACGAACCCGGGGAACGCGAACGCCCGGTCGTACCCGCCGAGTTCGGCCTCGCGTCGGATCGAGTTGCCGTAGTCGAACACGTCGGCGCCCGCGTCGAGGAACCCGACCATCGCGGCGACGTGCTTCGCCATGCTCGCCCGCGCGTCGGCGGTGAAGCCCTCGGGGTCGGCCGCGGCCCGCTCGTGCCACTCGTCGACGGTGTAGCCCTCGGGCAGGTAGCTCAGCGGATCGTGCGCACTGGTCTGGTCGGTGACGACGTCGACGGCGACGCCCCGCTCCAGGATCTCCGTGAACACGGTGGCGGCGTTGCCGACCAGTCCGACGGACAGCGGCCGACGGTCGGTCTTGGCGGCGAGCACCCGGTCGAGCGCGTCGTCGAGGTCCTCGGTCATCTCGTCGAGGTAGCCGTGGTCGACGCGGCGGGCGATCCGTGCCGCGTCGACGTCGACCACGAGCACGGCGCCGCCGTTCAACGTGACGGCGAGGGGCTGCGCGCCACCCATGCCACCGGCACCACCGGTCAGCGTCAGCGTGCCCGCGAGCGACGCGGTCCGCTCGTCCTCGCCCGCTCGCGCGGCGCGCTCTGCCGCGACGGCCGCGAAGGTCTCGTACGTGCCCTGCAGGATGCCCTGCGTCCCGATGTAGATCCAGGAGCCCGCGGTCATCTGCCCGTACATCGTCAGCCCGAGCTGCTCGAGGCGCCGGAACTCGGGCCAGGTCGCCCAGTCGCCCACGAGGTTCGAGTTCGCGATGAGGACCCGTGGCGCCCACTCATGCGTGCGGAACACACCGACCGGCTTGCCCGACTGGACGAGCAGGGTCTCGTCCGCCTCGAGCTCACGCAGCGTCCGCACGATCGCGTCGTACGCGGCCCAGCTGCGCGCCGCCCGCCCGGTGCCCCCGTAGACCACGAGGTCCTCGGGGCGTTCGGCGACCTCGGGGTCGAGGTTGTTCATGAGCATCCGCATCGGGGCTTCGGTCTGCCACGAGCGGGCGGTGATCTCGGGGCCGCGCGGCGCGCGCACCGAGTGCGTGGTGGTGTCGGTCAAGGGGTCCTCCGGATCGTCGTCGTCCCCATGACAGCGCACCCCCGTCGCCGGCACAGCGAGTCCGGAGGCACTAGGGTCTCGGATACGAGACGCGTCACGTGGCGGAAACAGCCCCGTCACGTGGCGGTCGATCCGGCCCGTCACGCACCCCGGCGGCCGCAGGACGGACGGGAGGACCGTGGCCGAGCCCCGCTCTGTCCCCGCCGCCACGAACGCGGTCCGGCTGCTCCGGTACCTCGGCGCCCAACGCGGGCCCGTGACCGCTGCGGCCGTCGCCCGCGAACTCCGCCTGCCCCGGTCGTCGACGTACCACCTGCTCGCCGCGCTCGAGGCCGAGGGGTTCGTCGTGCACTACCCCGAGGAGCGGCGGTACGGGATCGGCGTCGCCGCGTTCGAACTCGGGTCCGGGTACCTCCGGCAGGCGCCGCTCGCCCGGCTCGGCGCCCCCGTCCTCGGCTCGCTCGTCGACCGACTCGGCGAGAGCGCGCACATCGCCGTTCTCCAGGGCCGCGACGTCGTCTACGTCCTCGAGGAGCGCGCCCCGCACCGCCCCGTCCTGGTCTCGGACGTCGGGGTCCGACTGCCGAGCCACGTCACCGCGAGCGGTCGAGCGATGCTCGCCGAGCTCGACGCCCCCCAGATCCGCGCCCTGTTCCCCGATCGGACCGTGTTCGCCGAGGGGGACGACCCCCGCGACCCCCGCGGTCTCCGCACCGTGCTCGCCGCCACCCGGGCGCGCGGGTTCGCGTGGGAGCACGAGGGCGTGAGCGCCGGGCTCGCGTCCGTCGCACTCTGCGTCCGCGACAGCACGGGGTGGCCCGTCGCGTCGATCGCCGTCACGTTCCGCACCGAGGACTACGCCGAGGAACGGTGGCCCGAGCTCGCCGAGCGCGTCCGGCCGTTCGCGCGGGAGCTGCAGCGCCGCGTGGCGGGCCCCGCCACCACTGGCTGAGCCGCCATCCCCCGCCCCGGGATCCGCCTGTTTCCGACGGGGTGCGCGTCGTCCGACACCAACACCGTCGACTCATGGCGGGTCACCAGGGGCGCAGGCGGTCAGAGCACCCGCGCGAAGCAGACCGAGCTCGGGTTGTCGGCGTAGCGGCCGAACGGCGCGATCCGCGAGAACCCGGATCGTTCGAGGAACCGGACGGTCTGCGTCGCCTGGGATCCCGTCTCCATGACCAGGGCCGGGGCGCCCAGTTCGCGGCCGGCAGCGATCAGGTGCTCCAGGAGCGCATCGGCCACGCCGAGACTCCGCGCGTCGGACCGGACGTAGAGCTTCCGGACCTCGTGGACCCCGTCCTGGACCGGCGTGAGCCCCGCACACCCGATCGGGACGCCCGCGCTGTCCCGGGCGAGCAGGTGCACGGGCACCTCGTCGGCCGTGAGCTCGGGACCGAGGTCCGGTCCGGCGTTGACGCTGTTGAGCTCGATCCGGGCAGCGGCACGGAGGCGGATCGCGCTCTCGGCGTCGTACGGCTCGGGCGCGATGGTGAACGACCAGGGCTCGGGCTTGAGGTAGGGCACCGGGGATCGCCTCGTTCCATGCGCACGGTTCGGGAGTGTGCTCACGCTAGCGGCGACGGGTCCACCGGGCGCGTCGGCACGCCCGGCGCGTCCGCCCGGCACCAGCCCGAGCGCGTCAGAACGGCACGCCGCACACGAGCACGACGTTCGCGAACGGCGTCGCCTCACCGGTGCGGACGAACAGCTTGGCGCCCGCGGACATCCGCTTCAGCGCCTCGTGGTCCACGTGCCGGACGCCGTCGAACCGTGCGGTGATCCACCCCTCGGCCTCGGTGCCCACGACCTCCTCCGCCGCGATGCAGTCCTGGAACACGGCGTCGCCGAGGAGCGCGTCGAGGACGTCCCCGAACCGCGGCACCCCGTGGACGACGGCCAGGTCGACGAGCGGGACGCCCGGCGGGATCGGCAGACCGCAGTCAGCGACGACGACGAGGTCCCCGTGTCCCAGGTGGCTCAGACCGGCGTTGAGCTCGGCGTTGAGGATGCCGGCGCGCTTCACGCGGTCACCTCCGGCAGGGTGTCGTCGAGCGTCGGGTACGACGGCTGCGTCCCGGCCCCCTGCACGGCGAACGCACCGACCCGCACCGCGTGCCGGACGCCGTCGAGCAGGGACTCCCCGGCCGCGAGGCTCGCGCTGAGGGCACCGACGAACGCGTCGCCCGCGCCGGACGTGTCGACCGCGTCGACCCGGGGTGACGGCACCGCGGTGGTGCCGGTCGCGTCCGCGACGACCGCGCCGCGCGCGCCGAGGGTGATGACGACGGTGCGGATACCCTGCGCGAGCAACGCGACCGCGAGCGCCTCCTCGTCCGCCGGCACCGCGCCTCCCGGCACGAGTCGCGCGAGGACGAGGGCCGCCTCGTGCTCGTTCACGACGAGCGGATCGGCGAGACGGACGACCGCGGCGTCGACGTCGATGACGGGTGCGAGGTTGAGCACGACGCGACCACGGGCGTGACGGGCCGCGGCGGCGATCCCAGCGGCCGGGATCTCGCCCTGCATGACGACGACGGCCGCCTCGGCCACGACGGACGCGACGCGATCGACGGCCTCCGCGGTCATCGCGGCGTTGGCCCCCGGCACGACGACGATGGTGTTCTCCCCCGTCGCGTCGACCGTGACCGTCGCGAGCCCGGTGGGCTGGTCGACGACGCCGACGTGCGCGACGTCCACCCCGCTCTCGGCCAGGAGGACCGTGGCGACCTCCGCGGATCCGTCATCCCCGACGAGCCCCACCATGACCGTGGCGGCGCCCCGACGGGCGGCCGCCACGGCCTGGTTCGCGCCCTTGCCGCCGGGCAGGAGGGTCATCGAGGTGGCGATCAGCGTCTCACCCGGGGACGGGTGCCGGTCGACGGTGACGACCTGGTCGACGTTGAGCGATCCGACGACGACCACGGTTCCGGCGGCCGTGCTCACTTGCTGAAGGTGTCGACGTTGCTCTTGGTGACCGACAGCACCGGGACCGACACGGTCTTCGTGGCCTTGCCGTCGATCGCCTTGAGCGCCTGGTCGATCGCGAGCGAGCCGAGCTTCGCCGGCTGCTGGGCGATGGTGCTGCTCAGCGTGCCGTCCTTGATCGCCGCGAGGCCGTCGTCCTCGCCGTCGAAGCTCGCGACCTCGACGCTCGAGCCCGCCTTCGACCCGAGTGCCTTGATCGCCCCGAGGGCCATCTCGTCGTTCTGGGCGAAGATGCCGACGATGTCGGGGTGGGCCTGCAGCAGGTTCGTGGTGACGTCGAGCGCGGTGGCGCGGTCGAAGTTCGCCGTCTGCTCGCCGACGACGTGGATGCCGGGGTACTGCTTGATCCCCTCGGTGAATCCCTTGCCGCGGTCACGGGCGGCCGACGTGCCCGCCTGGCCCTCGAGGACGAGGATGTCGCCCTTCTTGCCGATCGCCTTGGCGAGGTCGTCCGCCGCCTGCTTGCCGCCGGCGACGTTGTCGCTCGCGATGAACGAGTCGACGTCCGCACCGTTGACCGTGCGGTCGACGGCGACGACGGGGATGTCCGCCTTGTTGAGCGCCTTGACCGACGGGCCGGCGGCGTCGGAGTCGACGGGGTTGACGATGATCGCCTTGGCGCTGCCGGAGGAGGCGGTCTGCAGCTGGTTGGCCTGCTGCGCGGAGTCGTTCTGCGCGTCGACGACCTCGAGGTCGACACCCTTCTTCTTCGCTTCGGCCTTCGCGCCGTCGCGCACCTCGACGAAGAACGGGTTGTTGAGGGTCGAGAGTGCGAGCACGACCTTCTGGTCGCCGCCGGAGCCGCCGCCGAAGCGGCTGCAGCCCGAGGCGCCGAGCATGACGAGGGCGGCGACGGTGCCGACGGTGGCGACCTTCTGGAAGGAGGAGAACTGCATCGTTGGGGTCCTTGGTCTGTCTGTGGTGCTGGTGGGGGGATGAGGGAGTGGTACTGGTGGGGGGTCGGTGTGCCGGGAGGGTCGCCTCCCGACCGGCTGGCGGCCACCGGCCCGCCGGCGCCCGCCGGGGCGGTTCGCGGTCAGCTGCTGCGCGTCTTGCGGCGGAGCACGTCGACACCGACGGCGAGCGCGATGACGAGGCCGATGACGACCTGCTGCCAGAACGAGCTGACGTTGAGCAGGTTGAGGCCGTTGCGGATCACGACGAGCACGAGCGCGCCGATGAAGGTGCCCGAGATCCGACCGACACCGCCCGCGAGCGAGGCGCCGCCGATGACGACCGAGGCGATCGCGTCGAGCTCGTACCCGCTGGCCGCCTGCGGCTGGGCGGAGTCGAGGCGCCCTGCGAGCAGCAGCCCGGCGAGCGCGGCGAACAGCCCGGACAGGCCGAACACGATGACGACGATGCGCTTGACCGGCAGACCCGACAGGCGCGCGGCCTCCGCGTTCCCGCCGACGGCGTACATCGAGCGGCCGAGGACGGTGCGGTTGAGGATGAACGAGGCGACGAGCGCCGCGAGGACGAGCACGATGATCGGCACGGGGACGGGCCCGATGTCGCCGCCGAGGAACGACACCTGCGGCGAGGTCGGCACGGGGTTGCCGTCGGAGATCACGAGGGTCAGGCCGCGGGCGACGCTGAGCATCGCGAGGGTGGCGATGAACGAGGGCAGCTTGCCGTAGGCGCCGGCGAGGCCGTTCACGACCCCGGCGAGCAGGCCGGCGACGAGGCCGCCGAGCAGGGCGAGCCAGCCCGGGAGGCCCGCGGTGCTGAAGAACCAGCCGGACACCATCGCGGACAGTGCGGCCACGGAGCCGACCGAGAGGTCGATCCCGCCGGCCACGATGACGAACGTGACGCCGAACGCGAGCACCGCGACGGTCGAGACCTGGATGCCGATGTTGATGATGTTGCGGCCGGTGAGGAAGTCCGGTGTCGCGATGAACAGGGCGATGCAGAGGACGACGAGGCCGACCAGCGCCCCGTTGTCGGCGAGGAACTTCTTGAAGGAGAAGGACCGCGCGGGGGCCTTCACGGTGGTCGTTGACATGCGACGGGTGCTTTCTGATGGGTACTGCGCTGTACGCGTGGGGGGAGGAGCGACCGTCCGCTCGGGGCGGTCGTGGCGTGGCGGGGTGGGGCGGCGCCCCGGGACTCAGACGGTCTCGACGTCGCGGGCGGCCAGGGTCATGACGCGGTCCTCGGTCGCTTCGGACCCGGGGATCTCGCCGGCGATGCGGCCGTCCCGCATGACGAGCACGCGGTCGCTCATGCCGAGCACCTCGGGCAGCTCGCTCGACACCATGACGACCGCGCCGCCCGCCGCCGTGATCGTGTTGATGAGCTCGTAGATCTCGACCTTCGCGCCGACGTCGACGCCGCGGGTGGGTTCGTCGAGCAGGAGCACGCTCGACCCGGCGAGGATCCACCGACCGAACACGGCCTTCTGCTGGTTCCCGCCGGACAGCGAGCCGATCGGCTGGCCGATGTCGTGCATCCGGATCCGCAGCCGGTTCGCGACCTCCTCGGCCCGGCGCTTCTGCCCGGCGAAGTCGACGAGGCCACCGCGCGCGGTGGAGGCGAGGGTCGCGTACCCGAGGTTGTCGTTGACGGACGCACCGAGGACGAGGCCCTGTGCCTTCCGGTCCTCGGGGACGTGTCCGATGCCCGCGCGGACCGCTGCCGCGATGCTCTTCTTCGGCAGCACCTGACCGCGGACGCGGACCGTTCCCGAGTCGTAGCCGTCGGCACCCGCGATGGCACGGACGAGCTCGGTGCGCCCGGCGCCGACGAGGCCCGCGACGCCGACGATCTCGCCGGCGCGCACGGAGAAGCTGACGTCCTCGAAGCGACCGGCCGAGGTCAGGTGCTCGACCTGGAGCACCTCGGACGCGGTGTCGACCACCGCGGTACCCGAGGGGTACTGCTCCTCGATGCTCCGGCCGACCATGAGCCCGACGAGTTCCTGCTCGGGCGTGGTGGCCGGCACCTCGGCGACGAAGTGTCCGTCCCGGAGCACGGCGACCGTGTCCCCGATCTCGGCGATCTCGTCGAGGTGGTGGCTGATGAACAGCATGCCGACGCCGCGGGCGCGGAGGTCCGCCACGACGCGGAAGAGCGCCTCGGTCTCGTGGCGGGTCAGCGCGGCGGTGGGTTCGTCGAGGATCAGGATCCGGGCCTCCTGGCTGAGCGCCTTCGCGATCTCGACCAGCTGCTGCCGCGCGATCCCCAGGCTCGACACCGGCGTCATGACGTCGACGTCGAGACCGATGGTGGCGAGCGCCGCCTCGGCCTGACGACGGAGCGCCTTCCGGTCGACCAGGCCGAACCGGGTCGGGATCCGGCCCATCATCACGTTCTCCGCGACGCTGAGCGACCCGACCAGGTTGAGTTCCTGGTGGATCGTGGCGATGCCGAGCTCCTCGGCCGCGGTCACGGACGGGATCGTGACCTCGCGCCCGTCGACGAGGATGCGACCGCCGTCGGGCTGGTGGATGCCGGACATCATCTTGATGAGCGTCGACTTGCCGGCGCCGTTCTCGCCGAGCAGCACCTGCACCTTCCCGGCGTGCACCTCGAGGGTGACGTCGGTGATGACCTGGACCGGTCCGAACGACTTGCTGACGCGATCGAGCGTCATGAGTGGCTGCGGGGACATGTCAGTTCCTCCCGGGACGGGACGGTTCGTCGGCGGAGCGCGACGACGCGGTCTGCCGATCGGTGGCGATGGGGTCGGCCGACGAGGCCCGGACGATGAGCTCGCTCGGCAGGCGGACGGAGGCGGGGTGGTTGCCGGCGATGACGTCGAGCAGGAGTTCGACGGCGACGCGGCCCATGTCCTCGACGCTGTGGGCGACGACGCTGAGCGCCGGTTCGAGCAGCGAGAACCACTCGATGTCGTCGAACGCGACGAGGGCGATGTCGACGCCGATGCGGAGGCCGAGCCGGTTCAGGATCGCGATCGCACCCACCGCCATGAGGCTGTCCGCGGCGAAGATCGCGGTGGGCGGTTCGTCGAGCGCGAGCAGCGCGCTCACCCCGGCCGACCCGGACGCGGCCTGGAAGTCACCGAACACGACGAGGTCCGGGTCGGCGCTCACCCCCGCCGTGGTGATCGCGTCCTGGTAGGCCTCGAACCGCTCGCGACCGGTGGAGACGCTCTGCGGGCCGGCGATGTAGCCGATGCGGGTGTGCCCGAGGGCGGCCAGGTGCTCGACCGTCTGGCGGATGCCCGTGCTGCTGTCCGTCGTGACGGTCGGCACGTCGATGCCGGGGACGACGCGGTCGACGAACACCGTCGGGATGCCCCGGTCGACCAGCTGCTGGACCGTCTCGGTGTCGTCGCCCTGCGGCGCCACGATCACGCCGTCCACCCGCCGGGCGATGAGGGTGTCGAGGTACCGGTTCTGCTGCTCGGCACGCTCGTTCGCGTTGCCGAGCATGGTCACGTACCCGGTCTCGAGCGCGGCCTGCTCGACGGTGTGCGCGAGGTCCGCGAAGAACGGGTTCCGCACGTCCGAGACGAGGAGGCCGATGGTGTCCGTGCGGGTCGAGCGGAGCGCCCGGGCCTGCAGGTTCGGCCGGAAGTCGAGGTCGCGCGCGGCCTGTTCCACGAGCCGACGGGAGTCCTCGGACGTCGCCGGGTTGCCCGAGAGCACCCGCGACGCGGTCGCCGCCGAGACGCCGGCGCGCGCGGCGACGTCCTTGATGGTGACGGTGTTCATCGGCGAGCACTCCATTGGGCGAGTCGTGGAATCGATTCCATGGGATCGATTCCACGACTGTACGGGGAGCGCCGCGGGGATGTCAAATGAGTCGGTCCCCGAGGGGTGGGTCAGCGCGCGCCGTGACCGCCGCCCGCGAGCTGCCGCCCCAGCAGGTCCGCCCGCTCCCGCACCCGCCGCCCGAACCGCTGCAGGTCGTCGTCGGAGATCCGGAACGACGGGCCGATGACGCTCAGCGCGGCGACGGTGCGGCCGTCGCCGTCGTGCACCGCGGCCGCGGCGGCGGCGGCGTCCGGTTCCACGGCGGTCCCCCGCGAGACGGCGAAGCCCTGGTCGCCGGTGTCCCCGGTGAGCGCCGCGCCGAGCGCGGTGCCTGTGGTGTCGATGGACCGGCCGGTCCAGGTCGCGTGCCGGATCGCGCTCCGGCTCTCGACCTGGCGCAGGTACACCGCGTGGTCCGGGCCGTCGGGGACCGCCAGGTAGGCCGTCTCGCCCGTGAAGTCCGAGAGGTCGACGAGGTGCGGCTCCGCGATGTCGAAGAGCGCGAGGTTCGAGATCGCCACGGCGCCGATCTGGAGGATCCGCGGACCGGCCGTGTAGGTCCCGCCGTCGCGCGCGAGGAACCGACTCGGCTCGAGGGTGCGGAGGAGGCGCGCGACCGTGCTCGTCGGCAGGTCGACGGCGCGCGCCGCCTCGCTCAGGGTCATCCCGGACGATGAGGACGCGATGGCCTCGAGCAACCGCAGTGCGCGCTCCACGCTCCGCGCGCCACCGGTCCCGTCGCTCTGGTCAGGCATCCGCGCCGCCCCTCCCCCTCATGCCGCCGCTCACTCCCCCACAGTCTGTCGGACGCGGGCCGCGGCGGTGATGCGCTCCCGGAGCGACGGGTCGAGGTACCCGAGCGCGTCGAGGTCCTCGAAGCCCTCGGGCGGCAGGTCCGAGCGCTCGGGGAACCCCGTGAGCGGCCGGGTGGTGTCGAACCCGAGCTTCGCCGTGAGCGCGTCCGACCCCCGCTCCGTCGTGAACTGGTGTGCGCTCGGGTCCATCCGGATGCCCTTCATGTCGCCGAGCACCATGAGGTCGCGATCCGCCTGGAACCGGACGTTCACGGACCAGAGCACCCCGGGCTCGTCGTGCACGTCGATGTCGTCGTCGACCACGACGACGGTCTTGAGGAAGTGGTCGGCGGCGAACGCCGCGAGCAGCGCCTGCTTGCCGTCGCCCTGACGACGCTTCCGCACCGCGATGTAGGCGCTGAACGCGCCGCCGCGGAACGGGATGCGGACGTCGACCGTCCCGGGGACCGCACGCCGGACGGCGTCCAGGAGGCGCGCCTCCCGTCCGGGGAAGAGCCACAGACACAGGTGCTCGGCATGGGTCGGGTGGAGGTCCTGGAACAGCGCGTCCGCCCGTCGCGTGACCGCGGTGATCGTCGCCACCGGCGCCTGCGCCTTGCCGTAGTGGTACGAGAACTCGCCGAACGGGCCCTCGTCGACGCGGTCGGCCGGGTCGACGACGGCCTCGAGCACGAGCTCGGCGTCGGCCGGGATCGGCAGGTCCACCGTGCGCCCGGGCGTGACGGCGAGCGGGTCGCCGAGCAGGGCCCCGGCGAGGCCGTGCGCGTCGATCGTCACGGGGTTCTTGAGCTGCGAGGCGATCGCGTAGGCCGGATGGTGGCCGATGACGACGGCGATCTCGACCGTCCGGCCGTCCTCGCGGGCGGCGGCGAGGACACGCCCGAGGTCGTGGTCGGGCGCGGCGTTCACCGTGATCGTGTTCCGGCCCGTGATCATCAGCCGGTACATCCCCGTGTTGATCGACCCCGTCGCCGGGTCCCGGACCATGACGACCCCCGCCGTGACGTACCGCCCCGCGTCGGCGCGCGAGTGCACCGCGAAGGGCAGCGCGCCCAGGTCGACGTCGTCGCCGGTCACGACGACCTCGTGCACGGGTGCGTCGTCGACGACGACCGCGTCGGGGACCGGTCCGCGCTGGACCGCGAGCACGTGGTCCAGCGCCTGGCGCACGGGCACGCCCAGAGCCGACGCGACGCGGGAGCGCTTGCCGAACACGCCCATGAGCACCGGGAGCTCGGAACCCTCGACGTCGCGGAAGAGCACGCCCGGTGCCCCGTGCGGCTCGAGGCCCTTGACGACGGCGGCGATCTCCCCGCCCGGGCGGACCCGGCGGTCGACCTCGAGCAGCTCGTCCGCACCGAGCGTCGTGAGCCAGCTCCGCAGGTCGGGGCGGCTCATCGTGCGTCGCCGTCCTGTGCGAGCCCCGCGACGACGACCGACCCGGCGGTGTTGTACCGCCCGGCGAGCACGTCCGCGGCGACCGCCTCGATCTCGCCGGCGAGCACGCGGTCGTCGTCGAGACGAGCCGCACGCTCGCGCACCGCCTCGTAGACGGGGACGAGTCCGGGTGCCGAGGCGCCCTCGCTCCGGAGGTCGCTGCCCTGCGCCGCGGCGAGGAGCTCGATCGCGACGACGTACGCCGCGTTGCGCGCCATCCGGGCCAGTCGGGTGCCGGCGTGCGTCGCCATGCTGACGTGGTCCTCCTGGCCGGCGGACGTCGGGATCGAGTCGACGCTCGCCGGGAACGCGCTCGCGCGGTTCTCGGCGACGAGCGCGGCGGACGTCACCTGCGCCATGAGGAATCCCGAGTTGAGACCGGCGCCCTGCACGAGGAACGGCGGCAGCCCGCTCATCGAGGTGTCCATGAGCATGGCGGTGCGGCGCTCGGCGAGCGAGCCGACCTCGCAGAGCGCCATGGCGATCGTGTCCGCGGCGAACGCGACGGGCTGCCCGTGGAAGTTGCCGCCGGAGAGCACGATCCCGTCCTCGGGGAACATGAGCGGGTTGTCGGAGACGGCGTTCGACTCGCGCTCGAGTACGCGCGACGCGTTCTCGAGCAGGTCGAGGGAGGCCCCCATCACCTGCGGCATGCAGCGCAGGCTGTACGGGTCCTGCAGTCGCCGACCCTCGAACTCGGTGTCGAGCACGACGCTGTCGGCCACGAGCGCGCGGAGCGCGGCCGCGGTCCGGATCTGTCCGGGCTGGCGGCGGATGCGCTGGATGCGCTCGTCGAGGGCCATCTGGCGCCCGGCCGTCGCCTCGAGCGTGAGCGCACCGGCTGCGAGCCCCGCGTTCAGCACGTTCTCGGCCTGGAACAGCCCGCGGAGCGCGAGCGCGGTCGACATCTGCGTGCCGTTGATGAGCGCGACGCCCTCCTTCGGCCCGAGGACGACCGGGTCGATCCCGACGGACCGGAGGCCCTCGGTCGCCGGGTGCTCGACACCCTGGATGCGGACGGCGCCGATGCCGGTCATCGCGCCGACGAGATGCGACAGCGGGGCGAGGTCGCCGGACGCACCGACGGATCCCTGGCTCGGCACGACCGGCAGGACGTCGGCCTCGAGCATCGCGACGATCGTGTCGACGATGACGCGGCGCACACCCGAGTGCCCCTGCACGAGGCAGAGGAGCTTGATGAAGAGCGCCGCCCGGACGACGTCGTCGGGGAGCGGGTCGCCCACGCCGACCATGTGCGAGGCGATGAGTCGACGCTGCAGCTCGACCAGGTCCTCCGGCGAGATGCGGCGGTCGGCGAGCTTGCCGAAGCCGGTGTTCACCGCGTACACGACGTCACCGCGCTCGATCGCGTCGGCGATGACCCGGTGGCCGGCCTCCACGGCCTCGGCGGCCTCGGGACGGAGCCGCACGCGCACGGGTCCGCGGAACGGGGCGCGGAGCTCGGCGAGGGTGGCGCCGTCGGGGCTGATGTCGATGGTGGTGGTCACGATGCGTCCTCCGTCGGGGCTGGGTGGTCGTCGGTCCAACGCCGGATGAGCGTGGACTCGAGGTGGAACTGGTCGAGGAGCCGCCCGACACCGTCGTCGACGATCTCGTCGACGGTCTGCGGGCGGTTGTAGAAGGCGGGGGCCGGGAGGCACACGGTCGCACCCGCGAGCGTCACCGTCTCGAGGTTGCGGATGTGGATGAGGTTGAGCGGTGACTCGCGCAGCATGAGCACGAGGGGCCGGCGCTCCTTGAGGGTGACGTCCGCGGCGCGCGTCAGGACGCTCGAGGAGACCCCGCTCGCGATCTCGCCGAGGGTGCGGACCGAGCACGGCGCGATGACCATGCCCATCGTCCGGAAGGACCCCGAGGCGATGCTCGCCGCGACGTTGTGCACGGCGTGGACGACGTCGGCCTTCGCGCGGACCTCGCGCGGGGTCAGGTCGGACTCGTACGCGAGCGTGAGTTCCGCGGCCTTCGACATGACGAGGTGCGACTCGATCCCGAGCACGCGGAGTTCGTCGAGGAGCCGGATGCCGTACGCGGCGCCGCTCGCGCCGGTGATGCCGACGACCATGCGCCGGGTCATGCGGGACGCACCCGGATGTTGAGCGCCTTCGACTCGGAGTAGCTGCGGTACTCCTCGACGGACTCCTCGCGCCCGACACCGCTGCCGCCCGCGCCGCCGAAGGGCGATCCGGGGTAGTGCCGGTTCGCGTCGTTGACCCACACGTACCCCGCGCGGATCGCGCTGCCGAGCCGGAGCGCGCGGTCGAGGTCGTTCGTCCAGACCGCCGCACTGAGCCCGAGGGCACCCTCGTTCGCCAGCGCGATCGCCTCGGCCTCGTCGCGGAACCGCTGCGTGATCGCGACCGGGCCGAAGACCTCCTCGCGGCCGATGCGCATGGCGGCGGTGGTGTCGGTGAACAGAGTCGGCTCGACGAAGTACCCGGGGCGGTCCACCACGTGCCCGCCGGTGACGAGCCGGGCGCCCTCGTCGACCGCCGAGCGCACGTGGTCGAGCACCCGGTCCCGCTGGGCGGCGGAGACGAGCGGACCCATCTCGGTGGTCTCGTCGTACGCGGCCCCGAGCCGGAGTGCGTCCATGCGGGCCGCCATCCGTTCGACGACGGCGTCGTGCACGGACTCGTGCACGAGGATCCGCGCGGTCGCCTGGCAGGACTGGCCGGCGCTGACGGTGAAGCTCAGCCCGGCGAAGGCGGCGGCCGCGGCCTCGTCGAGGTCGGCGTCGGCGCAGATCACGAACGGGTTCTTGCCGCCGAGCTCGGCGGAGAAGTGCTTGACCGTCCCGCTCTCGGACAGGCGGGACTGGATGGCGACGGCCGTGCGGTCGCTGCCGGTGAACGCGATGCGCTTGACGCGGGGGTGCACGACGAGCGCGTCCCCGGCCTCCACACCGCCGGAGACGATGTTGACGACGCCCGGCGGGACCGTGTCCTGCAGGAGCGCGCCGAGGGCGAGCGTCGCGACGGGGGTCTGCGCGGCGGCCTTGATGACGATGGTGTTGCCGGCGAGGAGCGGGAACACCAGACCGGCGAGCGCGAACAGGCTCGGGTGGTTGTAGGCGATGATCTTGCCGACCACCCCGTACGGCTCGCTCGTGACGATCGAGATGCCGTCCGCGTGCGGGCGGGTGACGCGCCCCGCCTGGGCGAGCGCGATCCCCGGCCACTCCTGCAGGTAGCGCAGGGCGAGGCCGACGTCGCGGCGGGTGGACGGCATCGGGTTCCCGCTGTCGATGGCCTCGAGTCGGGCCAGGGCCTCGCCGTGCTCGGCGAGCGCCGCGCGCAGGGCTCCGAGCACGGCGGCCCGGTCGCTCACCGTCCGGGCGGCCCAAGCGGGCTGCGCGGCGAGTGCCACCGCGACGGCCTCGTCGACCTCGGCGCGCGAGGTCTCGGGCACGTCCGTGTAGGCGGTGCCCGTCGAGGGGTCGTGGGTCACCGCGCCTGCCGCGGCGTCCGTCCACCGTCCGCCGACGAAGTTGCGGGGGCGACCGTCCGGCCAGAAGGCGGCGAGGGCCTCCGCGTACCGCGGAGCGGTGGCGTCGGCGCCGGTGGCGGCGGCGGGGGTCGTGGGGGTGGTCGTCATCCTCGGGACGCTCCTGTCTGCGGGGTGCGGCGCCGGGAGAACGCCGCGGTGTCGATGGTCCGGCCGGTCCGGGGGAGGGTCACGGCCACGGGATCGGTGTCGAGGTCGCGCCCGCCATCGGTGGCCTCGAGCAGCGCGACGACGAGGTCCCCCACCACGGGCGCGGTCTTGAACTGGTTGCCGCTCGTGCCCATGGCGATGAAGAAGCCGTCGCGGTCGGTGCGGTCGTAGATGGGCAACCAGTCCTCGGTGACGTCGTACACACCGGCCAGTCCGCTGGGCGTCGCGGGGACGCGCAGTCCGGGGACCCGGCGGGCCAGGCGCGCCGCGTCGCGGAACCACGAGGCCCGCGTGGGGGTGGCGACGAGCGCGTCGGGGTCGTCGATCGTCTCGACCCCGTCGACCGCGGCACCGTTGCCCCCGACGAGCACGGCCCCCTCGCCGTCGGGACGGAAGTTGAGGCCGAGGTCGCCGTCGACGATGTGGGCGCCGTCCCGGGCCATGTCCACGCCCTCGGGCATGCGGAACCAGTGCAGTTCGTGCCGCTGCGCCTCGAGCCGGACGCGGAAGTCGCCGCCCACGCCCGCGAGGGCGTTCACGGCCCGCGAGCCGGGCCCGGCCACGTTCACGACCGTCGCCCCCTCGACCGTCGACCCGTCTGCGAGGCGGAGGACGGTCGACCCGGCGACGGGGTCGTCGATCGCGACCACGCGCGCACCGAGCAGGAACACGGCGCCGAGCCGTGCGGCCTGTCCGGCGAGGTTCTGCGCCGCGAGGGCGGGGTCGCCCACGTAGCCGGAGGACGGCGTGTGCAGGGCGCGTTCGAACCGGCCGTCGGGCTCGCGCCAGAACTCGGCGGCGTCGGTGCGGCTCGGCGGCCCGAACCGGCGCGTGTCGATCCACGGCAGGGCCGCGGCGAGCGCGTCGCCGTCGACCTCGTGGTACCGCACGCCGGCCCGGTCCATGACGCCGGCCATGGTGTCGAGCACCCCGTCGTCCTCGAGCAGGTAGGAGCCGCACCGCACGAACCGGGCGACCTCCTGCTCGGCCGGGGTCTCGGTGACGGTCCGCCAGTCCTCCCACGCGAGCACCGACTCGGCGGCCATCGCCGAGCTCTCGGCGTCGAACGCGTGGACGCGGATGATGCCGGCGGAGGAACTCGTGGACCCGAACCCCGCGGTCCGGTTCCCGTCGACCACGGTCACGCGCCGCCCCGTGCGGAGCGCGCTCACCGCGATCGCACAACCGAGCACCCCGGCGCCGATCACGACGACGTCCGCCGTGCGGCCCGAGTTTTTCGGGCGTGTTACGAGTTGGTTCATTTCTTGTTTCCGGGTAGAGGGCGTGCTGCCACCGCCAGTACGTTTGCTGCCTGACGGTACTGCATCCCACACAGCGGCAAAACGTCGTCCGGGGTCGGACCGCCAACTCGTAACGGGGAGTTAACAAACGCCACCCCGGCGCTCCCCCCACCCCGGAACCACCCGCTCGTCGCACCACCCACCGGCACTCAGCCCCGCACCGCCCGCACCCGACCAGGAGGTCCAGCAATGCCCCGCACACCCCGCGCCCCGCGTCTCGGTCCCGCCCGCATCGCCTCGGTCCTCGTGGCCGCCACGGCGGCCTCCGTGCTCCTCGCCGGCTGCGGCACCTCGAGCTCGTCGTCGGACGCCGTCACGAGCACGAAGCTCACCGGCGAGCTCCCCGCCGCCGTCACGCAGAAGGGCTCGATCACGGTCGCCGGTGACGCGTCGTACCCGCCCATCGGCTACTACGAGGCGGACGGCACGACGCTGACCGGTGTCGACTACGCCCTCGCGGACGCGCTCGGCAAGGAGCTCGGCATCCAGGTCAAGGAGGTCAACGCCTCGTTCGACTCGATCATCCCCGGCCTCGCCGGCGGCAAGTACGACGTCGGGATGTCCTGGATCAACGACACCGACGAGCGGCGGAAGGTCGTCGACTTCGTCGACTACAGCAAGGACGGCGCGTCGATCTTCGGGTTGACCAGCACGAAGGACAAGCCCACGACGACCGCCGAGCTGTGCGGCCACTCCGTCGCGGTGCAGAAGGGCACCTCGGAGCAGACCGACGCCCAGACGGCCGCGAAGCAGTGCACCGCGCAGGGCAAGGGATCGGTGTCCGTGCAGGTGTTCCCGGACCAGAGCGCCGCCAACCTGGCCGTGAAGTCCGGCCGCGCCGACGTCTCCATCGCCGACACCCCCGTCGCCGCCTGGCAGGTCCGGAAGAGCAAGGGCGCGTTCGAGCTCGCGGGCGAGCCCTACGGCGCGGTCTACCACGGGATCGCGGTCAAGAAGGGCAGCGGTCTCGCGAAGCCGCTCGCGAAGGCGTTCCAGAAGATCATGGACGACGGGACGTACGCCCGCATCCTGAAGAAGTGGGGCATGAGCGAGGCTGCGATCGACGCCCCGCTCGTGAACGGCCAGCCGCTCTCCTAGGGCCGGCGGACGAGAGGACACCATGGCAACCACCACGCCCACACGCACCAGCGCGCAGCGCCCACCCATTGCCCGACGCCGTCACCACGGCCGGTGGACGGCGGCCGTGATCCTGCTGCTCGTCGCCGCCGTCGTGGCGCACTCGCTCGTCACCAACCCCCGCTACGAGTGGGGCGTCGCGTTCACGTGGTTCCACTCGCCGCGGATCCTGCTGGGACTCCTGCGGACCCTCGAACTGACCGCCGTGTCCATGCTCATCGGGGTCGTGCTCGGGGGCGTGGTGGGCGTCATGCGCATGTCGAGCAACCCCGTCGTGGCGGCGGTGGCGTGGTTCTACGTCTGGTTGTTCCGCGGCACGCCCGTGTTCGTCCAGCTGCTGTTCTGGGGCTCGATCTCGGCGCTGTACCCGGTGATCACGGTCGGCATCCCGTTCGGCCCCGCGTTCGCCCACTTCTCGGCAAACGACGTCGTCACGCCGTTCATCGCCGCGATCCTCGGGCTCGGCCTCAACGAGGGCGCGTACATGGCCGAGATCGTCCGCGCCGGACTCCGGTCGGTCGACCCCGGGCAGCGCGAGGCGGCGGCAGCGCTCGGCATGAACCCCAGCCGGGCCCTCGTCCGGATCGTCATGCCGCAGGCCATGCCGGTGCTCATCCCGCCCACCGCGAACGAGCTCATCGGGCTGCTCAAGTCCTCGTCGATGGTGTCCGTCCTGGCGTTCCCCGAGCTCCTCTACTCGGCGCAGCTCATCTACTCGGACAACTACCAGACCATCCCGCTGCTCCTCACCGCGTCGATCTGGTACCTCGTCGTGACGTCCGTCCTCAGCGTCGGGCAGTACTTCCTCGAGCGGCACTACGGCCGTTCGTTCAGCGCCCGCGTCAGCCGCCGGGCGGTCCTCGCACCGAAGGGCGGGTCAGCCGTATGACCGACACCATGACCCCGCGGGCGACCGCGACCGCTCCCATGGTCGAGATCCGGGGCCTGAGCAAGCGGTTCGGGCACGACGAGGTCCTCCGGTCCGTCGACCTCGAGGTGGACACCGGCAGCGTCTGCTGCCTGCTCGGCCGGTCGGGCTCGGGCAAGTCCACCCTGCTGCGGTGCATCAACCAGCTCGAGACGTTCGAGGACGGCGAGGTGTTCGTCGGCGGCGAGCGCATCGGCTACCGCGAGCGCGGCGGCAAGCTCCACCCGCTCGGGCACCGCGACCTCGCTCGGCAGCGGCGTGCCATCGGCATGGTGTTCCAGCGCTTCAACCTCTTCGGTCACATGACCGCGCTCGAGAACGTCGTGGAGGCCCAGGTCGGCGTGCTCGGACGGTCCGCCGCCGACGCCGCCGAGCGCGGACGCGCCCTGCTCGACCGGGTCGGCCTGGCCGCCCGCGCCGACCACTACCCGCGGCAACTGTCCGGTGGCCAGCAGCAGCGCGTCGCGATCGCCCGCGCGCTCGCGATGGAACCCTCGGTGATGCTCTTCGACGAGCCGACGTCGGCACTCGACCCGGAGCTCGTCGGCGAGGTGCTGTCGGTCATGCAGGACCTCGCGGCCGACGGGATGACGATGATCGTCGTCACGCACGAGATCGGGTTCGCCCGCGAGGTCGCCGACTCGGTCGTGTTCCTCGACGGTGGCCGCATCGTCGAGCAGGGTTCCCCGTCCGAGGTGCTCGTCGCGCCCGCTCACGAGTCGACCCGGACGTTCCTGGCGCGCGTGCTCCGCGAGGACGCCGCGTGAACGTCCTCGTCCTCGTCAAGGACGTCGACGCACCCGGCGGGACGGCGATGAGCGGGGTGGACCCCTTCGCGGTCGCCGCTGCGGTCGCCCTCGCCGGCCCCACCCCCGTCACCGCGGTGACCCTCGGACCCGACCGGTCCGTCGCGTCCCTGCGCGAAGCGCTCGCGCTCGGCGCCCGGCGCGCGGTGCACGTCCTCGATCCGCATGGCGCCTGCGACCTCGCGACCGCCGCGCACCGGCTGGCCGCCGTCGTCACGCAGATCCGCCCCGACGTCGTCCTGCTCGGTCGCGAGGCCACCGACACCCGCAGCGGCGTCCTCGCCGCCATGCTCGCCGGGGTCCTGGGATGGCCGTTGCTCGCGGCCGCGGACCGCATCAGCGCCACCGGCAGCACACGTCCGGGAGGCCCGACCCCCGCACCGACGGCGCTCACGGCCCGTCAGCGCACCGACACCGCGACGCACCTCGTGTCGGCGCCCCTGCCCGCGGTCGTCAGCGTGGCCGAGTACGGCGCGGAGGTCGGCCCGCTCGAAGCCGCGGATCTCCGGCGCGCCACGACGACGCCCGTGGAGCGGTGGCACGCGGACGACCTCGGCGTCGGGCCCACGGTGCCCGCGTGGCACGAGGTCGAGCGCGTCCCCCGCCCGGTCGTGCGCCGTGCCGGTCGGCGGGTCGCCGGTGACGACGAGGCGGCCGTCCTCGCGCTGTTCGCCTCGCTCGGCCTCGCCCCCGCGGTCGCCGCGGTCCCCGCATGAGCACGGTCGTCGTCCTCGAGACCGGGGAGGCCGGCGTCCCCGAGGGCACGCTCGGCGCGCTCGCGCTCGCCGTCGAGCTCGGGGACGTGCTCGCGGTCGTCTCGCACGCCGGCCCCGACGTGCTCGCGACACTCGCCGCCGCCGGGGTCGCCGAGGTCGCCGCGCTCACGGCCGACCCGTCCGGGCCACCAGCCGATGCGGCGCAGGTCGCCGCCACGCTCGCGCAGCTGCTCGGCCCGGACCCCGACGACGCCCGCACACCTGCCGACGGCCGGACACCTGCCGATGAACCGACACGTGCCGACGCCGGCAGGCACGCCGACGTCGTCGTGGCCGCGCCGACCCCCTGGGGCCGCGAGGTCCAGGGGCGTCTCGCCGTCCGCCTCGGGGCTCCCCTGGTGACCGGCGTCGAGCAGGTCCGTCGCACGGACGGCCGGGTCGTCGTCGTGGTCGACGCCGGTGACGGCACCACGGCCGTCCGGTCGACCGCCGGGCGTCCGGTGCTCCTGCTGACCGCGCCGGGCCTCCCGGTCGATGCCGACCCGGCGCACGACGGGGCAGACGGTGGCGGCGGCGGACGGGCCGGTCGTGACGTCCCGACCGACGGGCTCCGTGCGGTCGCTGCACCGATCGTGCGCCGGCTCCCCGCGGCACCGACCGCGGTGCCCGCCGTGGGCGTCGCGTCCGTCGTCGACGAGGACGCCGTCGGCGCCCCGCTCGCGCGTGCCCGCGTCGTCGTCGCCGCGGGCCGGGGGCTCGGATCCGCCGCGCAGGCGGACGCCCTGCGCCGGTGGACGGAGTCGGTCGGCGCCGTCTTCGGTTCCGCGCGCGGACCGGTCGAGGCGGGCTGGGTGCCCTTCGACCGGCTCATCGGGCAGACCGGCACGACGATCAGCCCGGACGTCTACGTGACGTTCGGGGTCTCCGGCGCGCCCCAGCACCTGGCGGGCGTGCGGGACGCGGGCACGATCGTCGCCGTGAACAGCGACCCCGACGCCCCGATCATGCGCGGCGCCGACGTCGCGGTGGTCGGGGACGCGGTCGCCGTGCTCCGGCTGCTCAGCGGCGCGTGATCCGCCCGGCGGTGCGCCGGGCATGACCGGTCAGGGCACGAGCACGATCTTGCCGCGCGCGTGACCCTGCTCGAGCTCCGCGTAGGCGTCCTGCACCGCGTCGAGCGGGTACGTGGCGACGATCGGCACCGTGATCGTGCCGTCGGCGGCCTGGCCCGCGAGTTCGGCGAGGACCTCCTGGGACGCGGCGTCGACGCTCCCGTCGGTCTTCGCACCGACCTCGGCCGCGGCCTCGTACGCGATGATCGTCTCGATGCGCGCCGCGGGGACCCCGAGCGCGATGCCCAGCCGCACGTACTCCGGCCCGTGCGTGTCGATGAGCGCGTCGATGCCGTTCGTACCCGCCTGTCGCACCCGGTCCTCCAGGCCGTCCCCGTACGCCACCGGACGGGCGCCGACCGAGCGGAGCCACTCGTGGTTCGCCTCGGACGCGACGGCGATGACGTCGACGCCCTTCGCCACGAGGAGCTGCGTCACGATGCCGCCGACGCCACCCGCAGCGGACGAGACGACGACGGTCTCGCCCGGGCGGGGGTCGACGGCCCGCACGGCGGCGTACGCGGTCGTCGCGGCGACGTCGAGCGCGCCCGCGATCTCCCACGACAGGCGCCGCGGCTTGGCGACGAGCTGCCCCTCGGGGACGCTGACGAACTCGGCCTGGCTCGACCGCTCCCACGACCACCCGAGGACCTCGTCCCCGACGGTCCACTGCGTGACGTCCTCGCCGATCGCCGCGACCACGCCCGCCAGGTCGGTGCCCTGTCCGGACGGGAACGTCGCCGGGAACTGCTCCGCCATCGCGCCCTGCCGGATCGCTGCCTCGCCGGGGTTCGTGCCCGCGGCGCGGACGCGAACGAGGACGCGGTCACCCGTGACCTCGGGCACCGGGACCTCGTCGACCCGGAGGACCGAGCGGTCGCCGTACGCGTCGAAGCGCACCGCCCGCATGGTCGTGGGCAGGTCGGCGTCGCGGGCGGTGGTGGGGGTGTGGGTGTCTGGCGTGGAGTCGGTCACGCGGGGGACGCTACCCCGCGCTCCCTCACCGCTGCTCCGCTTCTCCGCTTCTCCGCTTCTCCGCGAGATCGCAGTCGTTGCCGTTCTGGGTGATGCCAGAACGACAACAGCTGCGATCTCGCAAGTGTCGCGGGTGCGGGTGCGGGTGCGGGGGGGGTCAGCGCCCGAGCGTCACCGCCCCGCTGACGTGCAGGTAGTCGAACGTGCTCGTGAACCCGGAGGCCCCGAGCGAGATGAGCCCGATCCGCGGGTGCGCCCCGAGATCGGCCGTCCACGTGCCGCCCTTGACGAAGTGCCGCCCGTCGACGCTCGTGTACGCGGTGTAGGCGCTCTTCCCCTCGACCGTGTGGTGCACGATCCGGAGCGTCGTCCAGTCGCCGACCGGACCGACCACCATGTTCCCGTAGTTCGGGGCGCCCGCCGGTTGCGGGGTGACCTCCTTGCCGAACTCGGTCTGCCGGGTGTCGTAGATCGAGTTGGACACGAGGCGGATGTAGTTGCCGTCGTCCCCGTACACGATGAGACCGCCCTGCGCGTAGTTCGCGCCATCGCCGGTCGCGGGCGTGTCCACCGACACCTTCGTCTCGACCACGTAGTCACCGGCCGGCGCGGGCTCCGTGAGCACCGAGGCGAGCGGCGTCGCCGGCGGGTGCAGGTCCGCGGCCTGCGTCTGCCAGCGGAACGCACCGCCGCTCACCGAGTACGTCGACGGGTCCGGCTGCCGCGTCCACGCGAGCGACGACGGGAGGCTCGTCCCGGCGAAGTCGGTCGAGGCCGCCCGGACGGGACGGCCGGGCACGGTGACCGGTGCGAGGGTCGGCCGGTAGGTGGGCCGCTCCCCCGGCTGCGCCACGGGCCCGGGCTCACGCTGATCGGACGGTCCGGCACCCCCGCGGACGGTCGGCCAGCCGTTCACCCAGTCGAGCGGGTCGATGAGCGCCGGTCGCTTCGTGTACGTCGGCTGGCCCGCGTAGTACGGGTCGTTCTGGTCGACCGCGTGGTAGATGATCCAGTCCTGCCCGGCGAAGTCCGTGACGACCGTGTTGTGCCCGGTGCCCACCCAGCGGTTGCCGTTCTGCGCGAGGAGGGGCGTGCCTCCAACCCGGGTGCTGAGGATCGAGACGCCGTCCTGGTCGAGGAACGGGCCGAGCGGACTGCGGGACCGCGCGACGAACACGCCGTACCCGGTGAGGGCACCGTTGCAGCAGTTCGTGGCGGAGCCCATGAAGTACCACCAGCCGCCGTGCTGGGTGATGTAGGTGCCCTCGTACCGGTTGTCGATCGCGATCGGCTGTTCGGTGGCGGGCAGCGACCGGAGGCCGTCAGCCGTGAGCTGCCGGACGTTGACGCCGCCGTAGTAACTGCCGAAGTACAGGTACGTCGCGCCGTTGGCGGTGATCACCTCGGGGTCGAACTCCCAGCGCTTCCCCTGACCGTTCGCGGCCTCCTGCGGGGCGACCACCGGGCCTCCTGAATCGGTCCACGGTCCGGTCGGGCTCGTGCTCGTCGCGACGCCGACGGCCGACCCGCCGCCGGTTGCCGCGGTCGCGGTCGGCGTGTCCGACGCGGCGTAGTACATGAAGTACGTGCCGGGACGCCCGTGGGCGCCCGCGCGGTACACGACGTCGGGGGCCCAGATCCCGTTCGCCGCACCGACCCAGGCCGGCTTCGTCGTGAACGCGTCTCCGACGTACGTCCAGTGCGTCAGGTCCGTGGAGCGGTAGGTCGGGACGGTGTGCTGTACGAGCGATCCGTCTGCGTTCGTCTCGGTCGCCGTGAGCGCGTCCGACGTGCAGTACAGGTACCAGTTCCGGTCGCGCCCGGCGCCGTGGATGGCGGTCGGGTCGGCGCAGCTCGCGGCCGTCTGGCCGTCCGGGAGGCGCAGGGCCATCGGGTTCTGGTAGCTCGCGGGCGTCGTCGGGCCGCGATGCGCGGGGACGGCGGCGGTCCGCGGTGGGGCCGCGGCCGGTGCCGCCATGGCCGGGAGGGACAGGGCCGGGGCCCCGATGAGCGTTGCGGCCGCGATCACGGTCGCCAGGATTCGGCGCACGGTTGCTTCTCTCTCGTCGTTGAGGAGTGGTGGCGTTCACGCTACCCACGACCCCGCTCGCCGTCCACCGTCGCGGAGCAGGACGTCAGGCGCAGCGCTTGCACGGAAACCGCATGGTGTCCACCCCTGTTCGCGGGCCAGGATCGCCCCTATTGTTTGAGCATCACTCGCACGAATGCGGCGTCAGCTGACGACAGGGCGTCAGCGCCGCATCGGCCAGGGACCCGAGGAACGACATGAGCCGGTACGAGATGCAACCCGGGGTGGCACCCGCTCAGATCCGCTTCTTCCGCAAGGCGGCGACCATGCCGCGGCGACGGACGACCGGTACGACCGAGGACACCGTCCGGTACGAGGACTTCTTCCGCAACGGATCCCCGATGCGGCGGCGGAACGCGGCCTGAGGGCGCGGGTCGGAGTGGCCGGGACGGTCACTTGCGGGGAGCGGGACGGTCACTCGCTGGGGAGCGACAGCTTCGATCCGCTCGGACCACGACCGGTGGGCCGACGCGGTGGTGCGACCTCCGGCAGCGGCGGCAGGGCCTCGGCGCGGCGTCGGGCGAGCTCCATGCGGCCGAGTCCGGTCACCGCGGCGATGAACGTCGAGGACTGGAGCAGCCCGAGACCGAGCGGTGTGAACAAGGAGAAGGCGAACCGCCCCTCGAGACCAACGGCGGCCACGCCGAGCCACACGAGTGCCCATGCGGCCGGGAGCCACAGTGTCCGGGCAGCGCTCAGGACGAGCCCGTCGCGCGCACGCTCAGCGGCGGCGATCACCAGGTCGCGGTCCTCCGGGGCCATCGCCGGTGGCCGCGGGGCGAACTGTCGGGCGATGCGTTCCTGGCGGCGCCAGTCGCCCGATGGGATGAACGCCCAGAGCGGTGGCGACGCGAGCGACAGGCGGTGGGACGCGGCGGCGCCCGAACCGAACGCGGCCGCGATGAGCACCAGGCCGACGACCACCAGCGGGGCCGGCGTCGTCGCCCAGTGCCAGACGATCTCGGTCAGCGAGGCTGCCGTCCCGACCGCCGTGGCCACGCTGCCGGCGATGATCGTGCGCCGTCGGCGGACCTCGACGCTCACGAGCTCGGGGTACCTCGCGCGGACGATCACCCACCCGGTGCGGAACGGAGTGTCGGCCATGCACACGATCCTGGCCTGTTCACTGACGTGACGTGCGGGCCGCATGCGGCGAGACCGGTACGACCGGTTGTACTCACCCCATGAAGACCGCGATCTCGGTTCCGGACAGCGACTTCGAACACTTCGAGCGCGTCGCAGCGCAACTTGATGACGCAGGTCGCGGCGGGCATCCGGCTCGTCCTGGGCATCTGACCGCGACGACGACCCTGCGAGCGGATGGACTGCCCGACGCTCAGCGCACTGGAGGCCCCCACCCGACCGCATCGAGCACCGCGGTGGCGACCCTCCCGGGGTCGTCGCCGTCGACCGACACCACGTGATCGTGGACGTCAGCACCGTCGAGGACCGCGTCGAGCTCCTCCGCGCGGTCGAGGTGCCAGTCGCGCTCCGCTCCGGGCGCGTGCCGCACGAGCAGTCGCCGTCGGAGTTCGCCGGCCGTCACCACCAGCCGACAGGTGACGATCGTCTCGGCGACGGCCTCCTCGAGCGCGCTCCGGTCCTCCACGGTCTCCGCGACGCCCGCGAGCACGAGCCGCTCGGCACCGGCGTCCCACGCGTTCCGCGCCACCGCCGCGAGGTTCCGCGCGAGGAGCGCTCCGTTGAACCGGTCGTCGGGCGGTGCGGGCCACACACGACGGAGGGCGTCGAGATCCACCACCGCATGGGGCAGACCCCGCTCGCGGAGCAGTGCACCGATCGCGTCGGCCGTGGTCGTTTTGCCCGCGCCGACCGTGCCGTTGAGCAGCAGGACCCGCGGAGGGACCCGTCGCGCGGTCGAGCCCGGGGCGGTCATGGCGGCAGCTTACGGACGGGCGCGTCACCGCAGGAGCAGGATCGACCCGTGCAGAGATCGTTGAGCAGCTACGCGGCCATCGGTGACAGTTTCGCCGAGGGGATGGGTGACGAACGGCCGGACGGCACTCCTCGCGGGTGGGCGGACCTCGTCGCCCAGGGGATCGCGGCGGCGGCGGCCGGCCCGGTCACGTACGCCAACCTCGCCATCCGCGGCCGGCTGCTCGCACCCCTGCTCGACGAGCAGCTCGAGCCGGCCATCGCACTCCGTCCCGACCTGCTGAGCATCAGCGGCGGGAACAACGACCTCATCCGCGCCCGCGTCTCGGTTGCTGCGGTCACCGCCCGGCTCGAGGCCGCGATCGACCGTGCGGTGGCCTCCGGCGCCGAGGTCGTGTTCGTCACGGTGGCGAACATGACGCGGAACCTGCCGGCCGGGCGTCTCGTCGAGGGGCGCGGCAACCAGTTCGCGAGCGCGATCCGGCAGTGGGCCAGCAAGGACCACGTGACCGTGGTGGACAACTGGTCGGACGAGGAACTGATGGAGCCGCGCTACTGGTCACCGGACAAACTGCACCTCAACGCCCTCGGGCACCGGCGGGTGGCGGGCAACGTGCTGGCCGCACTGGAGGTTCCCCTCCCCCCGTTCCCGGAGGAGCTCCCACCGGAGGTGGTCCGGCAGTCGCGTGCCGCCTACTGGCGCGAGCACGTGCTGCCCTGGATCGGCCGTCGTCTCACCGGCCGCTCGTCGGGCGACGGCCGGGAGCCCAAGCGGGCGACCCTCCAGACGGTGGACCTCCCCTGGAGCTCCCGCACGCCGTGACGGAGCACGGCTGCGTCGGGCGGTCGCTCCAGATCGCACTCGTCGCCGTTGTGGAGGCGCCCAGAACGGCAACGAGTGCGATCTCGCGGAAGGGGAGGCCGGGCGCCGGGGCCGGGCGCCCGGGGCCGGGGGTCAGGCCACGACCACGCACCGCGTACGTTCGGACTGGTTCCGGCCCTCCCGGTCGGACGTACCGCGGACTGCCCACGCAGGAGGAACACACCATGAAGGTCGTCGTCACTGGTTCCCGGGGCAAGGTCGGACGCCCCACCGTCCAGGCGTTCGTCGACGCGGGGCACGAGGTGCTCGGCGTCGACCTCGTCCGTCCGGTGTTCGACGCCGGGGTCGTCGTCCCCGGGAGGTACGTGCAGGCCGACCTCACCGACGCGGGCTCCGCGTACGCCGTGGTCGCCGGTGCGGACGTCGTCGTGCACGTCGCCGCGATCCCGCAGCCGGCCGGCAACCCGCCACACGTGGTGTTCCAGACGAACCTGATGTCGACGTTCAACCTGATCGAGGCCGCGGTGCAGTTCGGCGTCCGCCGGTTCGTCAACGTGTCGAGCGAGAGCATCGTCGGGAACTTCTTCCCGGAACGACCGTTCCTGCCCGACTACCTGCCGGTCGACGAGGACCACCCGCAGTACCCGCAGGACCCGTACGCGCTGTCGAAGGCGTTCGGCGAGCAACTCATGGACGCCGCGGTGCGTCGCTCGGACATCCGTGCGATCTCGATCCGGCCGAGCACCGTGCACAACGAGGACAACTACGAGTCGAACCTCGGTCCGCAGGTGCGCGAGCCCTCCCGGACGAGCGCGAACTTCGGCAGCTACATCGACGCCGAGGACCTGGCCGACGCCCTGGTGCTCGCGGCCGAGTCCGACCTGCCCGGGCACGAGGTGTTCTACATCGCTGCGGCCGACAACGCCGGGGGGCACGACTTCGCCGCCGTCGTGCGCGAGCACCACGGCGACGCGATCGAGCTCCGCGAACTCGACCGCGTCGACGCGTCGGGGATCTCGATCGAGAAGGCGCGGCGGCTCCTCGGCTGGAGCCCGAAGCACTCGTGGCGCGACCACCTCGACGAGCAGGGGCACGCGCGAGCAATGCCGACGTCGCGACCCTGACCTCCCTCAGCGGTTCCGTCTGAGCGGAGACGGCACCGCGCGCGCTGCGGCAGGGCCGCGTGCTCGTCCGCGGTCACACCGCGCGCTTCCGGTGGAACACCCGGAGCGCGCGGTGCGAACGGACGAGAGCGGTTCGATCCCGCCGTGGTCAGCGGGAGGCCGCGAACTCCGCCAACTCCTCCAGGTTCGCGACCTCGCACGTGCGGCGGCCCTCCTCGATGTCGTGGATCATCGCGACGATCCGGTCGAACACCGGCCCCTGGATGTCCTTGTGCACCTCGTCGACCTCGGTCTTGCGCTTGCGCACCATGAGGTCGCGGTAGATGCCGCTGCGGGCCTTGGCGCTCTTGCGGTTGAACGCGGCGAGCCGGTCGAGCGACCCGTCGAGGTCGTCGGGCACGAAGCCGTCGAACGACTCGACGGGGACGGGTGCCTGGTCGATGGCCTCCTGCGCCACGGCCGTCATGAGCGCCCGGTACGGCGGCAGCGACAGGGAGTCCGCGATCGTCAGGTCGGACACCGCGCCGGCCCAGAGCATCGCGCCGTAGGCCTCCTTGCCCCACAGGTAACCGAGCACGTTCTCGGTCGGCAGTGCGTACGGCAGGCTGTCCGCGAGCAGGCCGACCCGTGGCGTGATCGGTCCGCCGCCGATCTCGCCGATCCGGAACGTCGCGACGTTGCCCTGCAGGATGCGGCCCGGGCCGAGGTAGTCGGCACCGAAGTTGACGAAGCTCGACACGACCCGGTCCGCGCCGACGGCGGCCTGCAGGGTGTCGGCGGTCAGGCCGTTCTGCACGGTCAGGACGAACCCGTCGGAGGCGAGCCGTCCCTCCAGGAGCGCCGCGGCGGACGCCGTGTGCAGGCTCTTCACCGCGACGATCGCGTGCTCGATCGTGTCGGGCAGGTCGTCGGGCGTGACGGCCGGAACGTGCGCGGTGAACTCCTCGACCGGCCCCTCGATGTGCAGGCCGTCGTCGTTGATCGCGGCGACGTGTGCCGCATCCGCGTCGCAGAGCAGGACGTCGTGTCCGGCGCGGTGCATCCGAGCCCCGATGGTGCCGCCGATCGCGCCGGCGCCGATGATGGTGACCTTCATGCTGCTGTCCTCTCCTGCCACTGCGTGACGACTCCGCCGAGCACGGTGAGCGGCACCGCGCCGTTCCCGAGCACCGTGTCGTGGAACCCGATCAGGTCGAACCGGTCCCCGAGCGCACCCTGCGCGGCCGCCCGGAGCCGGAGGATCTCGCGGCGTCCGATCATGTAGGCCAGGGCCTGCCCGGGCCAGGCGATGTAGCGGTCGACCTCGCTGCGGACGTGCTCCTCGGTGGCGGCGGTGTTCGCGAGCATGAACTGCACGGCCTGCTCCCGGGACCACCCGAGGTGGTGGATGCCCGTGTCGACGACGAGTCGGCAGGCCCGGAGCGCGCGCATCGAGAGCATCCCGAGGCGGGCGACGTCGTCCGAGTACAGCCCGAGTTCGTCGGCGAGCTCCTCGGAGTACAGGCCCCATCCCTCGTTGAAGCTGCACGCCTCGACGTCGAGGTACCGGCGGTAGCGGGGCACGTCGAGCTGCTGCGCCATCGCGAGCTGCATGTGATGGCCGGGCACCGACTCGTGGAACGTCAGGGCCTCGTACTCGTACCGGTAGCGCTGCTCGGGCTCGTCGGCGAGCAGGCAGAAGGCGCCGGGGCGGCTGCCGTCGACCGCCGGGGGCCGGTAGTAGCCGAGGGCGCTGCTGCCCGCGTCGATCGGGTTGATCGGCTCGAGGGTGCACGCGGTGATGTCGTACGCGGGGAAGGCAGCGGGGCGCGCGGCCTCCGCCCGGTCGAGCGCGGCCTGCGCGTACCCGATGATCTCGTCCGTGGTCCGGAATCGCAGCGCCGGGTCCGTGCGCAGTCGCGCGGCGATCTCGACCGGCTCGGTGAGCCCGAGCGCGCGCTGTCCGATCGTCGCCCACTGTTCCCGGAGCAGCTCGAGTTCGTCGAGGCCGATGCGGTGGATCTCGTCCGGCGTCAGGGCGGTCGTCGTGTGCCGGGCGACCGCGGCGGCGTAGCCCTCGGCCCCGCCGGGGATCGTCGAGATCCCGACGCGGTCGTCCGGCCGCGCGAGCGGGTGCAGCTCGACCCGGAGCCGTTCGGCGAGCGCCGACATCGCGGGGCGCACCCGCTCGTCGACGAGTGCCCGGGCGGCGTCGAACCACGGCGTCCCGCGCACGGCGGTGAGCAGGGCGTCGTCGTCGAGCGGGAGCGCGAGGTAGCCCTCGAGCTGCTCGATCGAGTGGCGCACGCCCATGGCGGTGGGCACGCGTCCGCGCGACGCCTCGAGCAGGTACCGGTCGGCGAGCGCGGCGAAGGTCCCGCCGAGGCCGCCGATCCGGGCCAGGTACCGGTCCGCAGCGGCCTGGTCGGCGACGGTCATCGCGGGGACGGCCTGGAACACGAGGCCCTGCCGGCTGACGTACCCCTTGGCGCTCGCGTTCGCCGCCCACAGGCTGTGCTCGGCGTCCTGCTGCGCACCACGGACGAGTGCGGTGAGCACGCCGTGGTCGACCCGGCCCGCGTCGTCGAGCCGGTCGACCGGGAGGCCCGCGGCGGCCTCCGCGATCGCCGCCAGGTCCGCGGCGGCACGCTCGCTCGCGTCCTCGCTCGGGTCGCCGGGCAGGTGGTCGAACTCCGCGATGCCGAGGAGCGTGGCGTTGTACGGGTCGTAGGTGTGCTCGGTGGCGAAGTACCGTTCGCCGAGGTCGGCGAGCTGCGCGTGGACGTCGGTGTCCGGTGGGGTGGTGGTCATGCTGTCCTCTCGGGAACGGGTGGCTCAGAAGAGCTGGTGTCCGCCGTCGATGGACAGCGTCTGGCCGCTGACCCATCCGGCGTCGGGTGCGACGAAGAACGCGACCCCGCGGGCGATGTCCTCGGGGGTGCCGGTGCGGCGGACCGCGATCCGCTCGACGAGGGCGCGCTGCCCGTCGGGGCCGTAGGAGTCCCACTGCGCCTGGGTCGTCGGGTTCGACAGGACGAACCCGGGCGCGATGCAGTTGACGGTGATCCCGTGCGGGCCGAGCTCGTGCGCCATCTGCCGGGTGAACCCGATCTGCGCGGCCTTCGACGTCGTGTACGCCTGGATGCCGGTGAGGCTCACGCTGCGACCGGCACCGGACGACACGATGACGATCCGCCCGTAGCCGGCGGGCTTCATGAGGCGGGCGGCCGCGCGGGTGCAGTTCCTGGCGGTCAGGACGTTCGCCGCCCAGACGGCGTCCCAGGCGGCGTCGGTGAGGTCCTCGATGGGTGTGTGGGTCTGGCCCACGACGCCGCCCGCGACGTTGACGAGCACGTCGCAGCGGCCGAGCGCGGCGAACCAGGCGTCCACGGCGGCGCTGTCGGCGAGGTCGAGGTCGTCGCGGTCGAGCCGGTGGACGACGGCGCCGGCGGCCTCGAGGTCGTCAGCCGTGCGCCGTCCGATGCCCTGCGCGGTCCCGGTGACCACGGCCACCTGGCCGGCGAGCGGTCCCGTGGCCGACGGCACGGGCTCCGGCGCCGGGGAGGGCGTGCCGTCCGGCCTCCGCGCGGCGGTACGCGCCGAGGCGGCCAGGGGCCACTGTCCGGTCGTGGTGGGCAACTCGTCGCTCATCGTTCCTCCTCGAGTTCGATGGCGCCGAGGTTGCCGGCGCCGACGGCCCGGGGGCCGGTCGTCGGCTCCCCTCGGTGTGCGCGGGAGATCCGGACCGAGTCCTCCCACTCCTTCATGCGTGCGAGGCCGCGGCGACCGCTCGCGCGGAGCACGCCCTCGACGAGCGCCTCGATGAGCACGAGCAGCGGTGCCATCGAGTCGAACGGGATCCCGTCCACCGTGACCGGCAGCACGACGTCGGCGCTCTCGACTGCCGGGGACAGCGTGGTGTCGGTGATGACGACGACCGTGGCGCCCTGCTCCTTCGCGGCGGCGGCGGCCTCCTGCGCGGCGAGTTCGTGGCGCCGGAAGTCGATGACGACGACGACCGCACCCCGGCGCAGCCGCAGGAATCGCCCGACATCGTGCCCGAGCGGCTCGGCGAGGAACGCGACGTCGGGCAGGATCTGGTCGAGCTGCGCGGCGAACACCATGCCGAAGTAGCGGCTGAAGTACCCCCCGATGACGGCCACGTGCTTCGGCCGCTCCCCGAGCACGGCGACGGCGCGGTCGAACTCGCTCGGCGGCACGCACGTCCGGAGCGCCTCGATGAGCCCGACCCGCTCGGCGATGGCCCGGGCGAAGGTCCCGCTGCCGCCGTCGTGGGCGATGCCCTCCTGCGTGCGCTGGACGGGGCTGCCCATGTGGTGGGCGACCTCGTCGCGGAGCTTCGCCTGGAACGCGGGGTACGTGCCGAACCCGAGCCGCGCGACGAGCCGGAGCACCGTCGGCGTGCTCGTGCCGGCGGAGCGCGCGAGGCTCGCCGCGCTGTCGAGTCCCGCACTCGGCCACGCGGCGAGCAGGGTGCGCGCCACCTTCTTCTCGGCGGGGCTGAGTTCGTCCATGCGGGCGAAGATCTCGTCGTTGATCGGCATGTCCCTCCTGGTGTGTCCGGTCCCGGGCCGACGGCCTCAGGTGCGGAGCATGAGCCGATCGCCGTCGTGGAACGCCGCGAACATCGTCGGCGAGTTGTGCGCCACGACGACCCGGCCGTCCGCGTCGACGGACACGAGGCCGCCGCTGGCGTGGCGCGCGGTGAGTTCCTCGTCGATCGTGGCACGGACCGCGTCGGGCAGGCTGGCCCCGCCGTACCGCATGCGGGCGACGATGTCGTGGGACACGACTCCGCGGATGAACGCCTCACCCTCGCCGGTGCAGGACACCGCGGCCTGGCCGTTCCGCGCGTAGGTGCCGGCGCCGATGACGGGCGAGTCGCCGACGCGGCCGTCCTCCTGTGCCGACATGCCCCCGGTCGAGGTCGCTGCGGCGACCGTGCCCGAGGTGTCCCGGGCGACCGCACCGACCGTGCCGTGCCGCGGTGCGACGAGCCGGTCGGCGAGGATCCGGGCGAGCTGCTGCTGGCGCGCCTCGGTGATGAAGTACTCCTGCGCGGCCGTCTCGAGCCCCCAGCCGGCGACGAGGTCCTCGGAGGGGTCGACGATGAACAGGTGCGCGGACCGCTCCATGACGGCGCGGGCCAGCAGCACCGGGTTGCGTGCGTGCCGGGAGGCCGCGATCGCGCCCGCCAGGCCGGTCGCGCCGTCCATGACGGACGCGTCGAGCTGTGCCTCGCCCTCGGCCGTGAGCGCTGCACCGCGTCCGGCGTTGAACAGGGGATCGTCCTCGAGCTGCTCGACGGCCGCACACACGGCGTCGAGGGCGGGACCACCGGCGCCCAGGACCGCCGACCCGGCCGCGTACGCGGCCGCGAGCCCGGCCTCGAACCGCTGCCGGTCCTCCTCGGCGAGTTCCGCGATCCGACCGCCCGCGCCGCCGTGCAGGGCGAGGGACCAGCCGCGCGTCGGCGCGATGTCCCAGATCCGGGTGCCCTGCGGGCGCGCGATGGCCTCCTCGTCGCGACGGCCCGCCTGCTCGGCCGCAGCCCCGGTCATCGGCCGCCCGCCTGCCGGGTGATGTAGTTGACGGCGACGAAGCGCGTGAACACCGACAGCAGGTCGCCGCCACTGATCGCGATGGTGCGCTCGGACACCCGGTCGACGCCGCCGACCCAGGTGGCGACGTCGGCCATGTCGGACGTCAGCACGTCGAGCTCCAGCGTCGTGTCGGCCGGGAGGTCCGGGGCGCGCATGCCGCCCGCGGTCACCTTCGCGACGGCTGCGGTCGCGGCAGCCCGGATCCGTGCGCACGACACGACGGGGTGCAGGGCGTCGGCGCTCGCGCGGGTGATCGACGTCTTCGTGACGACGTGCTCGGCATCGGGAGCGAAGGGCTCCGTCTCGGTCCAGGTGACCTCGTCGCCGGTGACGAGCGCGATCGGGACGTCGTGGTGCGCCGCGACGAGGGCGTTGATGCCGCTCTCGCCGACCCAGGCGCCGTTCACCCGGGCCCCGGTGAACACCTCGGGGTTGTACGTGTGGGACAGCGTGGACGGCGCGCCGGAGATGCTGCCGTGGTAGCCGACGAGGAACGCCGCGTCGACCGAGGCATCGAGCCCCTGCACCATGTACATCGGCTTGTGGCGGCCCGTGATCATCCGGACCACCTCGGGCTGCGCGATCGCCCGCGGGTCGAGGTTCGCCATGCGGCTGTGCGAGTCGTTGAGGAGCACCTCGGTGGCGCCGCCGGCGACCGCGCCCTCGATCGCGGCGTTCACCTCGGCCAGCAGCAGGTCGCATCCCAGGGCGTACCCGGGCGCGCCGGGACGGCACTGGTCCCAGTCGACGATGCCGGCGACGCCCTCCATGTCGTACGAGATCCAGATCTTCATGCGGGCCTTCCTTCGTGGGGCGCGGTCGGCTGGTGGGGCTCGGCCGGGTGGTGCGGTGCGGTGTGGTGCTGGGCGGGGTGG
>NZ_QKTN01000021.1:0-1108 GCF_003234515.1 Curtobacterium sp. MCBD17_034 | reverse complement strand
TGTACTGCCCAGGGAGGTTGGTCAACCGAGTGATCGGTGACCGGTTCCCGATGGCGGTGTGGGGCCGGTGGTGATTGTAGTGATGCAGCCATGCCGGGAGGGCGTTCCGGCGGGCGTGCTCGGTCGGGTAGTGCCGTGAGAACGCCCACCCGTCGGCGAGGGTGCGGTGGAAGCGTTCGATCTTCCCGTTGGTCTGCGGCCGATAGGGGCGGGTCTTCTTCGGCGTGATCTCCAGCTCAGTGCAGGCCTCGCGCCAGGCGTGGGACTTGTAGGCAGAGCCGTTGTCGGAGAGGACCCGCTCCACCCGGACACCGCGTGCGGCGAACCACGACACGGCCCGCCGTAGCACCCCGATCGCGGTCGCTGCTTTCTCGTCGTCGTGGATCTCGGCGTAAGCGACGCGGGAGTGGTCATCGATCACGGTGTGCACGAACGCGGTCCCGATCAGCGGGCCGCGATGCTTGCTGCGGCCCTTACCGGGCGTTGCTGACCGGTTCCGCCCACCTTGCTGTCGGCCGACGTAGCGCCAGCCGCCGCCATCGGGGATGTTGCCGAGTTTCTTCACGTCGACGTGGATCATCGCGCCCGGACGTTCGTGCTCGTAACGGCGCACGAGTTCGCCGGTGCGGATGTCGATGTGGTGCAGCCGGTTCACCCGACAGCGGGTCAGCACGGCGTGCACTGTCGAGGCCGGCATGCCGAGTTGCCCGCCGATCCCAACGGGACCGAGGCGCTTTCGCCAGCGAAGTGCGACGACCTTCTTCACCAGCTCAGGGCGGGTGCGGTTCGGGGACCGGTGCGGACGGGACGAGCGGTCATGCATGCCCTCGGCGCCCATGGCCGCATACCGGTCGGCCCAGCGCTTCGCGGTCGGCCAGGACACGTGGAAGAACAGGGCTGCGTGCCGGACTGGCCAGCCGTCATCGACGATCAGACGACCTATCCGGAGGCGTTGGCGTGGTGTCAGGGCAGCGTTAGCGTGGGACACGAGGACCTCCTGCGGAGAGTGTGTGAACTAGACAGCTCCACTCCACTGCAGGAGGTCCTTCTCACATCCCAACGACTACAGCGAGTCGTCGCAACACAACCAACGTCCCTGGGCAGTACA
>NZ_QKTN01000020.1:0-1384 GCF_003234515.1 Curtobacterium sp. MCBD17_034 | reverse complement strand
CGTCTCCCCCTCCCACCACACCCTGCACCCGCACCACCCCGACCTGCACCACGAACGGAGCACCCATGCGCAGCAGAACCCGTCTCGGCGTCGTCGCCGCAGCCCTCGGCGTCACCGCCCTCGCCCTCACCGGCTGTTCGACGAGCACGTCGGACAGCGCCGGCGCCGCGACCACGTCGTCCGCCGCGAAGGGCCCGGCCGTCGACCTGTCCGGCGTCTGCCCCTCGACCGTCGTCGTCCAGACGGACTGGAACCCCGAAGCCGACCACGGGCACCTCTACCAGATGCTCGGGGCGAACCCGAAGATCGACGCCTCGGGCAAGTCCGTCACGGGCGACCTCATGGCGAACGGCAAGTCGACGGGTGTGCAGCTCGAGATCCGCGCGGGCGGTCCCGCGATCGGCTACTCCACGGTGAGCTCGCAGATGTACCAGGACAAGTCGATCACGCTCGGCTACGTCTCCACGGACGAGGCCGTCGAGTTCTCCGGCAACCTGCCCACCACCGCGGTGTTCGCCGAGAACGACGAGTCGCCCATGGTCCTCATGTGGGACCCGGCGACGTACAAGAGCGTCGACAGCATCAAGAGCCTCGGCAAGGCGCTCAAGGCCAAGGGCGGCGTCGTCCGCTACTTCAGCGGCGCCGCGTACATGACCTACCTGGCACAGGCGGGCTACCTGCCGACGAGCGTCCAGGACGGCAGCTACGACGGCACGCCGTCGAAGTTCGTGACCGCGGGCGGCAAGGACGCGCAGCAGGGCTTCGCGACCGCCGAGCCGTACATCTACCAGCACGAGGTTGCGGCCTGGGGCAAGAAGCTCGACTCCTCGCTCGTCTCGAGCACGGGGTGGAACCCCTACCCCGAGACCATGTCCGTCCGCTCGGGCGACCTGGCGAAGCTCACCCCGTGCCTGAAGAAGCTCGTGCCGGTCATGCAGCAGGCCGACGTGGACTACTTCAAGAACCCGACGCCGACGAACGACCTCATCGACACGCTCGTGCAGGACTACAACAACGGCTGGACCTACGACGCCAAGGTCGGTGCGTTCGCCGTCCAGCAGATGAAGAAGCTCAAGGTCGCCACGGACGGCAGCAACGGCTACGTCGGCGACATGGACGCCAGCCGGCTGAACTCGTTCATCACCAAGGCGGCGCCGATCTTCGAGAAGTCCGGCGGTCACGTCCAGTCGGGGCTCACGGCCGACGACCTGTACACCAACCAGTTCATCGACAAGAAGATCGGGTTCGGCTTCTAGCCGACCCACCGGCCGGGAGGCGCGTGCCGGCCCCGCACCGCGCCTCCCGGCCGGAGGGCGGTGGCGACCGCCGGGCGACGGACCCGGCCGGCGTCAGTCGCGCCCGAGGGGCGCGACTGACGCCGGCC